>CAVKOL010000142.1:0-6024 GCA_963658035.1 Bacteroidaceae bacterium
GTTGCGCCACGGGCCCGCACGTGCACGAGTACCTGCAGGAGATGAACCGCGAGGTTCTGTCCAAGTATCCGGGCATCATGACCGTGGGCGAGGCGCCGCACACCTCGGCCGACCAGGCCATGGATTACGTGGGCGCGGGTCGTGGCGAGCTGGACATGGTCTTCCACTTTGACCACATGCACCTGGACTACGACGAGAACGGAAAGTACGCGCTCAACCGCGTCTACCTGCCCGATCTTAAGCTTGTGATGGGCGAGTGGCAGGACAAGATGGCCGCGTGCGGCGGCTGGAACAGCCTCTACTGGTCAAACCACGACCAGGCCCGCGCGGTCACCCGCTTTGGCAACGAGTCCGAGCAGTGGCGCGAGAAGTCTGCGAAGATGCTGGGCGTGTGCCTGCACTTCATGCAGGGTACTCCCTATGTCTACGAGGGCGAAGAGATCGGCATGATCAACCCCTACTTCACCTCCATCGAGCAGTACCGCGACGTCGAGGCGCTGGATACCTTCCGCGACTTTACCGAGCGCAAGGGCTTTACGGCTGCCGACACACTGGAGCTTCTCCACTTGAAGTCGCGCGACAATGCGCGCACGCCCATGCAATGGAACGCAGGTCACGCGGCCGGTTTCACCGAGGGCGAGCCCTGGATCGAGGCCAACCCCAACTGCGACCACATCAATGTTGAGGCCGCGCTGGCAGACCCCAACTCGGTCTACTACTTCTACAAGCGCCTGATCGAGATTCGCCACGAGCGCGCGTCGGTGACCGACGGCGCCTATGTCGACCTGGCCCCGGCAGACGAGAAAGTTTACGCCTACCTGCGCCGTGCCGAGGACGAGACACTGGTTGTGCTGTGCAACTTCACCGACGCCGACGTGTCGTTTACCCTGCCCGGCGACGTGGAGTGGGACGCCAGCGAGCTGGTCATCTCCAACGAGGACGCCGCACCCGCCGAGCTGGCCCGCACCGTTGACCTGCCGCCTTACGGCGCCGTGGTCTACGTGGTTCGCTAGGGTCTTCTCGCATACGGTCTAAAGATTTCGGGCCCGCCTGGCACCAGATGCCAGGCGGGCCCGTCTTTGCGTTACTCTGCAGGCATCCGAATGGAGCAAAAGCCAGAAATGGGACGCAGTAACGCGAAATC
Source organism: Bacteroidaceae bacterium (assembly GCA_963658035.1). Classification (GTDB taxonomy): domain Bacteria; phylum Actinomycetota; class Coriobacteriia; order Coriobacteriales; family Atopobiaceae; genus Paratractidigestivibacter. The sequence continues at coordinate 1,145 of CAVKOL010000142.1, forward strand.
TTGGGTAGGCGCGCGTTTGAAGCGATAAAACCCCAGTTGGCGCAAGGCCAAAACTGGGGTCTACTCGACAAAATGCTGGACTGCGTCCCATTTCTGGAATTCCATTTGTCGAGTGGGGGCGTGACGGCGTTGCTTTGCGGCCGCCGCCCGCCCTAGAAGATCGACTGCGGAAGAATGCCCAGGTACAGCAGGACGTAGCGCACCACAACCACGGCGAAGAACACCGCCACGGCGTAGCGGTTGCGCACGATCAGCGCCACGTACTCGCGGAAGAACGCCGCCGGGTAGTAGAAGCCGGCGGTGCGGCCGCCCACGCAGCTCACGTCCATGTTGGCGCGGCGCGCAAACATGGCCGCGCGCAGGCAGTGATACGAGCTGGTGGCGATCGTGCAGTGGGAGGCCCCGCCGCGTGCCTCCATGATGGCCTGCGAGAAAGCCAGGTTCTCCTCGGTCGTGGTCGACTTGTCCTCGAGCAAGATCGCGTCGGAGGGAACCCCACAAGACAGCAGGTAGTTGGCCATGGCCTGCGACTCCGAGATGACCTCGTCGGCGCCCTGGCCACCCGAGGTGATGATCTTGGCCGCCCGCCCGCCGGCCTCCCAGGCCGCGATAGCCGCGTCCAGCCGGCCGCGCAGCAGCGGCGTCACGGTGCCGTCCTTAAACAGGCCGCAGCCCAAGACGATGATGTACTCGGTCTCGGGTGCCTTCTTCGACTTGTAGCAGATGTCGTTAGAAAACCAAGCGCCCACAAGGGCAAACGGCACGTAGTCGAGCATCAAAGACACAATCGTCACGATGTCGGTAAACAACTCCGAGCCGCTGGAACCCGCACCCAGGCCAAACAAGAACCAGTAGACGTCGAACAGCAGCAGAACGCCCCAGGCAAGCGGCAGCACGTGCGTCAGGCTTTTGCCCTCGCGGCGCACGGTATAGATGCCGTTGGCGATAAGCGCCACGCCCAGCACGGCGTATACCAGCAGCTTTGCGAAGTAGACCAGCGTCACGAGGCTGCCCAAGAGGCTCTCGTTGATCACCCCGGGGTCGTCGGTCATCTGCAGACCCCACGAGTAGTACGCGATGCCGTCCACCAGCGTGAGCAGCGCAACCTCGATCACAAAGCCGTTGGCGATGCGGTTGGGCTGCTGCTTGGCCATAAACCAGGCCGCGATGCCCAAAAGAACCGCGGCTACGCAGCCGCAGATGCCAAGAGTGCACATATCCATAGAAGCTTCCAACCTTATTTCGACGCGAGTTCGATATCGATTGTATCGGGTTTATCTGGGCATCATTAAAAACGAGTTTTACCTGAATCTCACCCAAAAGCAACAAGGTGTCCTAGTACGATTGGCATAACGTTCACCCTGCGAAACCAGCAAATCGCACACCGCACGAAAAGAGAGGGGAGTCCATCATGAGAGATGCCTCCACCCGCAGCGGCCTTCGCGCAAGGGTCGCGGCATTCGTTCTGTTTGCCCTGGCCTTCACTTTCGCGTGCGTCGCGGCAAGTCCCACGAGCGCCTATGCCTACGACCAGGACGCGTCGGACGCCGTGGCCAAGGTCACGGGCAACGACCATGACGGTCACTGGTACTACGCGCACAGCGTCAAGGACGCCATGGATTGCATCAGCGACATGGCCTCCACGCGCGAAGACTCGCTGCACGAGTCCAACATCACGATCGACCTGATGACCGATTGGAACACCAAGGACTACGGCCGTCTCAAGTTCCAGAAATCGGGCGTCACCTACAACATCAACCTCCACGGCCACATGATCAACCGCGACGAGGCCGAGGCCAACGGGAAGTGGAGCGGCAAGAGCTACGGCGAGGTCATCATGGTTTACAGGGGCGCCACCGTCAACATCGACGGTGGTTCGGGGATTGACGAGGCCTCCCGCGAGCACCCCGGCTACTTCTACGACAACGAGCACTTTTGGAAGGCCAGCGTCGACCGCGGGGACAACCCGATTGACGGTGGCCTGATCACCGGTGGCGCCACCCACGATAAGGACGGCGCCGGCGGCATCACCGTCATGGCAGGCGCCACGCTCAACCTCTCCAACGTCACCGTCGCGGGCAACATCGCCGACACGTACTCCGGTTGGTGGGGCTACGGCGGCGGCATCTCGCTTCTGGGCGACAAGGCCAAGCTCACCATGAACAACGCCAAGGTCATGTACAACCACGCCATGAGTTGCGGCGGCGGCGTCTTTGTTAAGGAGCAGGCCAACGGCTGCGAGATCAAGCTTTCCAACAACAGCAATATCAGCAACAACTCCAGCAGGGTGACCGGCGGCGGCATCTGCGACAAGGGCTACAACACCGCAATCGACATCAACGATTCTTCTCTCTTGAACAACTGTACGGGCTTGGACGGCGCCGCCATCGCCTTGCGCCAGGCCGAAACAGAGGGGGCTTACTTGTCCGATAAGGGCCCCACGGTCAATGTGTGCAACTCCGTGATCTCTGGCAACCAGGCCGGCGGCTCGGGTGGCGGTATTGCCTCCTTTAAGATGGGCTCCCAGATCACCTTGCGCGACACCCTCATCGACAACAACACCGTCAGCGGCTCGGGCGGCGGCGTCTACCTGGTCTCTTTGGACAAGCTCACCACCTACGGCTCGACCGGCATCACCAACAACAGCGCTTCTGTCAACGGAGGCGGCATCGCGTGCGCGCACCCCATCAATTACGGCGGCTACACTGACCCGGTCACCGTCTCCCTGGGCGACGCCACCGTCGTGAGCGGCAACACCGCCACCAACGGCGGCGGCATCCACTATTACTCAACCACCTACCTTAACTTCGACTCCGACGACGCCATCGTCAAGAACAACACCGCTTTCAAGTGCGGCGGCGGCATCTACGGCAGCCGCGGCGGCTCCCTCAAGAACGCCTACGTGCTCAACAACCACGCCAACGAGGCCGGCGGCGGCTTCTACTATTCCGACCAGGTCAAATCGGCGACCCACTCCTCCATGGGTGCGACGCAGCTCGGCGACAGGGTCATCATCGAGAACAACACGCAGGGCACGGGCGTCAACTTGAAGGTTAGCAACCTCTATCTCTGCGAGGGCTCCTTCCTCGCGGGGGCCGCGTCCGGCCTCTCGACCGGCAGCCGCATCGGCTTTAGCACCGAGAAGATCAAGGACGGCGCTGGCCGCGCGATCACCGGGGAAGGCGACGCCGCCCTCACCAATCAGATCAAGGGCTACAGCAACCGGGACAAGATCCTCTATGCCGATGACGCCGCCAACTATCATGTAAGCTTTGCCGGCTCGTCGCTTAACCTGGACGCTGGCGAGGACAAAGCCGTCTCGACGATCACCGTTACGGTGAAGACCGCGGGCGGCACCAAGTCCGCCACCAAGACCTACCGCCGCGGTGACGAGCTGATCCTCAGGTCCAGCGACTGGGGCAACCCCGAGTACTGGCTGGTCGAGGGCTTCAACGGCAGGGGCGACAGCACTACCAAGGTGTACCCCTCCTCGGAAGAAGACGACGAGAAGTACGCCAAGTTTGGCACCGCTTTGGCCAGCTCCTACACGGTCACGGCCGTCTATTCCAACGTGATCGAGACCATTGACCTCGATGTTTTCGAGGACACCTCCTTTAGCGACCTCAAGGCCAGCGCCAGCAGCGAATACGCGACCGCTGGCGGTGCGGCCGTTGGGGGCCTGTCCATCGTTGACTGCAGCGGCAAGAGCCACGAGGCTGACGTCTCTTACATCAAGGTCGACACCCGCAAGGTCAAGGCCATGACCACGGGCTACTCCGTGGGCGCTTACTACCAGATCACCGTCAGCAAGAAGGCACTTGACGACGTCGGCGTGGTCTACGTGGCCAAGGACGGCTCGGACTCGCTGCCCACCGGATCCAAGATCACCGTGAACGCGCAGCTCAAGGGCGTGACGGTCCCGGTCACCATCGAGGAGGACGGCAGCGGCCGCCTCGCCAACGTCACGACCGACAAGGACGGCAACCTGGTCATCACGACCAAGATGTTCCTTCTCGATAACCATGTCGACGTCACGTACGCAAACTACTACGAGGACGGCAAGTCCTACACGCGCTCCGTGGTGTACGGCAGCGCCATCAACACCACCCCGGTGCCGCAGGTTCAGGTTGAGGGCAAGGTCTTCAAGTGCTGGTCTTACGACGAGGCCGGCGAGAAGCCCGTGGCCGACGGCGACGCGGCCGCCGCCGACGTCACGCTCTACCCGCAGTACGAGGACGCCAAGGGCACCGTCCGCGCCGTCTACTACATGGACGGCGACCAGACGATCGGTGCCGACTTCTTCGACGATGACGACGCCGGTACGGTGACGGACCCCGGCGACCCCTCGACCAACGCCTCTGGCCTTGTGTACAACAAGGAGGGCTACAAGTTCGAGGGCTGGTACACCGACGCCCAGAAGACCCAGAAGGCCACGTTCCCCATCCAACTCACGGGCGAGAAGACCGAGGTGACCCTCTACTCCAAGTGGACCCTCGAGTCGGCCTATGTCACCTTCATGGCGAGGGGCCAGAGCTCCAAGACCTTCTCGGTTAGCTATGGCGCCACCCTGCCCGAGAACGTCGTTCCCGCCGATCCGACCCTTACCGGCTACACCTTTACCGGCTGGTATGCGGACGGCACGCTTTTTGACTACAACGACAAAATCACCGAGAACAAGGTCTACGTCGCCAACTTCGATCGCAACGACTACCTGGTCGCGTTCGATTTGGGCGGCGGCACGGTCGATGGCGCCATCCTGAGCGGCGACACCGTGGGGGAGGACGGCGTCTACCGCCGCGTCACCTCCTACGGCTCCACTCTGGGCGAGCTGCCCGTTCCCAAGAAGGATGGCTTCACCTTCAAGGGCTGGTACTACAAGG
>CAVKOL010000143.1:0-5937 GCA_963658035.1 Bacteroidaceae bacterium
GTGAGAAGGGCTTCTCGCTACAAAATCGAAGGTCGGGCGCTGATTTGAGGTCCGTTTGCTACAAAACAGCGGTCCGGGCGCAATATTCCTGCGCCCGGACCGCGTTTTTGTAGCAAGAAGCTCGTCGAAGAGGGGAGAAGCCCTTCTCGCCTGCCTACTCGGCCAAGATCTTGAAGCAGATCTTCTTGAGCGGGCCCACCTCGGCGTCGCCGTGGACGAGGTTGGGCATGTGGGGCTCGCCGGTCATGAAGATCGCGAAGCGGCCCTTGCCCAGAGTGCCCACCAAGATGTCGTCGTTGCCCTCGGCGGCCTTCCAAAAGCCCTTGTCGCCCTCAACGTCGAACTCGGTCAAGGGCTCAAGGCCTCCGCGAGTGGTGGCGAAGTCCTCGACGCCCTCGAGGTCCATCTGCAGGTCAATGTACTTGCGGTGGGCCTCAAAGCGACCGTTTTGGGGCAGCTTGGTCTTGGCCTCCATCGTGTTGGCAAAGACCTTCTCGCCGTCGATCAAGGTCTTGCCCAGGGGCAGGTCGGCGGGGTCGTTGCTGGCAAACCAGTCGATTAAGGTGTCGAGGTTCTTGTTAAGGCCGCGGTAGGCCTCGATATCGCAAAGCGCGTCGTAGATCATGGCATTCCTTTCGTTGTGATTTTGATGCCGAGAAACACTTTACACCCGCACAGCCTTAAGCAAGTTTCCAGTAGTAGGCCGAGTAGGGTGCAAGCTCGGCCCCGCCGTCGAACTCAACGGCCTGGCCGCTTATCAAATCGACGCCGCCCGCGGCCCCGGCGTCGAAGCCCACGCGCGCCGCCTGCCCGGCGGCGTTGACGGCCACGACCACCCGCTCGCCGTTCACCGCGCGGAGAAACGCCAGCTGCTGCGGGGTGACGGCCAGCTGCTCGTAGCTGCCCCATACGATGGCCTGGCTGCCTGCGCGCGCTGCCGCCAGGTCGCGAATCCAGCCTGTGAGCTCGTTCCACTCCGGCGCGTCGAGCGCGGGCCGCAGCTCGTGGTCGCCAAACTTCTGCTCGCCCTCGATGCCCCACTCGCTGCCGTAGTAGACGCACGGCACGCCCGCCATGCCAAACAGCAGGCCGTACAGGGGCCGCAGCTGTGCCTTGTCCTCAAGCTGCGTGGCGATGCGCGGCACGTCGTGGTTGTCGACGAAGTCCAGCAGGTGCTTGCCGGTGTAGAGGTCCCAGGGGTGCGAGCCGCTCTGGCGCTCGAGCGCGTAGGCCACCTCGTGCATGTTGGCCGCGTTCATCGACGACCACAGCCCCTTGTAGCACTCGTAGTTGGTCACGGTGTCGCACAGGTCGTCTCCCATCCAGCGGTTGTAGTCGCCAAACATGGTCTCGCCCAACAGCAGGAACTTCTCGCCGCGCTCTTGGGAGATCTCGTTGGCAATGCGGCGCAGGTAACCGATGAAGCCGGGCTCTAAGCAGTAGGCCACGTCCAGGCGCAGACCGTCGATATCGAAGTCGCGCACCCAGCCGCGGATGACGTCAACCAGGTAGTCGTTGAGGTCAAAGCAGCCGTGGTTGAGCTTGATCAGGTAGGGGACGCCCTGCCACGTGGCGTACGAGAAGCCGTCGTCGTACTCGGTGTTGCCGCCCCAGTCGATGTTGAACCAGGCGGCGTAGGGCGACCGGTCGCGCTTCTCGCGTACGTCTTGGAAGGCCCAAAAACCGCGGCCCACGTGGTTAAAGACGGCGTCGAGAAGAACCCGGATCCCCGCCGCGTGGCAGGCGGCCACAAGCTCTGCCAGGTCCTCGTTGGTGCCCAGGCGACAGTCGACCTTTGTGTAATCGCTGGTGTCGTAGCCGTGCGACAGGCTGTCGAACACGGGGTTCAAGATCAGGCACGTGACGCCCAGCTTCTTCATGTGGTCCACCCAGCCGTCGTCCACAAGCTTTCGCAGGCGGTGAGCCACCACGCCGTCGTTCTCGTACGGCGCCCCGCAAAGTCCCAGGGGATAGATCTGATAAGCAAAAGAGGGCTCGAACCAGCTCATAAGAAGTCCTTTCGACGGTCGGACCTCCCGAGTATATATAAGGTCGCGGCCCGCCCTTGGCACCTCTTCTGTAAGCGGCGCCCATGGCCTGCGGCGCGGTTTGGTGAGGCCCTCGTACGACAAACTTAAATGTTCGGTACGTGCGTGATAAACCTTCGCGAAACCCATTTAATACCGTTTATCCCGTTTATCTTTACCGCTCACCTGTTTTATACTGTCATCCGTCAGAGGTTAGGCGTTTGAAAAGGCACGCCAAAAAGTATGACTGCGAAGGGACAGCGCAATGAAGATTCTGTTTTACGGCACCGCGAGCTACGACCGAGATTCCTTTACTCAGGAGCTCAAGAGCTACCCGGAAATCAAGATCGACTTCATTGAGTCCAACCTCACTCCCATGACCGCTGCCCTGGCCCGCGGCTATGACGCCGTCTGCGCCTTCGTCAACGCCGACGCCGGCGCCATGACCCTTGAGATCCTGGCCGGCTTTGGCGTCAAGCTCGTTCTCATGCGCTGCGCCGGCTTCGACGCCGTCAACGTGCCCGTGGCCCAGGACCTGGGCCTCAAGGTCACCCGCGTTCCCGCTTACTCTCCCGAGGCCATCGCCGAGCACGCCATGGGCCTGGCCCTTTGCGCCAACCGCCGCATCCACAAGGGCTACAACCGTGTTCGCGACAACGACTTCAACCTTGAGGGCCTTGTCGGCGAGACGCTCTATGGCAAGACCGCCGGCATTATCGGCACCGGCCGCATCGGCGCCGCCCTTTGCCGCATCTGCAAGGGCTTTGGCATGACCGTCCTGGGCTCCGACCTGTACCCCAACCAGAAGCTCGTGGACGACGGCGTCGTGGACGAGTACGTCGACTACGACGAGCTTTACCGTCGCAGCGACCTCATCTCGCTGCACGCCTTCCTTAACGAGGAGAGCCGCCACATGATCTGCGACGAGTCCATCGCCAAGATGAAGGACGGCGTCATCTTCGTCAACACCGGTCGCGGCGGCCTCGTTGACACCCAGGCCCTTATCCGCGGCATTCTCTCCGGCAAGATCGGCGCCGCCGGCCTGGACGTCTACGATGAGGAAGGCCCCAACGTCTATCAGGACCGCGCCGGCGAGATCATCGACTCCGTCACTTCTCGCCTGTGCTCCTTCCCCAACGTGGTCATGACGTCTCACCAGGCGTTCTTCACCAAGGAGGCCCTGGGCGAGATTGCCCGCGTCACCCTGGACAACGCCCAGGCTTACGCCAACGGCACCGATTTCGTTGACCGCTCTGTAGTTTGTTAATTTGGCGCCCCGGCCGCATGACCGGGGCGTTTACCGATACCGACAGAAAGAGGTTATTGATGGCATTCAGCAAGAAGACAAAGATTGTGTGCACCATGGGTCCTGCCACCGAGGATGAGGAGGTCCTGCGCCAGCTTATCTTGCACGGAATGAACGTCGCCCGCTTCAACTTCTCCCACGGCTCCCACGAGTACCACCGCTCTATGATCGAGAAGGTCCGCTCCATCTCCCGCGAGCTGTCCATCCCCGTGGCCATCCTTCTTGACACCAAGGGCCCCGAGGTCCGCACCGGCCTTTTGGTCGACGGCCAGAAGGTCACCGTCAACACCGGCGACAAGATCGTCGTGACCGCCCAGGCTACCTCCGAGGACTTCCACGGCACCGCCGAGCACATCTCCCTTGACTACCTGGAGCTTCCCTCCGAGGTCACCAAGGGCTCCGTCATCCTTATCGACGACGGCCTGGTTGGCCTTGAGGTCGACCACGTCGAGGGCCAGGACATGCACTGCGTCGTGACCAACGGCGGCCAGATCGGCGAGCGCAAGGGCGTCAACATCCCCAACGTCAACATCGGCCTGCCTTCCGTCACCGCTCAGGACCGCGCCGACATCATGTTTGGCTGCGAGCTTGGCATCGACGCCATCGCCGCTTCCTTCATCCGCGACGCCGCCGCCGTCGAGGGCATCCGTCAGATCTGCACCGAGATGGGCGCCCCGCACGTCCAGATTTTCCCCAAGATCGAGAGCGCCCTTGGCGTCGAGAACTTCGACGAGATCCTGCACGTCTCCGACGGCATCATGGTTGCCCGTGGCGACCTGGGCGTCGAGGTTCCTGCCGCTCAGGTGCCCCACATCCAGAAGACCATCATCCGCAAGTGCGCCGAGCACTACAAGCCGGTCATCACCGCTACCCAGATGCTCGACTCCATGCAGCGTAACCCCCGCCCGACCCGCGCCGAGGTCAACGACGTCGCCAACGCTGTCTACGACGGCACCGACTGCGTGATGCTCTCTGGCGAGACCGCTGCCGGTAAGTACCCGGTCGACGCCGTGCGCACCATGGCCGAGATCTGCAAGGAGACCGAGAAGTACATCGAGGAGAACAAGAACTACTACGACCGTCGCGGCGTGCGCAACGTCAACGGCGCCACCGGCTTCGCTGCCGTCGAGATGGCCGACCGCGTTGAGGCTAAGTGCATCATCGTCCCCACGCACTCCGGCCGTTCTGCTCGCCTGGTCTCCAAGTTCCGTCCCAAGGTGCCCCTGTACGCCATGTCCCCCTCCGAGGAGGCCATCCGTCGCACCTGCTTCTACTGGGGCGTCTACGGTTTCCGCACCACCGAGCAGGGCTCTTTGTCCAACACCCTGTACAACGCGCTGACCACCGCCAAGGACAACGGTGTCGTCGATGCCGGCGACCTGGTTGTTCTCACCGCCGGTGACCCCCAGACCTCCCCGCGCCAGGGCGACTACACCACCTCCACCAACATGGCCATGATCGCCCAGGTGCAGTAAGGTTTTCTCGCCTACACGGCTTTAATGCCTGCAAAACGCCCGGTTCCTCTATGGGAGCCGGGCGTTTTTTCGTGCGCCAGGGGATCATATGGCGTCGGGGATGCAACCTGTCACCTGGTCTTTTATTTGAGCATGCGCCAGAGGGTCGTGCGAGAGAGGCCGAGCACGCGCGCGGCCTCGGTTTGGTTGCCGCCGAGCTTGTCGACGACCATTTGGACGATTTGGCGCTCGGTGTCTTTGAGCGGGCGCAGTAGGTCGATGGAGGTCGCGGAGTCGGGCGTTGAGAGTGACGAGAACTTCGCTGCCCGCTCGCGCTCGATGGCCTCGCGGACCAGGGTCGCGTCGACGAAACGGGCGGGCGCGGCGTTCATGCAGTACTGGAGAACCTGCCTGAGCTCGATATAGTTTCGGCTCCAAGTGTGGTTGCACAGGAGCACAACGGCCTCGTCGCTTAAGGTGGGCGCCTGCGACCCCGTGCGCTCGGCCTCGTTCTTTAGGTAGTCGATTGCTACCTGCCTAAGGTCGACGCGCTCGCGCAGCGGGGGAGCGACGAGCACGTGGCAGTGGAGATACTCGACGATGCGGGTGACGGCCTCGGATTCCCCGCCCCGATCGTCGTCGTTTGCCGAGAAGATGATCCGGTTGCGCTGTGCGGCGTTGCTGCGGCGGATGACGTCGAGCAGACGGCTCACGTGTTCGGCGTCGAGGGTCTGGGTGGCCTTGAAATAGATGGTGTCCCCTGTGGCGTAAAGTGGCGAGCTTGGAGAGTTCATCAGGTATTCCCAGCTCTTCTCGATGAGCAAAGAGCAATCGATGACCACAAACGGGTGGCTCGAGTTGTTGCTGTTTAGGTACAGCAGGGCCGCGATCTGCGCCTTGCCGACGCCTATTTCGCCTTCGAGCATCACGGGCTTCTGAATGGCCGCGACCTTCGCGACAAGCGGGGCAATTTCCTCTCCGGCGCCCGTGATGCCGTAGATGTTCTCAAAGTACCGCAGCGAGTCGGCCGACTACGGCGACACCTGGACCGCGCCTGTGCCGACGCCGCTGCCCAACAACAACTCCGGCATCGGCGTGACCAAGCTCTCGAGCGGCCGCATCGCCCTTATCTACAACCACAACTCCGCCC
>CAVKOL010000144.1:0-5922 GCA_963658035.1 Bacteroidaceae bacterium
CGCCCTCCTTCCTCGCCGCCGTGCGGCGGCGTGCTTGCCCCGTGCGGGGCGGTTTCTCGGTATGAAAAAAGGCACCCGTGCGGATGCCTTGGTTCAACAATTTGGTTGTTCGGTTTAGAGTCAATCCTGGTAGCTGCGTCGGATTCTCATGATCTTCGCGCAGTTCGCCACCGGATCGCCCAACAACGTCTCGATATCCTCGATATCTTGACGGAGCTCCGCGATTTTCGCGGCGTCGCTCGCGGCCAACCACTCAAGGAACTTAACGGCCTCGGCCTTGTTCGCGTCGAGGCGAGCTTGTTGCGTCTGACTAAGTTCTCGACTGGTCAAAATCACTCACTCTCGCAGAGTCCCCAGGTCTCAGCCACAACAGCGCCATCTTTCCTGCACTCGCGAATGACGCACCTGGTCGCCGAAGACGAATCGACCACGTTGCCGTAATCGTCGAAATAGACAATCTCTGAATAGTCTCCACCCGCCGGCGTCGGCTCATTAACGCGCTCTGTGCTAGCCACTAGATCACCCCAAAAATGCGATCAAGAATACCCGTGCGAGTGGGAAACCGTTTGGCAAACGAGTCTTTGTCCAAAGCATACCCCTTGACCGACTCGGCGAAGTCCTCGCCATTTGAATTGGCCGCATACTTCGACGGATGAGCTTGGCCGCAATTTCTGTAATCGAGCGTTATAGCGTCTTGCCACTCTGACTCGTCGCTGTAGTAGGCCTTGTTCGTGGCCATTTGTTTATCAATGTAATGGCCCGTTTCATGGCATAGCGTTCCCCGTAGGTATTCATCGTCATGCATCGGATATGCCCAGAACGTGATTGCGTCGCCACCCGTCGCGTAGCTACGAGTGAAACCTTTGTAATGCTTCCTCCAGTAGGCGTCGCAAGGGTTTTGATAATCGACGATGTATATTTCCGTTTGCATACGGTCGGTGATTTTCACGGGAAGAGCCTCGTACGCAGATAGCAATTGTGCGGCGCTCAGGGACTGAGCTTGACTATTCATGCCCGCCTTAAACAGAAACCTTCTTCCGTTCGGAAGCGTCACAACGTCAAACTCCGACGATTTGCTGCTCGGCACATCGCGTCCGCTCGGCAACGGCACGGTCTCTTTGCTTAAGACCCCGCCAAGCCTCATCAGAACTCTCGAGTCACCGCCGAAGAGCGTGCGCACACTATCGAGCGCATCAACCGGAGCCACGGCCGGGTTACCGTAAACGATTCCTTTTGCCGACTTTTTCTCAATAGAGGAAAAGTCCCCCGAGGCATCTATCTCCTCGTACGCCTTCCATCGTTCATACCACTCGCCCGAGTCGTAACCCTCCACCTCGCCGCTCCCGTCGTCGGGAACGACCAGGCACCTGCAATTGCGGTGGTAGTGGTTGAACTCGCCGGCCGTCTCGCGCGACCAGTAGACGAACCCGCGTGAAGCCAGCATGATACAGAAAGTGCAGGTCTCCCCGCCGCGCGGCACGCGGGCGAAGCGTACCCCGCCGTGGCCTGCCTTCACGCTGGCGGACCGGTAGCGGGAAGATTGCCGCGCGGACCTCGCCCAGTTGTAGGTCATGGTCGAGTTTGCGAACTCTCGCACGTGGTTCGAGACGAAGGCCGCGCACTCGCGCTCGAAGCCCTCGAAGTCGCCTTCCACGAGCTTGCCAGCCTGGTAGCGGGCCACCTTCTCGGCGCGTTGGCGGTCGAGGGCGGCGGGCATGGTCGCGGCATTGTAGCCGGACGCGGCCACCTGCGAATCGTACAGACGGCAGGCCAACTCCGCGCCCATGTCCCCGTACGTCTCTGCCGCCGCCTGCATGGCGGCGATGGCGAACTCTCGCCACTTGGCCACGGTCAAGTCCGGGTGCATCTTGCGGGCTTCCTCGAAGATGGCCTTTAGGTAATCGGCCGCGCCAGACGAGACCTCGTCCAGGGCGCTGCGATATGCCTCGAAACGCTCGGAGCTAAGCATCGTTGCCTCCCTCGGCGCGGGACTCGCCGGACAAGAAGCTCGTAAGTGCCGCGCTGGCCTTGTTGCGCCTGACCTCGGCATCGACTGTTCTCGTCTCATCGTCGTCGAAGCCGTTCAGACGCCAGAAGGTCGGCGTGCCCGCGAAGCCCTCCACGGCGCTGGCGATCTTGATGGAGCTGTCGGTCTGCTGCGCCAGGGTGGGCATCGCCGGGTTGAGGAAGTGGACGGACAGCTCGAAGGCGTCCTCCATCTCGTCGTACAGCACGCCCAATTCCGTGGCCAACGCGGCCGTGGCAGTGCGGGACAGCGCAGTCTTGGCTTCACGTATGAAGCTCTTGCACTTGAGGATAAGCGGCTCGTTCTCGGCGTAGATGGCCTCTGCGCTGCTCGGGTTGTCGCTCATGATGCCGAACTGCCCAACGTGGATGCCGGTAGCCGCGCTCATGCGCTTGCAGAGATTGGCGAAATGCTCGGTCATGGGCTGCATACTCGGTTGCGTGAGCTGGCCGAACTGCGGCGTGCCACCTTCCGAGTTAAGCGAAACTTCCAGGATGGAGCCGATGAAGGCGTTCCACTTCGTGGTCTCTGCGAAGGCGTCACCGTCAGTGCCAAGAAGGTACTTCTGCGTGGAAGCGGCAAATGCTGCGGCGATTTCCTCGTTCACGTTGGCGCGGACGGCGCAGTCGATGAGCCAGCGCACCTCGGGCGAGATGCGCGACACGCCGAACGGGCGGTCGTCGTCGGGGTTGTGCGGCATGACGAACATGGGCACGACGCCCAGGGAGTGCGGCACGTACTCTGCGGCCCACTCGCCCCGGCGCACCTCGCGGATGCGGATCATGCAGTCGGGCAGCATCACGTTCACCCAGTCGGGGCGGTTCGTGGGCCTGCCGTGGTCGCGGGCGAAGCGAACGACGAACATGCCCGACTCAAGGCGCTCGTGGACATCGTCCCAGATGCCGGTCGCCAGGGTCGGCGGGTACGCGCTGATGCGGGCATGGCCTTCCTCGTCGGCGGTGACCACCCACATGCTGAAGCAGTACTTGAGGGCCGAGTTCACGGCCTTGCCCACGCGCGGCGACATGACGTTTCGCTTGGCGATGGACCGCAGCAGGTCGTCGTAATCGGAATCGTCCTGTGCGGAGAAGCCGTCGAAGGCGATGTGGTCGCGCATGACCTCCACGCACTTGTGGCCCCAACCGCACGCGACCTCAAGGTCCTTAAGCGAGTCGGGCACAGAGATGCCCAGGTCCTTGAACATGTTGTGCGCCTCGTAGTAGTCGGCGCGGAGGATGTTGCCCTGGTAGTGCGCCTGCCAGTTGTTGAGCAGGCACTTAACCGTCTCGCGGTGCGAGTCTGAAAGCCCGTCTGCGGAAGCGATGGCGTACGGGATGCTGATGGTCACTTGCTGACCCTCGCTTTCTTGTTCGGGTTTCTCTTGGAGTTCTGCAGCGCGAGCAGGGCGAGGCCGCAGGCTTCTATCGGGGTCGCGTTCTCACCGTCGAAGCCCCACCCGCCAGCCTTGCCGATAGCGCGACGGGCAGAGGTCGCGGCAGAAAGGTCTAACGCCTCGTTCTTGATGTGCGTGACCTCGCACTGCTGCGCTGCCTGCAAAACCAGGTTCGCGGCCGTGGTCGCCTCGTCTGCTGTGCAGCGCACGACGTAGCCCTTGGGCATGCAGAGAGCGGCGAGGGCGGCGCAGACGGTGCCTGCCGCCGCCTTGCCGTCCACGTAGACGCAGCACGCGCGTTTAGCGCGGGCAGCGAGCCACATGACCAGCCAGGACGTGCCTTTGCCCATCCCCTCGCAGAACGGCAGGGAGAGGTGCACTTGACCGGCTTCCGATTTCTCGGCCACGGCCAGGGCCACGCAGGCGCCGTCCGGGCTGAACTTGACGCCGTAGGCAACCTTCGCGCCGGGGCCGGGGTCGGGCCGACGGGCCACTACGGACTTCGCCCAAAGGCTCTCGCCTATCACCGGCGGGTCGACCTGCTTTATCGGCGGGAGCCAGTAGCCCAGGTATTCCTGAGCCACACCCAAGGTGTCGTGTTTCATGCCCCTGACGCCCGTGCGGATTCCTTCGACCGACACAAGGCCTTCCGCAAGAGAAGGGTTCACGAGCGGCCAGCGGGTCTCGTCGTACGGGTCGCCAACCTCTTCGGCCCCGTACTCGAGCCAGCACAGGTCATCGTCCGGGCAATCGGACCAGGCCTCTTCGCGCATGTCCTTGAAGCAGTCGGCGGGGCATCCGGCGCGGGTCGGTGTGCCGGTATAGATAAGCTGGCTGTTGTCGTGGGGCGAGTGCGTGACGGTGGGGTTGAGCGTCTGCGAGTGTACCGAGGTCAAGAGCTGCGCCTCGTCGTAGACGATCACGTCGAACGAGTAGCCCAGGGAAGCCGATTCCGTTCTTGTCGAGAAGCACAGCACTCCGCCGTTGACGAACTCGTAGGCCTCCTGTGAGGTCCTGGCCGTCGAATCCGAGATGCGCTTGTTGAAGGCCGGGATCGCGTCCTTGTCTCCCCGGCGCTTGCCGAGAATTTTCCGGAAGCGCCTTAGCATCTCGCCCGTGGTGCTGTAGTTATGATCTGTCCACAGGACGCTGTAGCCGAGCTGCATGACCAGGAAGGCCACCCAGATAATCGCGTCATGGCTCTTGCCCGCCTGGCGCGGGACAGAAAGCCCGCAGCGGCGATGCACGAACTTACCGCGCTCATCAAGGCGCGACCAGTCGCGCAGGGGCGTCTTCTGCCACTCGCCGACCCCGTAACCGATGAGGGCGGCGAAGTCGATAATCTCGTCCAGTAGGTCCGTGACGCCGCGCTCCTGGGCCACATGCCTACGGGGCAGGCATCTTTGCGGCGATTCTCGCGGCGATGGAGTCGAGGGCGTTCGAGACGGGGTCCCCATCGTTGCCGCCCTCCATCCTGTTGATCTCGTCTATCGTCTCCCGGTACTCCCTGGCAAGGCTCGATATGGCCTGCGGGGGCGCGTCGTTCATGGCCGCGCGGAGGATTCCGCGAAGCTCTATAAGGCGCTCGAGCTTAGTCTGCGGCTCTGGCTTTGCCGCAGGTGCTTGCCGCGCCGTTTTCTCTTTGCCAGACTCGGCCCAGATGCGCTGCGCGGTTCTTCGGTCGCAGCCGACACGACGGGCCGTTTCCGTGGCCCCAAGCTGCGCGTAGTTCTCGATGATGTACTCGCGCTCCATCTCGCTTAGACGCGCCGCCATGGCAAACCAGCTCCCATCGCCAATTGATTTGGTTGCCGCACCTTCAACTGAATTTTTGAAAAAGGCTCAATGCCGGGGGGAGCGCCGCCGAGGCGGGGGGGAGGGTATGCCCCCACCCTCTTCAGAAGGCGGTGCCGTCCTCGGTCCCGAGATCGAAAACCCGTGGTCCGCAGGCGCTCGGCCTCTGGTCTGCGGTGTCGCTTAGTCTCTTGTCGCTCGAAGCCTGCGCAGCTCTCGAGTTTGTCTTGCGCAGCGGCTTGTTGCCGCGCCGCTCGTTGCAGATGCGGTGCGCGGGCGCGACGTTGCTGCGGTCGATGGGCGAGCCGCCCTTGCTGACCGGAACGATCTCGTCCACCTCGAAGCTCAGCGGGTGGCCCGCCGGCAACGTGTAGTCGATGGCCCGCCCGCAGATGTGGCACGGCAAGCCCTGCGCCTTGAGCCACGCCCGCACCTTGCGGCGGGCGCTCCCGTTGGCATAGCGGTTCGCGCTCAATGCCTGTCCATCGGCGAGCCGTGGTTTGCGAAGCACCAGCGCATGCCCGCGAACCTCGCGCGCTCCACGGCTCGGCGCTCCCCTCCCCCACGCTTACGGTGGCGGTGGTGGTTCTCGGGCACCCCCTGGTACCCCAGCGCCCGCATCATAGCGTGCGCCACAACCGTGTCGTATCGCCGCGCTATGCGCAGCATCTCGTCGCGTGTGACCATGCGCGGCTCCTTGGTTTGTGTT
>CAVKOL010000145.1:0-5887 GCA_963658035.1 Bacteroidaceae bacterium
ATGCGGACTCCTAACCGGACGCCGAAGCGTCCAACTATTCGTCCGGACCCCCCTCTCACTACACAAAGGATAAGGTTTCGAAAACGCCATTCCCTTTAATTGGCAGACCAGAGGAAGCCGCTATCGTCGAGCGCTTGAATGGACTGGTCGAACCCATGGCACGAGCGATTTCGACACTCGAAACCCAGATCTCTACACTCGAGCGATACCGTGCCTCGGTCATCCACGAGGCGGTGACCCGCGGCCTGGACCCCACTGCCCCCACCAAGCCCAGCGGAGTCGACTGGATCGGCGACATCCCGCAGGGGTGGGAAATGAAGCCTCTCGGTTACCTTGGCGCCTTCCAAAATGGAATCAGCAAAGACGGGTCATCGTTTGGATCGGGTTACCCATTCGTTAGTTACGGCGATGCCTATAACAACCGTGTGCTTCCATGCGTTCCTTCCGGCTTAGTTCAAAGCACCGCTGAGGAGCGATACCGCTATTCGGTACACTACGGGGATGTTCTCTTCACGCGCACCTCTGAGACGATTGACGAGATTGCCTATGCGTCAACCTGCCTCGAGACGATAGATGACGCGACGTTCGCAGGTTTCTTAATCAGATTTAGGCCGTCAGACAAACGACTTGACCCCCGCTTTGGCTCCTACTATTTCAGGTCACCACACCTGAGAAAGTATTTCTCCCGTGAGATGGTGATTGTTACGCGCGCCTCGCTAGGACAGCAACTGCTTAAGAGGCTTCCCGTCTTGCTTCCCCCACGCCAGGAGCAAGCAGTCATCGCCGACTACCTCGACGCCCGCACTGCCGCCATCGACACCGTGATCGCCACCAAGCGCCGACAACTCGACGTCCTCAAGCGGCGGCGCCAGTCCCTTATCTACGAGTACGTCACCGGCAAGCGCCGCGTTTCTCAGGAAGGCTAAACCATGGATACCAACGAGCCAATCCTCGTACACACACGCCCCCGCATGGGACAAAACCCAGTCACCGAGCCTGAATTCCAGGGTTACATCGCCGATCGCCTGGTTGAGCTCCACCACTACCGCGAGCGCGACTATACGCTGCACTACGACCCGATACGGGCCATGGACCCCGGCTTGCTCTTCGAGTTCCTTGAAAACACACAGCCCCAGGCACTCGAGCGCCTGCACGCCATCTACAACGGCGGCTCGCGCCAGACCATCCTCAACAAGATCGCCGATAGCATCGGCAAGCGCGGCTTGGTCAAGGTCATTTGGGAGGGCGTACCTTTTGACTCGGGCATCGAGCTTAGCCTTGTCTACCCGCGCCCGGCCGCGACCTTCGACCGCGTGGCCGGCGAGCTTTACGACAAGAACATCCTCTCGGTGATGAAAGAGGTCTACCACAAAGGGACCGAGCGCATCGACCTCGTCATCTTCCTCAACGGCCTGGCGATCTTCACCATCGAGCTCAAGTGTGAGCTCTCGGCCACCGGTTGGGACTACCGCGATGCGATTAAGCAGTACCGCGAAGAGCGCGACTGTACCACGCGCCTGCTCATGCCCAAGGTCGGCGCGCTCGCGCACTTTGCCGTCGATCTAAACAACGTTTATGTGTGCGCCGAGCTCAAGGGGCTCAACTCCAAGTTCCTGCCCTTCAATCGCGGCGTGCGCGTCGAGGGCGCCACGCACGAGACACGCGCCGGCAACCCCGTGACCCGCGACGGTATCCCCAGCTCCTACCTGTGGGAAGAGGTTCTAGCCAAAGACACGGTTTTCTCGCTTATATACGACTTTGTCTACTACGCTCGCGACCGCAAGAGCCAAAAGAAGACGAATGAGCGGCCGATCTTCCCGCGCTACCAGCAGCTTCGCGCCGTCACGCGCGTGACCGAAGACATCCGCCGCAACCGCACGACACGCGACTACCTTATTGAGCACAGCGCGGGCTCGGGCAAGACCAACACCATCTGCTGGCTTGCCCACAAGCTCTCGAGCCTCTATGCCAACGGGGACGACTCGCCGCTGTTCTCCAAGGTGCTTATCGTCACCGACCGTATTGTGGTGGACCGCCAGCTGCAGGCCGCAGTGCTCGACATGGCCAAGGCCTCGGGCACCATCAAGGTCATCGACTCAGAGGGGCTGACCGACTCCCACGGAGAGACGAGCAAATCGGGCAAGCTCGCCCGGGCGCTCGCAGGCGGATACCGCATTGTGGTGTGCACCATGGCGACGTTCCTCAATCTTGAGAACGGGGCCTTTGACGGCAGCGGCGCGAATTTTGCCGTGCTTATCGACGAGGCGCACGGCTCGACCTCGGGCGAGACCATGGCCGCCGTCAACGGGGTGCTTTCCGACATCGCCGTGCAGGAGCCCTCGGCCATCGACCAGGTCGCAAGCCGCATAAGCGAGGACATTGCCCGCTCGGGTCGCCAGCGCAACGTCACCCTTGTCGGCTTTACTGCCACCCCCACCGGGCGCACGCTCGACATGTTTGGCACCTTGAACGCTGAGGGCAAGAAGGAGGCCTTTGACCTTTACTCCATGCGCCAAGCCATCGAGGAGGGATTCATCGTCGACGTCACCTCCAACTACACGACCTACGACACGTTCTGCAAGGTCGTGAAGTCGGTGCCCGACGACCCCAAGCTCAAGACTGCGGCCGCAAAGCGCCAAATGGCGCACCTCATTGCCTGCAATGACAGAACGGTCAAAGGCAACCTGACTATTATGGTCAATCACTTTTTGCAGACGATCGTCGGAGAGCTGGGCGGCAAGGCCAAGGCTATGATCGTCACCTCGAGCCGCGAGGCAGCGGTGCGCTACCGCCTTGCCTATGAGGAGCTGCGGGCACAGAACATGGGTAAGCTTGGACGCGCGCAAGCCCTTGTCGCCTTCTCGGGTGAAATCGTGGTCGACGGTGAGAAGTACACCGAGCGCGGCATGAACGGTGGTCTGGACGAAGAAAAGCTCCCCGAGGTCTTTGCCGGCAACAACTACCGTATTCTCATCGTAGCCGACAAGTACCAAACGGGTTTCGACGAGCCACTATTGACGGCCATGTACGTTGCTAAAAAGTTGCACGGTTTGTCGGCAGTCCAAACCCTGAGCCGTCTCAACCGCATTTGTCCGCCGTACGAGAAACGGCCCTACGTGCTCGACTTCGTCAACTCCTACGAAGACATCGCCAAGGCGTTTGCGCCCTACTACGAGAACACCGTGCTCGAAAACCCGCTGACCTTCTCTGACCTCAAAGAGACCGAGCGCCGCCTGGAGGAACGCAACGTCCTGGATGCCGACGACGTACGCGAGTTCTACGGGCTTCTCTGCAAGGAACGTCGCGCACGCAACGACACGCTTCGCATGTTGGGCCTTCTCAACTACACGGCAGCAAAGGTGAAAGGGACGGGCGACGCCGAGGCCGACATGACCCGCCGCATCATCCGTCACTTCATCAAGCAGTACGCGTTTCTCATCATGGCCTCGCCGTTTACCGATGAGTACATGCACATGGAATATCGTTTTTGCCAGTGCCTTATCCGCGAGTTAGCCAAAGTAGGCTCAGGCGAGGGCATCGATATCTCGGACAAAGTGAAGTTCAGGGATTTCGATGTCTCTGGTCCCTCCAGGCATGAGGGCAAAAAGCTCGTGGCCTCACCAGAAGTTCGCATTGCCCACGGTGTTGGTCTTACACAGGACAGCCGTGAGACTTTGTCCAAGATCATCGCGGAGTGGAACGCGCGCTTTGGCACAAAATTTGACGTCAACGTGGCCGAGAGCACGCTCATGGTACTGCGTGGGACGCTTGAGAAAAACGATAGCGTGAAACGCAGCGCCAAGGCCAACTCAAAGCAGAACTTTGTCAACACCGTCGAAGACCAGACCGAGGGCGCTCTGGTGGAGAACTACGACAAGAACCAGGAGTTCTATCAGTTCCTTCTCAACAACCAGGACGCACGCTACGACCTTGTTCAGCTGCTTGCAGACGATTTGTACAGCGGGCTGCATGACGGGGACGACCAGGACGCAGGCGAGTAGACGGACTCCTCGGCAGAATACTCGCGACAGGCGGCCGCGGCCGAGGCCGATTAGTGTACACAAATTCGAATTGGGGCCACTGACAAGGGCGTTTATTGGAGCGTTTTGGCGATTTGTGTACACTAATTTGCCCGGCCGGCGAGAAGACCCCCGGCACGGCAAAGCGGGCGGCCCTGTAACCGGAGCCGCCCGCCTCTCATAACCGGCTGCGCTGCCGAGTCTGCGCGCTAGTCGAGCATGATCAGGGAGTTCTTGCCCATAATCGGGTAGTGGGCGCCGCAGGTGGTGCACTCAAGCCACTCGCAGACCTTCTTTTTAATAGGCCAGTATTTGATGGTCTTGATTCCGCGCGTGAAGCTGGTGCCGTTGCACTTAGGGCACTGGTACTTGTGGCGAATCCTGGAGTCCTGGGCAAGCTCCGCGCTATCGCCGCCGGTGACGTCACCGAGCTGCACGTCCTGCAGGGCATCGGCCCGCATGGTCTTCTCGTCGATAAGAACGCTCTTCTGCTCGCTCATGGTCGCCCCTCTCGTCTTGGGCCTTATGTGGCTTACATGTTAGCACGGCACGCCGCCACTCTTACCATAAAAGCGCTGGTCAACAGGTTGTTCAGTTAAGGGACGGCGGCGAGAAGACCTTCTCGGCTACAGCGACTTCATGCTCTTTCGAAACTCCTCGAGCTCGGCCTCGTTGGCGCCGGCGATCGCGCGGTCGAGGTAGCGCAGGACCTCTTCGCGGTGCTCGGGCAGGCATGCGTTAAACGGCGCGACGTTGCCGATGTGGCCGCCCAGCAAAAACGTGCTTATCGGCAGCTCCTGGACAAGGACGCGCAGCTCTTGCAGGATGCCGACCTCGCTGGAGGGCGTAAAATCGCCGGCCGCGATGTCGTCATGGAGGTCGGCGCCGTCAAACAACGTGAGGGTGTGGATCATGATGCGGTTGGGGTGCGTCTGGCCAAAGACCTGGGCCGTGGCGCGGGCGTTCTTCTCGCCGTTGCCTTCGCCGGCAATGCCTGCCAGGTAGAACAGGTTGTACGTGATGCCCGCGCGGTCAAGGCGGGCGCACTGCTCAACGATATCGGCCGCGGTGTGGCCCTTGCGCATGAAGGCCAGCGCGGGGTCATAGCCCGTCTCGGCGCCGATGGAGATGTCGCTCACGCCCAGAGCGGCCAGCCGGCGCAGGTCGTCGTCGGATTTTCTCCGCACGTCGGCCACGCGGGCGAAAGTGCCCACGCTCTGCACCTGGGGGATCTGGTCGTGCAGCAGCTTTAGGGTCTTGACCAGGCGCTCCTGCGGGATGCACAGGGAGTTTCCGCCGGTGAGAAAGACGCGCTTCTTGCGCACCCACGTGGCGGCAGCGAGCTCCTGGATGTCGGCTGCGACCTCGTCTTCTGGGGACAGCGAGAAGGTCGTCCCCTTGTGCATGGTGCAAAACTTGCAGGCGTTGTGCGAGCAGCCTGTGGCGACCTGCAGGTACGCGTCGGTGTCCTCGAACAGCGGGCGCCACATCGCGCCTTTAGAGTAGTGCATACGTGTCTCCCCTTTTCTTGCCGCGACGTTTTTGCAGGTAGTATAGGGAGCGCACCGCCGCATTTGAAGTAGTTAGTGGGCGATTGAGTAGCTAAGGTTTGGATTAGCTGAGGCGGAGCAGGCCCGGGCCGAGGGTGGCCGGTTAGTGTACATAAATTTGGATTGAGGCACTGACAAGGACATGTTTCGGAGCGTTTGGGCGATTTGTGTACACTAATTCAACCGGACCGGGCAACCGCCAAGAAAACCCGGGTCAACGAAGCGCACGCGCGCAAAGGAGGTCAATCAGCATGAGCGAGATAAACGCAAAGCAGCTCAGCGACCAAGAAATCGAGCATGTCACCGGTGGCGAGACGG
>CAVKOL010000146.1:0-5882 GCA_963658035.1 Bacteroidaceae bacterium
GCAAGTTGGAGGTCAAGGTCGCCGCCGCGATCGACGCCATCACCGAGACGGGCGCTGTGCTTGACGAGGCCCTGCAGATCCCCGTGCCCGAGAACCGCGAGGAGGCCGAGCGCACCTGCGACAAGCTTCGCGCGCAGATCGCCGACATCGGCCCGGTGAACGAAGTGGCCATGGACGAGTACCTTAAGCTGCGCGAGCGCGCCGAGTACATCGACGAGCAGGTGGCCGACCTCGAAAGCGCCCGTAACTCGCTGAAGAAGATCAACGCGGCCATCGACCGCAAGATGAAGAACCGCTTCCTCGTGGTCTTCGACAAGGTCAACCAGAATTTCTCCGAGGTCTTCTCGCTGCTGTTCCCCGGCGGCAAGGCCCACATCGAGATGACCGACCCCGACAACCTCGCCGAGACGGGCATCGAGATCGTGGCGCAGCCGCGAGGCAAGCGCATCACCAAGATGATGCTCATGAGCGGCGGCGAGAAGAGCCTGACGGCGCTGGCGCTGCTCTTTGCGGTCTACCGCGTGCGCACCGTGCCGTTCTACGTGTTTGACGAGGTGGAGGCCGCCCTGGACGACTCCAACCTCTCTAAGCTCTTGGACGCGATCGAGAGCCTTAAGGAGACCACGCAGCTCATCGTGATCTCCCACCAGCGCCGCACCATGGAGCAGGCCGACGTCTTGTACGGCGTGTCCATGCAGGCAGACGGCGTGAGCCATGTTGTTTCTCAGCGCCTGGACAAGGCGACAGGAAAGGTGGTCGATGCCTAAATGGGCTTTATGGACAGCTTGAAGCGAGGCCTGCAGCGCTCTCGCGAGGCGATGAACGAGATCTTCTACCTTGGCGGCGAGGTCGACGAGGAGTTTTGGGAGGACCTCGAGAACACCCTGGTCATGGGCGACTTGGGCGCCGAGCTCTCGTTGCAGGTCTGCGACGATTTGCGTGACCGCGCGGCCCGCGAGAACCTGGTCACGGCCCGCCAGATCCGCTCGGCCCTGTCCCAGAGGCTGAGCCGCGAGTTTGCCGTGGCCGAGCGCGACCCGTTTGACGACGTGCCGTCCTGCGTGTTGTTCGTGGGCATCAACGGCGCCGGCAAGACCACCACGGTGGGCAAGCTGGCCGGGCGCGCCAAGGCCCAGGGCAAGGGAGTGCTTATCGGCGGGGCCGACACCTTCCGCGCAGCGGCGATCGAGCAGCTGGAGGTCTGGGGCAAGCGCGCCGGCGTCGAGGTCGTCACGCGCGAGCGCGGCGCAGACCCGGCCTCTGTGTGCTACGACGTTATCGAGAAGGGCGAGGCGCAGGCCAGCGACCTGGTGCTTATTGACACGGCCGGGCGCCTGCACACCTCGAGCGACCTCATGCGCGAGCTTTCCAAGGTGGTCTCGGTCACGCGCAAGCGCGCCAACGTTCCCGTGACCGTGGTGCTGGTGATCGACGCCACCACCGGCCAGAACGGCCTGGCACAGGCCAAGGAGTTCAACGAGGCCTTGGACCTCGACGGCCTTATCGTCACCAAGTTGGACGGCACGGCCAAGGGCGGCATCGCCGTGGCCATATCCAACCAGCTCAACCTGCCTATTTATCGAATTGGCGTGGGTGAGTCCATGGACGACCTCCAGACGTTCAACGCTTCCGATTTCTGCGACGCCCTTGTGGGCGAAGGGATGTAAGACAGATGTTCAACTCTTTGTCCGACCGCCTGCAAGACACCTTCGACAAGCTCCGCGGCAAGGGACGCCTGACCGAGGACGACATCAACGTCGCCATGCGCGAGATCCGCATGGCCCTTCTCGAGGCCGACGTGAACTTCCGTGTGGTCAAGGGCTTCGTCTCGCGCTGCAAGGAGAAGTGCATGACCTCCGAGGTCCTGGACTCCTTGACGCCGTCGCAAAACGTCGTGCGCATCGTGCTGGACGAGCTGACCGAGCTTCTCGGCTCCACCGATTCTACGCTCACGCTGGCGCAGAACCGCACGCCCAACGTCATCATGCTGGTGGGCCTTCAGGGCTCCGGCAAGACCACGGCCTGCGCTAAGCTGGCCTACCTGCTTAAGAGCCAGGGCCACAGCCCGCTTTTGGCCGCCTGCGACACGCACCGCCCCGCGGCTGCCGACCAGCTGGCGACCCTTGGCGGCGAGATCGGCGTCTCGGTCTACCGCGGCGACGGCACAGACGCCGTCAAGGTGGCGTCTGAGTCGATTCGCGAGGCCGTCGACCACTTGAACGACATCGTCATCGTCGATACCGCCGGTCGCCTGCAGATCGACGAGGAGATGATGCAGGAGGCCGTCGACATCAAGCGCGCCGTCAAGCCCGACCAGATTCTTATGGTCGTCGACGCCATGACCGGCCAGGACATCGTCAACGTCGTGAGCGAGTTCTCGGAGCGCGTGGACTTCGACGGCGTCATCATGTCCAAGCTCGACGGCGACGCCCGCGGCGGCGGCGCGCTTTCTGTGCGCGAGGTCACCGGCAAGCCGATCAAGTTCGTCTCGATGGGCGAGAAGCCCGACAGCCTGGAGGTCTTCCACCCCGACCGCATGGCCAAGCGCATCCTTGGCATGGGCGACGTGGTGGGTATCATCGAGCAGGCCCAGAAGTACGCCGACGAGCAGCAGGCGGCCGACGCCGAGCGCATGCTGCGCGAGGGCTTTACCATGGACGACATGCTGGCACAGATGCAGCAGATCAAGAAGATGGGCGGCCTGCAGAAGATCATGGGCATGATTCCCGGCATGGAGCGCGCGATGGCCCAAAACCCCGGTGCCAACGTCGACGAGAGTCAGCTGGTGCGCATTGAGGCCATGATCCATTCCATGACCAAGACCGAGAGGGCCAGGCCCAAGACCATCAACGGCCAGCGCCGCAAGCGCATTGCCGCGGGCTCGGGCCGCACGGTGCAGGAGGTCAACCAGCTCATCAAGCAGTGGGACGAGATGAACAAGATGATGGGCAAGATGAGGTCCATGATGGCGGGCGGCAACTCCAAGAAGGCCCGCCGCAACATGAACAACATGATGCGTAACATGGGCCTTGGCGGCCGCAGGTAGGTCGTCGAGCTAGAGCTAGCGCACGGGGCGCCGCAGGTCAGAGGGCCTGCGGCGCCCTGTTTTTTGCTATGCGGTCATGGCGTCTGTATTGATGAGCTCGCGGAGGCGCTCGGTTCGGGTTTGACCGTGCGCCAGCGCCTTTTTGTCGAAGGCGTCTGCCACTGACTTGCTGACGCGGCTGGACATGACGGTGGACGGCTCCGAGAAGGAAAGGGGCGGGCGGCCAAGACGAACCGTTTTACCTGCGGGCCATTCGTCTTTCTCGTATGCATCGGCGGTCTCTTCAAGCTCACCGGGATTAAACCCCATGAGCTTTTCAAGTTCCCTGTCTTTCATGGTCCCTCCCTTGTTAAGCAATAAGCCCGAGCTCTAAGAGCGTCTTCTTTGTTGGGGGAGTGAGGGCATGGAACGCGACGTATCCTTTTGGGGTCAGCCTGGCCAGAATCTCAATAAGGCGGCCACGGGTATCTTGGCCGACCACAAGATAATCAATTCCTCCGCCGGCACGATCCCTTCGTCCCCATGCAAACCCATTCCTCCATGCGTGCCTAATATCCCTTTCCGATATATGGTGTTTGTAGGCATGCGAGTGGATATCGTATAGGTCCATTGTACCCGCTCCTTTTGCATGAAGAGTTTCGTATACAAAAATAATTGCAGGTAAATACAGCTCTTAATTTGAGGGAGGAAATCAAGGGGGGCGGCGCTGGTGGGCGCCGCCCTTTGGGTGACGCGGGGTTACAGCTGCTTTTTGCGCGTCTCGAGGGAAACGGTGAGGCAGAGTAGGGCGGCGAAAGCTGCGAGGGCTATGGCGGCGACGGTTGTGGTGTCGCCGGTGGCGGGTGTGGGGCTTGGCGGTGTCACGACGCGGACAGACTGGTCTTTGTCATCGAGGTCCTTGTGCTCGGCAACGGTCTTGTCGTCACGGCAAAGCTCCTCAAAGACGACGAGCGTATGGCCCGCGAGCTGCGACGCGTTGAAGGGACCGAGGTCAATCTGGGTTTCACCGTCTGCCTCTGTTGGTATGAAAGTCGCCGTTGCCTCGACGGTCTTCTCGCCAACTTGCAAGGGCTCGCCGGTATCGCGGTCCATGAGAGTCGCGTGAAGCGTGTACTCCTTTCCAGGCACTAGGCCGGTGTAGGTCACGGTGTCGGTCACGACGGCTCCGTCTGTGGCGAGAAGGTCGTGGTCGCCGGTGGCCTTATCGGTGGCGCAGGTGGCGATGGAAGACGGGGTGAGACGCACGGTTTGGTCCGGGTTGTTGGCGTCGAGCTCGGCGGCGACCAGGCGGCACGTCTCGGCGTTCTGGTCTGCGGAGCCGGGACTCAGGCTTCCCTTGAACAACAGCTCGTACACCACAAGGTCCTTTGCCTCACCTAGGTCTTGGTCGATAATGTTCGTCGCGTCGAAGGCGAAGTCCATGCTTAGATAGCCGGTATCGTCCTGCGGCGTGAAATCCTTAGAGGTCCAAACAAGGCGCGAGATTACCTCGGGGTAGTAAACCTGCAGTTTATTGAGCGCCTGGGTATCGATAGTAGTCGGCAGGATACCCTTCTCGGTTCCCAATACGGCGAGAAGCTCTTGCCAGAAGGTCTCAAGCTGGTCCTTGCCCGCCGAACCGTCGAGGTTGTTGGTGAGAATCGGCAAGCCGGTGGAGGCGTCCATGACTATTCCTGCCACGGTGTATGCGGCGCCGGGAACGGCATTGGTATAGACGACCTGGTCTGTGAGGGTCGCCTGGCTGTCGGCGACAAGGTCCTTGTCGTTGTCGAGCGCATCGAAGGCATAGGTGCCGATCTTGGGCGTGCGCACGGTGACGGTTTGGTCCTCGTCGTTCACGTCGGCGTGGACGGCTATTTGTTTTCCCTTGTAGCTAAGCGTCTCAAAGGCCACCAACGGCGCCTCGTCTGCGAGCAGGCTCGCGTCGAAGGCGAAGGTTACCTGGGTCTCGCCGGATTTCTCTGTTGGGGTGAACTCCGCCTGCGCCGTGACCTTCTCGCCGTTTACCAGCAGTTCATTGGCAATAGCTTCTCCGTTCTCGTCGGTGGTCTTCTCTACGAGGATGCCCTCGATCTTGTATGTCTTGCCGGGCGTGAGGTTGTCGTAGCGCACGGTGTCGACTACGGTCGCTTGGG
The DNA here is from genome assembly GCA_963658035.1 of Bacteroidaceae bacterium. Classification (GTDB taxonomy): domain Bacteria; phylum Actinomycetota; class Coriobacteriia; order Coriobacteriales; family Atopobiaceae; genus Paratractidigestivibacter. Next base: position 5,182 of record CAVKOL010000146.1, read on the forward strand.
CGTCCGCGATGACGACCTTGTCTTCATCGAGACCATCTTTGGCGGTTGTGGCTATCGTGGGCGGCACGACAGTGACCGTTTGCCCTTGGTCGTCTGCATCTTCGTGAACGCAAAGCACGCTGTCCTTTTGGAGCAGCTTCTCGAACACGACGAGCTCGGTCTTCTCACATGCCGCCAGCTCGGACGCGTCGAACTCGAAGGTCACCGGGACATCGCCCTCGGCAGCTTGGGCCGTGAACTCGGCCTGCGCGGTCACGGACTCGCCATTGTTCAGGAACACGCTCGCGGTCGTGCTGCCGTCGGTGCCGGTTTCTTTTTGCATGAGGGTGCCTTGCACAAGGTAGGTCTTGCCTACGTTGACGTTGCTGTAGTGCACGGTGTCGGTGATCGAGACGTCTGCCTCGCTCGTAATCTGGTGGTCACCGTCAACGGTATCGGTGGCCGTGGTCCCTATGACGGGCGGGGTCACCGTAACCGTCTGTTCGGCATCGTCTATATCAGCGTGAACGCATAGCTCGGTCTCGCCAAAAGACAGGGTCTCGAAAGCGACAAGATGGGTCGATTCGCGCGTGGCCAGCGTCGATGCGTCAAAGACAAAGGTCACCTCGACGTCGCCCTCGGCGGCTTGGGCGCAAAACTCTGTCTGGGCGGTGACTATTTGCCCGTCTATCAGCAGCTCGTTTGCAACGGTTTCGCCGTTC
>CAVKOL010000147.1:0-5878 GCA_963658035.1 Bacteroidaceae bacterium
AGCGCAAGGACGCAGCCGGGCACGACGCCCGACGAGCCCGCCGTGGGGGCCGCCACGATGACGCCCATCGCGGCCGAGCGCTCGAGCACGGCCATGGCGCGGGCCACGGCATCGGTCTGCACGTCCCCCATCAAGGACGCGGCAAAGGTCGCGCCTGCGTCCTTGACCTGCTTGGCCTCTCCCCCGATAAAGCCGCCCAGCGACTTTTTGGGGTGCTCGATGGGGGCGCTCGTCTCGTCGCGCATGACGCTAAGGACGCGGTCCATGGCCGCGGCGGCGACGTCTGCGCCCACGAGCATCTCCTCACGGGTCTGCATGACCTTGCCAATAGACATGCCCAGCTCGGCGCAGGCGTCCAACAGCTGCGCGCCGTCGTCAAAGAGCTCCTCGGCTGTGACGCCGGGCGCCACCAGGGCGTCAGAGCCCGCAAGCGAGACAAACGTGGCGTAGTCGACGTTTTCCAACTTGCGCACGATAGGAAGGACGGTCTCGTCGGGGGCGCCGTCGGTCTCGAAGACGGTGTAGGCCTGGCCGCCGCGCTCGGTGCGGTAGGTGCGGCAGGTCGCGATGTTGACCTTGGCGTAGGCCAGAAGGTTGGCCAGCGCCGCCAGAACGCCGGGGACGTCGCGGTGCGCGACGAAGAGCGTGGCGTAGCGGCCGGTGACCTTGACGCCCACGCCGTTGATGCGGCTCACGCGCACCTTGCCGCCGCCCAGGCTCTCGCCGCGCACGGTGGCGTGGGCGCCACTGGCCGTCTGCATGTCGATGTCCACAGTGTTGGGGTGCATCGTGGCGTCGTCGCCGCCGATGGCGAACTCAAAGGCAAGGCCTGCCTTCTTGGCCAGGTCAAAGGCGTCGCGGATGCCCTCGTCGTCGGTCGACATCCCCAGGATGCCGGCCACCAGGGCGCGGTCGGTGCCGTGGCCGTGGTAGGTGTGGGCAAAGCTGTTCCACAGGGTAAAGCGCACGCTGGTCACCGGCGCGTCCAAAAGCGACGCCGCCACGGTGGCGCAGCGAAGGGCGCCTGCCGTGTGCGAGGACGAAGGACCCACCATAACAGGGCCCAAAACCTCAAACGCCGAGGTGGTTGCCAGTGTCTGAGGCTTTCCCGCCATGTCATGTCTCCTCTCTAGGGGGCCGTCCGGCCCAAAACAGTCGCAATGCAGAATAACGCAGCCGAGAAAAGAACATGGCCGCGAAACGAATCGCAGCCATGTCTTCTCGGTAAATGTTTGTAAACGGCCCTGTTGCGGGGCCGCCCACGCTAGGCCTCGGGAGCCTCGACCGCAGGCTCAACCTCAGCGACGACCTGGGCCTTGGCGGCCTCGACGGCCGCGACCTTGGTGCGGTAGGCGGCCGCGATGATGTCGACGCAGCCCTGGCGCCCAAAGCGCGCGCGATTCACGACCAGGTCCTTGTTGTCGTGCAGGCCGCACTTGCCCTTGGAGTAGCGCTTGTAGAAGGCCTCGCGGCCCTTCTGCATCTTCTTGACCAACTTCTTGGCCTTCTTCTCGTCCCAGCCGCGCTTGCGCTGGACGATCTCGACGCGGGCGGCCAGCGGGGCTGTCACCAGCACGGCGATCTGGTTGGGGTTGTCGCGCAGGACGTAGTCGGCCAGGCGGCCCTCGATGATGCAGGTCTTGGTGCCCAGGTCCAAGATGGTGTCGGACACGTGGGCAAAGAGCTTGTCGGCGGCGGAGCGCGCGTCCACGCGGTCGGGCAAAAAGGCGTAGAGCTCGGCCGCGCACCTCTCGTCGTATGCCGCGGCGTCTGCCACAGACGAGCCGGCACGCGCAGAGGCCCTTACCAGGACCTCGTTGTCGTAGAACGGGATGCCGAGCTCAAGCGAGAGCATCTTGCCGATCTCGTGGCCCTCGGCGCCAAAGTCGCGGGCAATGGTGATGACCACTGGGTAGTTCTCGACATCGGCAGAGACGGCGTCAGAATCGATGGTCATGGGTTTCTCCTTAACCTAAAGGGCGCCCAAGCCCGCCTTGCGGGGAAGAGGTCGCAAGGCGGGCCAGGACATGTTGCTTTAAGCGGCCACAACGCGGCGCTGGTAAGCACGAACAAGAAGCGAGATGCCAAAGTTCAGGCAGAAGTAGAGCAAGAAGACGAAGCCGTAGACGAGAAGGACGCCCTCAAGACCGGTGGTCTTTGCCATGACGACGCGCGAGCAGTACATGAACTCGGCGACGTTGATGCCGGCAAGGTAGGACGAGTCCTTGATCACCGTGGTGCACTGCGAGAACAGGGCCGGGATGATCGTCTTGAAGGTCTGCGGCAAGATGATGTAGGCCATGGTCTGGAAGAAGCCGAAGCCCTGGGAGCGCGCGGCCTCGAACTGGCCCTTGGCGATGGAGTTGAAGCCGCCGCGCACGATCTCGGCCATGACGGCCGAGGTGAAGATCGTGAAGGCCAAGACCGAGATGACGACGTCGTTGCCCTTTACCGTGAAGTAGATGAACAAGATCCACAGCAGGTTAGGCGTACAGCGAAACAGCTCGATGTAGGCCGAGACCAAAAGGCTCAAAGGCTTGAGCGGCCCCTTGCAGTACTGCTTGACCATGGCCAGCACGGTGCCGATGACAATGGAGAAGATAATCGCGAAGAACGAGACGATCAGGGTCTTGCCAAAGCCGCCGAGCATGAAGGTCACGTTGTCGGGAGTAAAGATATCCATCGGTTACGCCTCCTTCGCAAGGTCGGCGGCATCGGTGATGCCGGGGATGGACTTGGCGCGCGGGCGCAGCTTCGAGCGCTTCTCCAGCCACTGGACGAGAAGGGCCAGCGGGAAGCAGATGATGAAGTACAGGACGCAGGCCATGATGTAGCCCTGCAGGTAGCCGTAGGTAGAGACAAAGTTGTCGGCGTTGTACATCAGGTCGCCGCCGGCGATCATGGCCAGCACCGAGGTGTTCTTGACCAGGTTGAGTGCCTGGTTGCACATCGGGGGCAGGATGATCTTGAAGGTCTGCGGCAAGATGATGTAGATGTAGGCCTGCACGCGGGTAAAGCCCTGGGAAAGCGCGGCCTCCATCTGGCCCTTGGGCACGGCCTCGATTCCGGTGCGGATGACCTCCGAGATATAGGCCGCGTGGTAAAGGCCCACGCCCAGGGCGCCCAGGGCAAACGCGCTCGTGCGCACGGGGTTGTCGGCGCCGGTGATGGCCTGCAGGAGCTTAGGGCCTGCCATGTACATGAAAAAGACCTGGACCGGCAGCGGCGTGTTTTGGTAGAACTCGACGTACACGCGGCTGATGGCGCGAAGCACCGGGTTTCGCGTGGTCGAGAAGACGCCCAGGACCGTGCCCAGGACGATCGACAGCGCAAGGCCCGCAAAAACCACCTGCAGGGTAAGGGAGAATCCCTTCCACAAAGAGTCCATCTCGGCGAAGGTCATCGACCATCGCATGGGGTCGAGAAGTCCGTCTAGCATCTCTTTCCCTTCTACTTACCTAACAAACGAGCGGGCCGCCCGGGCACGGCTTTGTGGACCCGGGCGGCCGGATAGCGCGCGAGGGCGTAGCGACGCGACGCGCGCGAGCTGAGTCTTAGAGCAGGCCCCAGAGCTCGACCTCCTGGTCGATCCAGCCGTTGGAGACGACCTCCTTGACGACCTCCTCGGTCACGTCGGAAAGGTCGGAGCCCTTCTTGGTGGCGATGCCGTAGTCCTGCGCGCCGAACTCGATCTCGGGCTGCAGGAGCTCCTTGTCGTCGGTGGTGTAGGTCTTAAGCGTCGAGCGGTCCATGGCAAAGGCGTCGATCTGGCCGGCGTCGAGGGCGGAGTTGATGGACGGGTAGTCGGGATACTCGTCGAACTCGGGGGTGGCGGAGATGCCCTGGTCCTCAAGCATCTTGGTGACGGCGTCCTTGGTCGTGGAGCCCTGGGAGACGCCGATGTGCTTGCCGTCGAGGTCTGCCAAGGTGGACATGGAGCCCTTCTTGATCAGGATGCCGATGTGGTCGGTGCGGTAGGGATCGGTGAAGTCCCAGCTCTCCTTGCGCGTGTCGGTGATGGTGTAGGTGGCGCAGATGATGTCGAGCTGGTCGTTGTCGATCAGCGGGCCGCGGGTCTTGGGCGTGACGTCGGTGAACTCGACGAGGTCCTGGCTCTTGGCCTCGTCATAGGTGACGTCGAAGAGCTTGGCGGCAACCTGGTAGCACAGGTCGATCTCCATGCCCTCGTAGGTGTTGGTCGAGGTGTTGAGCATGCCGTAGCCCAAAACGTCCTTCTTGACGCCGGCCTTGAGCTTGCCGCGTGCCTTGATCGTGGCGACCTTGGAGTCGGACGAGCTGGAGCTGTCGGAGCTGGAGCTGTCGGAGCTGGAGCCGCCGCAACCAACGAGGCCCAGGCCAGCGAGGGTGGCCGCAGAGGCGCCCATGAGCTGCATGAACTGACGACGAGACATAGAAGACATAATGTTCCCCTTCCCTTGGAATAATGTGTGTGCTTCTCGGCGAGAAGACCCGCCGGTGACGCTGATGTTGGTGTGGGCGCAAGGCCCGGGTTTCTCGGCTAGTGCAAGATCTTGGAGAGGAACTCGCGGCAACGCGGGTTCTCGGGGTTGTCGAAGAAGTGCTCGGGCTCGCCCTCCTCCAGGATCTGACCGTCCTCCATGAAGACCACGCGGTCGGCCACCTGGCGGGCAAAGCCCATCTCGTGGGTGACGCAGATCATGGTGATGTTCTCGTGGGCAAGCTCGATCATGACGTCAAGCACCTCCTGGACCATCTCGGGGTCAAGGGCGGAGGTGGGCTCATCGAAGAGGATGATCGGCTGCTTGGTGCAAAGCGCGCGGGCGATCGCGACGCGCTGCTGCTGGCCGCCCGAGAGGTTTTGCGGGTACTCCCCTGCCTTGTGGGCCATGCCGACGCGCTTCAAGGCAGCCATGGCGATCTGGTTGGCCTCTTCCTTGGACTTCTTCTGGAGCTTCATGGGGGCCAAGGTGAGGTTGCCCAGGACGGTCATGTTGGGGTACAGGTTGAACTGCTGGAAGACCATCGAGGAGTACTTGCGGGCCATCTCGAGGTGGTTCTTCTTAGTAAGAAGGTTGCCGTCGATGTAGACCTCACCCGAGGTGGGCTCCTCAAGGAAATCGACGCAACGGATGAGGGTCGACTTGCCCGAGCCGGAGGGCCCGATGATGACGACCTTCTCGCCGGACTTCACGGTGAGGTTGATGTCCTTAAGCACGTGGACGTCGCCAAAGTACTTGTGAAGACCCTTGATTTCAATCATGTCGGCCATGTGGTAATTCTCCCTTCGATTCCGTCTGGGGAGAGAATACGACCGCCTGCCGACTAACTGAATAGAATCGCGCCATAAGAGACGCAGATAAAACTTTGCCGTGATTTTTCAGAAACGCACGCCCTTGCCTGCAACGCCCCCGAAACCCAGGCGTCATCTTTCCGCCCCGTTTTGTGAAGAGGGGCCGCCTCTGCCTCCCGCCCCCTTCGTTGACGGGACCTATATCGCAGATTCCTCCCAAATTGAAGCGATTTATCTGCGATTTAGGTCCCGTCAACGAAAGAGCGAGAAGGGTGCGGCGGGTCGGCATACGAAAACAGGCTGCCGGGTGGCAGCCTGTTAAAGTTTGGTAGCCCGTACCAGATTCGAACTGGTGATCTCCGCCTTGAGAGGGCGGCGTCCTAAACCGCTAGACGAACGGGCCATATGTAAAGGGGTTCGGAGTACCCCGGAGAACTCATGGTAGCCCGTACCAGATTCGAACTGGTGATCTCCGCCTTGAGAGGGCGGCGTCCTAAACCGCTAGACGAACGGGCCATATGTAAAGGGGTTCGGAGTACCCCGGAGAACTCATGGTAGCCCGTACCAGATTCGAACTGGTGATCTCCGCCTTGAGAGGGCGGCGTC
>CAVKOL010000148.1:0-5853 GCA_963658035.1 Bacteroidaceae bacterium
GGCATGTCGTCGGGCATCTCGTACTTGGTCATCATGGCCGCGATCTTGTCCATGCGGTCGCCGCCAAACAGGCGCATGAGGTCATCCTCAAGCGACAGGTAGAACTGGGTCTCGCCCGGGTCACCCTGACGGCCTGCACGACCGCGGAGCTGGTTGTCGATACGACGGCTCTCGTGGCGCTCGGTGCCAATGACGCAAAGGCCACCGGCCGCCAAAACGCGGTCGTGCTCCACAGCGCACATCTCCTTGGCGCGGGCCATGGCCTCGACGCGCTGCTCGCCCGTGGCCTCCTCGAGGTCAATGCCGTCCTGGCGAAGCAGGTCAAGCGAGATAAGCTCGGGGTTGCCGCCCAGCAAGATGTCGGTACCACGACCGGCCATGTTGGTTGCGATGGTAACGGCGCCCTCACGGCCCGCCTGCGCAACGATCTGGGCCTCGCGCTCGTGGAACTTGGCGTTAAGCACGTTGTGCTTGATGCCGCGCTTGTCCAGGATGCGCGAGAGCTTCTCGGAGTTCTCGATAGAGACGGTGCCCACCAGGCAGGGCTGGCCCTTGGCGTGGCGCTCGCACACATCGTCGGCAACGGCCTTGAACTTAGCGTCGATCGTGCGGTAGACCAGGTCGTCGTGGTCCTGGCGGATCACCGGCTTGTTGGGCGGGATGACCTGCACGGGCACGTGGTAAACCTCACGGAACTCGGCGTCCTCGGTCATGGCCGTACCGGTCATGCCCGAGAGCTTGTCGTACATCAGGAAGTAGTTCTGCAGGGTGATGGTCGCCAGGGTCTGGTTCTCCTCCTTGACGATCACGCCTTCCTTGGCCTCGATGGCCTGGTGCAGGCCCTCGGAGTAGCGCCTGCCCTCCATGATGCGGCCGGTGAACTCGTCGACGATCTTGACCTCGCCGTCGGTGACCACGTACTGCTGGTCGCGGTGGAACATGTACTCGGCCTTCAGCGCCTGCTGCAGGTGGTTGACCAGCTGGCCGGACTCATCGGCATAGATGTCCTCGATGCCGAGGTTCCTCTCGACCTTCTTAAGGCCTTCCTCGGTAGTGGCAATGGTGTGCTTGGCCTCGTCCATCTCAAAGTCGTCCTCGGGGATAAGACCGCGAACGGCACGGGCAAAGTCCTTGTAGGTATTGGCCGACTTGGTACCGGCGCCAGAGATGATAAGCGGGGTCCTGGCCTCATCGATCAAGATGGAGTCGGCCTCGTCGACGATAGCGAAGTTGTGGCCGCGCTGAACGCGCTGGTTGGGGCGGGTCACCATGTTGTCACGCAGGTAATCGAAGCCAAACTCCGAGTTGGTGCCATAGGTGACGTCGGCCGCGTAGGCGGGCTTCTTCATGCTGATCTTCATGCCGTTCTGCAGAAGACCAACCTCCATGCCCAGGAAGCGGTAGATCTTGCCCATCCACTCCGAGTCGCGCTTGGCCAGGTAGTCGTTGACCGTGACGATGTGCACGCCCTTGCCGGGGATGGCGTTGAGGTAACCGGCCAAGGTGGAGACAAGCGTCTTGCCCTCGCCGGTCTTCATCTCGGCGATGGTGCCGCGGTGAAGCGCGATGGCGCCAATAATCTGCACGTCAAAGTGACGAAGGCCGGTCGTGCGCTTAGAGGCCTCCCTTACGGCAGCAAAGGCGTCGGGGAGAAGGTCGTCCAAGGTCTCGCCGTCGGCATAGCGCTTGCGAAACACCTCGGTCTGGGTCTTAAGCTCGTCATCGGACATAGCCTCGTACTTAGGCTCAAGGTCGTTGACCTGCTTGGTTATACGCTCATACTCCTTAAGCTCTTTATCGGCACCAATAGAGAGCAACTTAGAGAGAAAATTAGCCATGGTAAATCCTCAGCGTCGTCACCAGGCAAATGCCTGGAAGGGTGCATTCTTTCATCACTTTACTGGTATCTCGTAACAGATACGACACGATATTAGCGTCTCAACTAAAACAGCACCCTTATGCGCTCTTCTCGCAAACGATCAGCAGCTCCACCGCCAAGGCCCTCAGCTGCTTTGACGGAGGCCTTCCTGCAAGCTCGGCCATGTTCTTGCAAAATTCCTGGTAGCTCTCTGCCGCCTCTTTGCTCCGGCCACTTCCCTTCAATGCCCTGAGCAGGACCATCTCGGCGTCTTCCCTCATGAGGTCGGTGAGAAGGGCGCCGCTGGCCAGCCTGGACGCCACGCGCAGCCGACCGATCCTATAGGCCGACTCCGCCCCCGAAAGCAGCGCATCGGTATACGTCGTCCTTACGGTCGACGCCATGTGCGTCACGTAGCCCGTCACGTCACTTGTCGGCATCCACAGGTCACCCGCATAGGCGCTCTCGGTTTCCAGGGCCAGCTCGACAGTAGTCGCGTCGTCCTTCTCCATGATGGCGGCGCGAGCCCTGTTCATGAGCTCGTCGACATCGCAGCTCACCAGGCCGGGGTCCAAACCAACCGTCCCGTTGGCCCGGCCCGTTATAAAGGGATCGGCCGTGAACCCCGCCGCCCTCAGGACCTTGCGTATGTGCGACTTGGTTTGATACATCCTTTCATGTGCTGCCTCGTACGTGCTGTTTGGCCACAGCTGCTCAAAGAGCTTTGTCTGGCTGGCGCTAAACTTCTTATGCAAGACGAGAAACTCCAGCATCGCCTTCGACGACCTTTGCTCGAGCCTCGCGCCATCAATAACCTTTGTCCCAACGCACATCGAGAAATCGCCCAGCAGGTTGATTCTCAGTTTCTCGCCAACCAGGCTTTCGCCCAGCTTCTTGGGCTTTGTCTGCGCCTCGTCGCTCTTGGGCTCAAGCAGGACGAGCGGGGCCATCTCCCGCATGCCATAAGCAGGGCATACCGTCTTTCTCGCCGAGGCCAAGGCCCTTCTCCACTCGGGGTATACCTCGTCCTCAAATCGCACCGAGAACGACCCTATCCCGTTAGACAGCAGCAAAATGAACCACACATGCTCTCTGGCAAGATTCCTCGACCTCGAGCCGTACGACATTCCCTCGTCGGCAGAATCCAGGGCCCTTGCCACCATCATGGCAACAAGCCGCATAGACGGGGCGTACGTCTCGACCTCTATGACCGCGCTCTCGCCAAGGGTCACCCTGGCAACAGCCGACATCAGCCTTGCCATGTCCTTAAGCGGGGCTGCCTCGCTGCTTCCAAGCAAGCTGTAAGCAAGATTCGCCTCGACATGCGCATGGGTCCACACACCATGTCGCATGTGAGAGAACGCTTCTTCTATAAGCATAAAAGCTTGAATCAACTTATCTTCGGGCAGTCTTGGTTTGGATACATAGCTGTCGCCCAAATCCTGAGCCATATCGACAAACAAATCACGAAGACCCTCAACAACGCCCAGATAATCATGGGCAACATTTTGCCCCAGCTCATCCAGGAACTCTGCGCTCTTCTCAAACCAAACCCCACCACCCGTTACCGAGTCGCAGGTCATCAACCTAATAAGCTCTGCGTCCAGGGCAAGAAGGCAGGACGAAACCGTGGGTTCCTGCCTCACAAACGACTTTCCGACAAACAGCCCGATCGCCTCGTTGAGCTCGCCTTTTATGATGTGCTTGAAGACGTTCGCATGCAGCCTAAGCCTAGCCTCGACCGTATCTATGGACGATTCAAGCTCAAAGCCCTCGCGCACCTCTCCGCAAAATCGCGCTCGCATGTCCACAAACATCAGAGCGGCCCTGGCACGTGCGTTTCCAGCCGAGAAGTTCTCGATGTACTCCGGCGTAACCTGTGGATATGACGATGCCGAGAAACGCCTTACCGTGAGCGCAGATAAAGCGGCCTCCAAAGCCCATTTCACGTTTTGGTCGACGTCCTCCGTCGACTTAAGCGACCTCAAGCCCCTCTCTACCAGCGCAAATTCACCCATGTCGAGAAGAACTTCTCCCACGCTCAAAACGTATTGGCCAAGGTAATCGCCCGGCAGATGCCTGGCAACCTCAATCGAGCGTTGCGTGTCCTTCTCGCGCAGGGCAATTGCCGCCCTATAAATCGTCTTATGCGAATACTTAAACGGCGTTCGCAAAGCATCAAACAGGTAGTCCAAGGGCAACTTGGCCTGCTCGGCAAGCGTTAAGAAGGTTCCCTCTCTAAGCGAAACGCCAAACAGAGGCGACTGGCTTTCCACCTCCTGTAAAAATTCCAGCGCTTTGAAGCCCAGCTCAGCCTCAACGTCTTCCAGCGCCCCCGAGCCCATCAAATAGAGATACAGCCTAAACTGCGTCTCTTCGTCCGTAAGGCCGTCCCCAACACTATGCACAATGGATTCAGAAAGCCGCTCCATATACGAAATCGGCACGATGCCGTCAAAAGCAAACCCAGAGTTGAGCAGCGATAGATACAGCTGCGGAATCCCTCGCGACAAACCCATGGATGTCAAGCCACTAGCGACACCATGGCTAAAACCCGCCACATGCTCGCGAACAGCTGCAAAATCAACGAGCCTGTACACATCAAACGCCTCAACCACCTGCGAAGCCTCAGGGCCAAGAGACAGAACAACCGAGAAGCCCGCTTGCAGAAGACGGTTAATGGCGTTTACCTGGCGCCTTGTCTCCATCTCATCAGAACCTGGAAGCGCCGAGATAACGACGACACAGCCATCTACTGCGTCTTCCCTAACAGCCTTTCGAGCAAAGCGCACAAGGGAATCAGACGCCTTAACCGAAGCCATCTTGTCGCCAGAAAAAGCCACAAGACGCCTGCCGTCCATGACCAGGGCCCTCAAAAAGCAGTCATAGATATCGTCTACGCCAAGGCCGCGCTCCCCAAAGAAGACGAGCAGGTGCAAGGCGTCCAATTGTGCGAGAAGATCTTTGCACAAAGGCTTGGACAGATCAAAGATGGTCGACGGTACCTGGACCGGCGCGTTTGAGCGCCAAGAACCACCTGCAGGCATAGCTGGGCCTCCAATTAAAACAAGTTGTAGATTGGGAAAGCAAATGAAAAACCGGTAGGCCAAAGATTAGCTGCAGATAAGAGAACAGAATCGATAAAACGGTAAACGGTATATTAGTTCGTACTTTTATGTTGATAGATTACTGAAAGATTTCTGACAGAAAAGTGAAACCGCAGGTAATGAAACTGCACTATTTCGTTGGGGGCACTAGTCACTTTTTACTATTCACTGGTCGTTACTAAACGACCCATTTACAAAGAAGAACTTTCCGGTGAACGGTAGTTTGCCATGGCTAACATTACTAATTGAACACAACCTGAAAGCATGAACTCGGAAAAACGCTATACGAAAAAAGGACCCTCTCCCCGGGAAGGGGAAAGGGTCCTTGACGTTCCTGAAACAGCGGAACGCCCCAAGGTGGTCAGCGGCGTCCTGCTCTCCCACGGACTGACTCCGCAGTACCATCGGCGCTCGGGGGCTTAACTTCCGGGTTCGGTATGGGTCCGGGTGTGCCTCCCCTGCCATGGCCGCTGACCATCTTGGGGCGTTCCTGTAAGGGCGTGCCCTCAGGGCCGCACAGCGCGATCTGTCGTTTCCTTATAAGACTCGCCTGACCGAAAAGAGCCAAGTGATGAAGAAGAGCTCGGCCGATTAGTACCGCTCGGCTGCGCCCCTCGCGGGGTGTCCACCTGCGGCCTATCGAACACGTAGTCTACGTGTGGCCTTACCGAAAGGAGAACTCATCTCAGGACTGGCTTCCCGCTTAGATGCTTTCAGCGGTTATCCGAACCGGACGCAGCTACCGGGCAGTGCCGTTGGTCGACAACCCGTTCACCGGAGGTCCGTCCACCCCGGTCCTCTCGTACTAGGGGCAGCCTCCTTCAGTTCTCCTACGCCCACGGAGGATAGGGACCGAACTGTCTCACGACGTTCTGAACCCAGCTCGCG
>CAVKOL010000149.1:0-5850 GCA_963658035.1 Bacteroidaceae bacterium
ATGCAGGGGATTCCACCCACAAAAAGATCCCCCGCACTTTCGGTCACTTTCGAAGCAAAAACTGACCGATTGTGCGGGGGATTTTGGGTTCTATGCGAGAAGGCGCGGCGCGGGGACTCCTTGCCGCGGCGCGAGGACGCCTTGCCGCGGCGCGGGACGGGCGAAAGCCTAGCCGCGAACGCGGGCGACGGCCTCCATGGCGCCCTTGCAGGCCTCGGTGACCGGGGTGAAGTCGCCGTCGGCGAAGAGGCCGGGCTTGACCATCCAGGTGCCGCCGCAGGCGACGATGGACTTCGAGGACAGGTACTCCTCGACGTTTGCCGTGCTCACGCCGCCGGTGGGCATGAAGCGGTGGCCCACAAACGGGGCGCACAGGGCGTTGATGGTGTTGAGGCCGCCGTACTGGGCCGCGGGGAAGAACTTGGTGACAGAAAGGCCCAGCTTGCGGGCGGCGGTCACCTCGGAGGGGGTCACGGTGCCGGGCAGCACGGGGACGCCCAGCTCGATGCAGTGGGCGACGACCTCGGCGTCGAAGCCGGGGCTCACGATGAACGCGGCGCCCGCGGCCAGGGCCTCGTCGACCTGCTCGACAGAAAGCACGGTGCCGGCGCCCACGCAGATCTCGGGCACCTCGTCGTGCATGGCCTTGATGCACTCGGCGGCGCACGCGGTGCGGAAGGTCACCTCGGCAGACGGCATGCCGCCGGCCACCAGGGCGCGTGCCATGGGAACGGCGTCCTCTACCTTGTCAAGAACAACGACAGGCACGATGGCCAGCTCGTGGAGCTTCTCGTAGAAATCCTCGTACATGGGCAATTCCTTTCTCGCAAAGGTCTTCTCGCCGGCCCCTTGCTCGGCGAGAAGACCGTGTTACTGGTTGAATCCTTGATGCGCGCTCGGCGGGTTTGGACGACCTAGCGGGCGACGCGGGTGGCACCGCCGCTGGCCGCGACGCCGGCGATCTCGGCCTCGGTCACGAGGTTGACGTCGCCGCGCACGGACAGCTTGAGGACGCTGGCCGCGATGGCGTAGTCGATGGTCTTCTGACCGTCGTAGTCGTGCAGCATCGCGTGGAGCAGGCCGGCGTTGAAGGCGTCGCCGCCGCCCACGCCCTCAAGGACGTTGACGTCGTGCATGGGGCTAAACCAGTGCTGGTCGCCCTCGGCCACGTAGAGCATGCCCATCCACTGGGAGTGCTCGGTGCTGGCGACGTTGCGCACGACGGAGGCCACGGTCTGGCAGCCGTACTCGGCGCAGATCTGGCGGGCCATCTCGACGTAGGAGTCGCGCTCCTCGATGCCGTGGGCCAGCGAGCCCGAGACGCAGGTCATGCCCAGGGCATAGGGGGCGTCCTCGTCGTTGGCGATGCAGACGTCGACGTAGGGCATGAGGCCCTTGACGACAGACTGGGCCTTCTCGGGGGTCCAGAGCTTGCCGCGGTAGTTGAGGTCAAAGACGGTCTTGATGCCCTTGGCGCGGGCGGCGGCCAGGGCCTCCTTGCAGGCGACGGCCATCTCGTCCGAGACGGCGGGGGTGACGCCGCTCACGTAGAAGACCTCGACGCCGTCGAGAATGGCGTCCCAGTCCAGGACCTCGTGGGAGGCCAGGTTCATCGCGGAGTACTTGCGGTCGTAGACGCAGCCGTTGCCGCGCTGAGAGGCGCCCAGCTCGAAGTAATAGGTGCCCAGGCGGTCGCCGTCGCGCACGACGCGGGAGGTGTCGACGCCGTAGGCAACCAGGCCGCGAAGCGCGCAGTCGCCGATGCGATTGGCCGGCACGACCGAGACGTAGGCGGCGTTGTCACCCTGGTAGGCCAGCGAGACGGCCATGTTGGCCTCGGCGCCGCCGTAGCGGGCGTCGAACTCGGTGGCCTGCTCGAGGCGCAGGTGGTCCTTGGGAGAAAGACGCATCATGATCTCGCCAAAGGAAAGTACGAGGGGCTTGTCGCTCATGGGAACCTCCATTACGTTGCTCTTACCTTTACGGAATCGATTTACGAAATCGATTACATTACGTTGGTGGTATTGTATACTTGCGCTTGCGAGAAATACAGTGGTTTTTCGCATGCGGCTTGGATTTGCTGGCGGGAGGTATGTCAATGGCTCGCGTAAGGATTAAAGACATCGCGCAGGAGGCGGGCGTGAGCCCGGCCACCGTCTCGCGTTACCTCAACAACACCCCCGGCGCCATGACCGACGAGACCCGCGCGCGCATCGCCAAGGTGGTCGAGCGCACGGGCTACCGGCCGCTGGCCGCCGCCCGCAGCCTGCGTACCGACCGCTCGCACCTTTTGGGAATCGTGCTGGCAGACATCGTGAACCCGTACTCCTCGGCCATGATCGAGGCGCTCTCGGCCGAGGCGGCCAAGGTGGGCTACACCTTGATGACGGCCGTGAGCTCAAACGACGGCGCGACCGAGGCCTCGGCCATCGAGCGCCTGTGCGCCGCGGGGGCAGACGCCCTCGTCGTCAACACCTGCGGCGGCAACGAGCACCTGCTGCGGACCACCAACACCCGCGTGCCCGTGGTGCTTCTCGACCGCGACTGCACGGGCGGCGGGCTTGACCTGGTCACGTCTAACAACAGCGAGCTTATGGACGCGCTGGTAGACGAACTGTGCGGCTGCGGGTGCGGCCGGCTGGTGCTTTTAACCGAGCAGGACCGCACGAGCTCGGTGCGCCGCGAGCGCGAGGGGCGGTTTTTGGACCGCGCGGCCGAGCGCGGGGTCGCCGGGCAGGTGGTCGAGCTCTCGGCCGACAGTAACAAGGCAGCCGTGCAGGTCAACGGGGCCGTCGCGGGCTCGGGTGACGACGAGGCCGTTGGGCTCATCGCCGTCAACGGCCTGGTGTTCTTCCGCTTGATCGAGGCCATGCAGGACTCGCAGTTGCGCGGCCAGTGGGGCGAGGCCGGCGAGAAGGGCGGGCACGCGACCGCTCCCCTCTTTGCCGCGACCTTCGACGACTACGCCTGGAACCGCATGTTCCAGGGCGGAGTGACCACGGCTGCCCAGGACGTCCAGGCGATCGCCGCCGCCGTGATGGAGCGCGTGGTTGCCCGCATCGAGGAACCGGGCCTTTCGCCGCAGCGTGTCCAGATCCCCGGTCACATCGTCCGCCGCGCCTCGACCGGGGCCTAAAAATCCCATCCCGAGTTTTTGCACGACCAAAACGGGCCTCTCCAAGTAGCCGGGGCTTTTGCTCCGGCGTTTTCCCAGTTGGCCAAAGGGCGCAAGGGGCCGGCTACTTGCCCTACGGCGTTTTGGTCGTGCAAAAGTCACGGTTGCGCGCCGCGGCAAGGGCGTCGCAGCCTCCCCGCAACACGCGGCATCGGTGAACGGTTGGTTTTGGGCGATAAGTGGTCAAATCGTGGGGAAACTCAAATTTCCGCGCCGTAGGGTGAACGTTAACCCTATACTAGCAATCAACCCGCTTTGCTTGCCTTTTCCGTAGGCGGGTCCACAGCCGAAGCCGGTTGTTTCTCGCGGTGTGCTCTAGGATACATGTCCCGTCCCATGAGCACCTAGTCACCTTCCCCCTCCGAGAAACAGCCGGCTTCTTTTTGTCTCAAGCGCCTCTCGGCACCTGGTCATGGGCAGCAAAACTAGTTTACAATACCACACACCAGACAACGTTGCCAGCCCTCAAGGAGACCCCATGCCCCGCCAGACGCCCGCGCCCAAGAAGCGCGTCACCATCAACCAGATCGCCCAGATGGCGGGCACCTCCAAGACCACCGTCTCGTTCTACCTCAACGGCAAGACCGACCGCATGTCCACCGAAACCCAAAAGCGCATCCGCCGCGCGATCGACCAAACCGGCTACGAGCCTTCCCCTCTCGCCCGCGGGATGAACGCCAAGGAAAGCAAGCTCGTGGGCGTCATCATCGGCGACATCACCAACGCCTTTGCCAACCAGATCGTCAAGGGCATCGACGAGGTCATCTCGGCCAAGGGCTACCGCATGCTGGTGTGCAACTCCAATTTCGACAAGCAAAACGAGCTGGCCTACATCGATCGGCTGCTCGCGCTAGGCGTCGACGGCTTCATCGTGCAGCCCACCGCGCAGTTCAAAGAGATCACGCGCCAGATCGAGGACGCGGGCAAGCCCCTGGTCTTCATCGACTCCAAGCTCTACGACTTTGCGTCGAGCTGGGTCAAGACCGACAACTACGAGGCCTCTTACCAGGCGATCGAGGCATGCATCGAGAAGGGCTACCAGCGCTTCTTGGTGGTCACCGCCGAGCCGGGCCTCATCTCGAGCCGCGTCGAGCGCATGAGCGGCTTCGTCGATGCCCTTGAGAACCACGGGCTTTCCTACACGCAGCTCACCATCGAGGGCGACGCCGTGGACGAGCGTAGCCTGGCCGCCTTCCTCGCCCAAAACATCGACGGCTCCACCCCCACCCTGGTCTTTGCCCCCAACTGCTGGGCCCTGCCGGACATCTACCGCGCCTTTCGCACGTACTACCCCCTCATGCCCGGCCGCGTGGGGCTTCTGGGCTTCGACAACACCGAGTGGGCAAGCGTCGCCTCGCCGGCCGTCTCGGTCGTGGTGCAGCCCGCGCGCGAAGAAGGAGCCACGGCGGCGCGTATCCTGCTGGACGCCATAGCCGGCGCGGGCGAGGTCGAGCCGCACCAGGTCCTGGACTGCGCCGTGCAGTGGGGCGACACCACGCTGTAGCACAGGGCCCTTCTCCGTTTATAAACCGATTTATCTACCGTGGCTTCCTTTTGCGAGAAGTTCGCTGCCATTTGCTTGCATTTCCGCAGTTCTCTGTTGACAAAACCGGTTTACTAGCCGAGACTTAGCCGCGAGTTGCAATCACAGGCTTTCAAACCAGATTGGAAGTAGCAAATGGCAAACGTGCTCGACAGTTTTAGCCTCGAGGGCAAGGTCGCCCTGGTCACCGGCGCGACCTACGGCATCGGCATGGCCATCGCCGAGGCCTTGGGCCAGGCAGGCGCCAAGATCGCCTTCAACGCCCGCCACGCCGACAAGGTCGCCGAGGCCGAGAAGCACTACGCGGACGCCGGCCTTGTCGCCAAGGGCTACGTGTGCGACGTCACCGACGAGGCGCAGGTCGCCGACCTTCTCGCCAGCATCAAGGCAGACCTCGGCTCCACCCCCGACATCCTGGTCAACAACGCCGGCATCATCAAGCGCATCCCCATGTGCGAGATGAGCGTCGACGAGTGGCGCCAGGTCGTGGACACCGACCTCACTGCCCCCTTCATCGTGAGCAAGGCGTGTATCCCGTCGATGGTCGAGAAGGGCCACGGCAAGATCATCAACATCTGCTCGATGATGAGCGAGCTCGGCCGCGAGACCGTCTCCGCCTACGCCGCCGCCAAGGGAGGCCTCAAGATGCTCACCCGCAACATCTGCTCCGAGTTCGGCGAGGCCAACATCCAGTGCAACGGCATCGGGCCGGGCTACATCGCCACCCCGCAGACCGCGCCGCTGCGCGAGCGCCAGGCCGACGGCAGCCGCCACCCCTTCGACGCCTTCATCGTGAGCAAGACCCCGGCCGCCCGCTGGGGCACGCCCGAGGACCTCATGGGACCTGCCGTGTTCCTGGCCTCCGACGCGTCGAACTTCGTCAACGGCCACGTCCTGTACGTCGACGGCGGCATCCTTGCCTACATCGGCAAGCAGCCGGCATAACGCCGCAGCGCCAGCGCGCCAAGTCCTTCTCAGTAAATAAACCCCAGCTCAGCTAAGGAGAAAACCATGAAGATCGCCCTTATCAACGAGAACTCCCAAAACGCCAAGAACCCCATGATCGAGGCCGCCTTGAAGAAGGTCGTCGAGCCCATGGGCCACACCGTCTACAACTACGGCATGTACGCCG
>CAVKOL010000150.1:0-5850 GCA_963658035.1 Bacteroidaceae bacterium
CTTTAGCGTGCCCCTGGGTGTCGACGCGGCGCAGGTGAGCTGGGCGCAGAAGCTCCACCACCTGGTTCTGCCCGCGCTGGTCTTGGCCGTGGCCAACACGCCGAGCATCGCCCTTCATACGCGCGAGAAGACCATTGAGGTCCTAAGCAGCGATTACGTGCGTTTTGCCCAGTCGCGCGGCGAGACCCGCGCGCAGATTCTTCGCCGCCACGGCCTGCGCAACCTGGTGCTTCCGGCGATCACCATCGAGTGCGCGTCGCTGTCCGAGGTCTTTGGCGGCTCGGTCTTGGTGGAGCAGGTTTTCTCGTACCCCGGCTTGGGCCAGGCGGCCGTGACGGCGGGCCTGGGTGGCGACGCGCCGCTGCTTGTGGCCATCGCGCTGGCCTCTGCGGCCTTCGTCTTTGTGGGCAATGCGGCGGCCAACCTGCTGTACACGGTCGTCGACCCACGCCTTCGCGAGGAGGTGCGCCGTGGGTAGCCCGGACGTCGCACCCGTGCCCGCGCCCGAGCCCGTGCTGCACGAGGCCCAAACCACGCGCGGAGGCAACCGTCGCCGCATGCTGATTGGCCTTCTGACCTGCGCCGCGTTTCTCGCTGTGGTTGTCGTGGCGGGCCGCGCCGTGTGGTCGGCCGCCCTGGCGACGGACTTTACCCAGAAGAACCTGGCGCCCTGCGCGGCCCATCTCTTTGGGACCGACTGGATGGGCCGCGACATGCTGGCCCGCACGCTGGCCGGGCTTTCTACCTCGGTGTTTGTGGGTCTTCTCGCCGCCGGGTGCTCGGCCGTGATCGCGTTGGCGCTGGCTTTGGTCGCGGCCCTTGGCGGCCGCGCGGCCGACGCCGTGGTCTCGTGGCTGACCGACCTCATGATGGGCATCCCGCACATCGTCCTGCTCATCCTGGTGAGCTACGCCCTGGGGCGCGGCTTTTGGGGCGTGACCATCGCCGTGGCCACGACCCACTGGGGCAGCCTCGCGCGCGTCTTGCGGGCCGAGATCTTGCAGGTCAAGGACGCGCCGTACATCAAACTTGCTCGCGCGGCGGGGGCAAGCCGGGCCGCCGTGGCTGTGCGCCACATCCTGCCCGCGGTGTTGCCGCAGCTCATCGTGGGTGCGGTTTTGGCCTTCCCGCACGCGATTTTGCATGAGGCCTCGATCACCTTCCTGGGCTTTGGCCTCTCGGCCGACGAGCCCGCGATCGGCGTGATCTTGTCCGAGGCCATGCAGTACCTCTCGACGGGGGAGTGGTGGCTGGCGGTCCTGCCGGGCGCGGCGCTGGTTGCCGTGGTGGCGGCCTTTGACCGCATGGGCGCGCTGCTGCGCGGGCTTCTCGGCGCCAAATCGGTGCAGGACTAGGGGGTGGTCAGAATGTCAACGGCGAGAAACGCGTCGCAGGTCACGGACGGTATCTCGGGCGCGGGGGCCTTTGGTGCCGCGGCCGACCACGCCGACCACGAGCTGCATCACCACCACACGCACGCGGTAGGCTCGCACCACGAGGGCGGCCACCACCTGCTGCAGGTCGAGGGCCTTACCGTGTCGTTTACCATGTACGACCCGGCGGCGCCCTTCTTTCGCGCGGGGCGCGTGCGCAGCGAGGTCGTGCACGACCTGTCGCTGAGCGTGCACGTGGGCGAGGTCCTGGCCGTGGTGGGCGCGTCGGGATCCGGCAAGACCGTGCTGGCCGATTGCCTTATGGGGTTGTGGCCCAATAACGCGCAGGTCACCGGTCGTATTTGGTTTGATGGTACGGAGATGGACGCGGCCGGCCTGGCCGCCTTGCGCGGGCACGGCGTGAGCATGGTGCCGCAGGGCGTGGGAAACCTCGACCCGCTGATGCGCGTGGGCGAACAGGTCCTGGGGGTCGGCGCCAAGTCCGAGCGACGTGCTCGCATGCATCAACTGTTTAACGAATACGGCTTGGCGCCCGAGGTTGAGCGCGCCTACCCACACCAGCTGAGCGGCGGCATGGCCCGGCGCGTCCTTCTCATGTGCGCGCTGATGGACGACCCGCGCTTGATCATCGCCGACGAGCCCACGCCGGGCCTGGACCTTGACCTGGCGGTCCACGCCCTGGATGAACTGCGTGCCTTTGCAAACGCGGGCGGTGGCGTGCTGCTGATCACCCACGACATCGAGCTGGCCCTGCGCGTGGCCGACCGCGTGGCCATCTTCCACGACGGCACCGTGGTGGAAGAGACGGGCGTCGCGAGCTTCGAGTCCCCCGAGCTGCTGCGGCATCCCTTCACCAAGGCTCTGTGGCACGCGTTGCCGGGCCATGACTTTGCGGCGGGTGCGGCGGCCCCGGCTGCGGCAAAGGAGGCGGCGAGATGACCCTGCAAGCCCGCGACCTGCGGTTTTCCTATCCCGGCGGCCCGGAACTCTACGAAGGCCTTGATCTTGCCGTCGAGCCCGGCGAGCGCGTGGCCTTGACGGCCCCCTCCGGTGTGGGCAAGACGACCCTGTGCCGTCTGCTGGCCGGTTTCCTTGTGCCTACGGGCGGAGAAGTGCTGGTAGATGGCCAGCCATTGGTTCCCGTTGACCGCCTGCGCGGGATCGCCAGTCCCGTTCAACTGCTGTGGCAGCATCCCGAGCAGGCCTTCGACCCGCGCCTGCGCGTGGGCCGCAGCTTAGGCGACGTCGGCGACGACCTTCTCGCCTCCTTTGGCGTGCGGCCCGAGTGGCTAGCTCGCCGTCCCCACGAGCTTTCCGGCGGCGAGCTCATGCGCCTGGCGATGGTACGCGCCCTCGTGTGTCGTCCGCGCTACCTCATAGCCGACGAGTCGACCGCCATGCTTGACGCCGTGACCCAGGCCGACCTTTGGTACACCCTCATCGACCTGCAAAAACGCGACAGCTGGGGCCTCGTGGTCGTGAGCCACTCCCCAGCTCTTCTCGCCCGCGTTGCCGCCCGCGAGGTACTTCTCCGCGCCTAACCCGCCGTCCCCCGCGAAGTTATTTTCGAAATGCGGCGGCAGTACCGAAGCCGGCCGAGTAGCAACCCGATTTCGCTCCCAAAACCCCAGGTGAGCTACCCCCAAATCCCGTCGCTACTCACCGTCCCGCCCTACTGCCGCCGCCTTTCGATCGATGCCAACTCCCGTGCCAAAAACATGCCAACTGCCGTGGTAAAAATCGGCCAACTCCCGTGGTGCCGCAGGTAGATGGGGTTGTGCGCCTTTATGATTTGGGACTTGTCGGAAAATCACGGCTCCGTTTCTTTACGTTTGAGGGGTTGTCGGAGCAGATTCCTTCCGACAACCCTTCAAACGTGTAGTTTTGCTTCCGACAAGCCCCAGAACGTAAAGAAGGGGCCCTTCTCGCTTCCGACAACCCTCAGAACGTAGGGGGGGAGAAGCTCTAACCCACCAGCTCGCGCAGGAGCGCGGCGTAGGCGTCTGAGTCGGCGGTGATGCGGCCGCAGTGGCCGTAACCTGGCCAAACCTCAAGGCTTGCCCCGGGATAGAGCTTACCCAGCCGCCGTTTGCAGCCCTTGAGGTAGGCGTCCTTCTCGCCATAGGCAAAGGTGCAGCGGGCCTGAACGTCGCGGTTCAGCTCGGGCAGGTCGACGTGCAGGACGCTGCGGACAATATTGCTGATGCTCTCCTCGTTCATCGCGATGAAGCGCTGCGCCATCAAAGGGCCCGCGACCTCGCCGTACAGGCCGCTCATCCTCTGCGCACAAAGCGCGGGGTCGGCCACGGCCTGGCGGTGCTTGTGGATGAAGACCCACGTGAGAGCCCCGCAAAACAGCGGCACTCGGCCCGAGAAGCTCGGCCCCTCAAAGAACAACTGGTCAAACGTGATGTCCTGGTAGGCGAGAAGCTCCAGCAGGGTCGCCGCGCCAAGCGAGGCCCCGTAGCCCAGCTGCAGATGCGTGACGCCACGCGCCACCAGCCAGTCGTGGATGCCCCGAGCTTCGCCAGCCGCCGAGACAAACGTCGAGGCCGCGTCGTCCCCGTGGGCCGAGAGGTCCGGTACCAGGCAGCGCACGTCGCTTCCCCAGCGGCTGGTGATGTTGACCTCGATGCCGTTTGCCCCGGCCAGCATGGGGTGGATGAGTAGCGCGGCTTTCTGTGCGCCCGGATTTGTCTCGTGCATTAACATGGCAGGTTCCTTCGCGGCCGTCGGGGTAGGGCAGTCAAGTTACCCAAGTCTAACACGCCAACAATCGCGAAAACATGTCGCAAGAACCTCTCGAAAATCGTGAAAACATGTCGCAAGACAAGGTCTAATACGTGTGAAACATGTCGCAAAGAGTGGCGAAAATAGGGTAAAATGCGTCGCAGCAGGGCTTTTAGCTGCAGTGATGTAAAGAGGGACACATCGTGGTAATTCAACGCAACCTATTCCGACAGCTCAAAGAATGGAAAGACCGCGCCGGGCACAAGGCCCTTCTCCTTGACGGGGCCAGGCAGGTCGGCAAGACCTTTGCCGTTCGGCAGTTTGCCGCCGAGAACTACGAGGTGTTTCTCGAAATCAACTTCGTTAAGACGCCCGGGGCCAAGGCCATCTTTGAGGGAGACCTGGACGCTGCCACACTCATCATGGGCCTCACCGCGTACTCCGGGACTACTCTTGTTCCCGGCAAGACGTTGCTTTTCTTTGACGAGGTGCAGGACTGCCCCCGCGCTCGCACGGCGATCAAGTTCCTGGTCGACGACGGGCGGTTTGATTACGTGGAGTCCGGCTCCCTTTTGGGCGTGACGTACCAGCACGTCGATTCGCTTCCGGTGGGGTATGAGGAGGAGCTGCGAGTTTATCCCCTTACGTTCGCCGAGTTCGCGGTGGCCGCGGGTATTCAGCCCGATGTCTTGGAGGAAGCCCGGCGCGCCTGCGGGGCCGCGACGCAGGTCATCCCCGCCGTCAACGACCGGCTTCTTAGGGCCTTTCGCATTTACATGGCGGTCGGCGGCATGCCCGCCGCTGTTCAGGAATTCGTTGACACGGGAGACCTTGCCCGCGTGCTTGAGGTCCAACGCGGCATCTTGACGCTTTATCGGCAGGACGTGGTCCAGTACGCGCCCAATAAAGCGCACGTCAACGCCATATTCGATTCGATTCCTTCTCAGCTTGACAAGAAGAACCGCCGCTTTAAGCTAACCGATCTGGCAAGGACCGCCCGGATGGAGCGCTACGAGAGCGACTTCATGTGGCTGGCCGATGCCGGGGTGGCGCTGCCGTGCTATAACGTGAGCGCCCCCGTCGTGCCCCTTCGGGTCAATATGCAGCATAACTTGTTTAAGCTTTTTCTCTGTGACTGCGGCCTTTTGAGCGCCGCCTCGACAGGAGCGGTTCAGTTCGACATTATTCAGGGCGATATATCGGTTAACCAGGGGTCTTTTCTCGAGAACGTGGTTGCGCAGGAGCTTCTGGCCAATGGATTCGACCTTTCTTACTACGACAAATCAAAGATCGGCGAGATCGACTTTGTGTTGCAGCGCGGCTCGGCTGTCTTATCCATTGAGGCCAAGTCGGGGGCGGACTTCAAGGTTCACCGCGCGCTGGACAACCTGATGGGCGTTGAGGAATGGGGCCTTAACCAGGCGATTGTCCTATGTAACGGCAACGTCGAGAAGGAAGGTCGCGTGACGTACCTTCCGTGGTACGCCGTCTCGTTCATCGAGCAGGAAAGTCTGCCAAAGTCCTTTGTCGTCAGGGTATAGGCGCAGCCCGCCCACCGCGGGTTTCTCCCCTGTGACAAATCGAAAACATGCAGGTAAACCGCATATGGCGCCGGGTTAATTCTGGCTCGGCGCGCCCTTTTCGCCGCCGATCGCGGGCCTAAAACAGACCCAAGCCGCGTCCGCGACCGCCGTCTTTTGAGAGGAGCACCTGATGTACGAGGACA
>CAVKOL010000151.1:0-5833 GCA_963658035.1 Bacteroidaceae bacterium
CAGATCCTCGCCGAGGGGATCGAGCCGATGGGGCGCCAGTACGCGCACCTCTCGGACGACGTCGAGACCGCGATGGCCGTCGGCGCGCGCCACGACAGCAAGCCTGAACTGCTCAAGGTCGATGCCGCGGCGGCCCACGCGGCAGGCGTATCTTTCTACCGAGGCAGCAACAAGGTCTGGCTCGCCGACCGCGTTCCCCCGGAGTTCGTAGAGCGAATCGGGTAAGACGCGGCGGGTGAAACGCGTTGGAATAAAACCCCACAGCAAGCGTGACCGCAGCTTCACCAATCACACCCGCAAGAACGCAGCGGCCGCAAACCCTCGAAGTGCTGCCATCTCAGCGATATATGCGATGGCGCGACGCAAGGTTGGCGTCCCAGGCGTGTGGCCCGAGGTGCCCGCGCACGCATGCGCCTAACCGTGCCCCTAGGGCTGCCAGGCGGCGGAGGCTCGCTGGAGCTCGACCATACGGACAAACTCGCCGCCGGCGGCTTTGAGCTGGGCAGGGTTCCCCTCTTCGGCCACCACGCCGTCCTTGAGGACAACGACCTTGTCGGCGTTTTCGACCGTGCGCATGCGGTGGGCGATCACGATGACCGTCTTGCCGGCAAGCATAAGGGTGCCCCCGGTGACGTAGGAGGTAGTGTCGGGAAAGTTGGTGTAAGCGCCCTTCCGTGAGGCGGCGCGGGCCCCGTCCCGGGGCCTGAAATCACCTGACCATCTTAGTTCCCCTCGCCCCTGTCCGCAAACCCCTCGTCGGCGGACTCCAGGGCGCGGCGCGCCGCCTCCATGTCCGCCTCGGTGGGCGCCGGGCGCGGCGGGGCCGGCTCGCCCTCGGGCGGCAGCTCGCGCATCCTGGCCTCCGAGAAGTAGCGCGACGACGACCACGCCTCGTCCATGTCGCACATCACGGCGCCCGCCAGCCGCATCAGCGAGCCCTCCGACGGGAACACCTGCACCACGCGCGACCTGCGCTTTATCTCGCGGTTGGCCCGCTCCTGGACGTTGTTGGTGCGCAGGCGCTTCCAGTGGGAGGCGGGCAGGTCGAGGTAGGCGAGCGCGTCGGGCTCGGCCTCCTCCAGGATGTCCGCGGCCTTCGGGCAGACGCCGCGCAGCATGTCGCAGGCCGTGTGGTACATGGCCACGGCCGCGGCGGCGTCCTTGGCGCGGAAGACCGGCGCCACGATGCGCAC
This sequence comes from Bacteroidaceae bacterium, assembly GCA_963658035.1. Classification (GTDB taxonomy): domain Bacteria; phylum Actinomycetota; class Coriobacteriia; order Coriobacteriales; family Atopobiaceae; genus Paratractidigestivibacter. Next base: position 1,194 of record CAVKOL010000151.1, read on the forward strand.
GACGCGCTTCCTCAGCTGCCAGGAGCCGGCCTCGCGCACGCAGTCGCGCACGAGGTGCACCACGCAGCGCTGCCAGGCCGCGCCCTGGAAGACCTCGCCGATTGCCCTGGCCAGCCCCTTGTGGGCGTCGGAGACCACGAGGCGCACGCCGGCGACGCCGCGGTCGCGCAGCCTGCGCAGGAACCCCAGCCACGACTCGTAGGACTCGGTGTCCACGACCGCCATGCCGAGCACGCGCCGCCAGCCCTCGGCGTCGCAGCCGATGGCGGTGACGACCGCGGTGGAGGCCACGCGGCCCTCCCGGCGGCACTTCACGTAGGTGGCGTCCAGCCACACGTAGGGCATCGCGGCGCCGGAGAGCGGGCGGCCCACGAGCTCGTCGACGTCGGCGTCCAGGCAGGCGCATATGGCGCTGACCTGGTCCTTGCTGAGGCTGGAGACGCCCATCCTCTCGGCCACGCGCTGCACCTTGCGGGTGCTGGTGCCGCCCGCGTACATCTCGGCCACCGCGGCCGCGAGCGCCCGGTCGACCCTCTGGTAGCGCTCGATGACGCCCTGCGGGAAGAAGCTGCCGAGCCTGACCTTGGGCACGCGAAGCGCGAGGTCGCCCACGCAGGTCTTGAGCGTGCGGTCGCGGTAGCCGTTGCGGGCGACCCCGGCCTCGGCGCAGAACATCTCGGCCTGGGCGTCCATGACGGCGTTGATCGTCTGCTCGGCGAGCAGCCTGACCAGCCCCTGGACGTCGATGAGCCCGTCGGCCAGCCTCGGGATCGAGGCCGCGGCCTGCGCCGCGGCCGCCTTTGATATGATTTCCATGCGGTCCTCGTCCTTTCCTTCGAACCTGTTATGTCGCGATTTCAGATTCTAGGACGGGGCCGCGCCTTTTTCACGGGCGGCCTATCGGGGCGTTTCGCCCCTTACACCAACATTTACGACACGATCACGTAGGATACAAAATCCCCCGCACTTTAGGTCAGAATTACCGCCGATTTTGACCTAAAGTGCGGGGGGATTTTAAGTTGGCCCCACGCGACGCCCCAGCGTCACGCCCAGACGGCCGCTTGGGCGCGCTGGCCCACGGTGCCCATGATCACGTTGATGATCCGTCCCAGGAAAAGCGCCGACACGATGGTCGTGAGGCCAAAGCCCGAGATGTCGCCAAACAGCAGCAGCGACCCCAGGATAGAGACGGCCACGTGGCTCACGTCAAAGACCACCTTCACGTTGCCAAAGCTCGTGCCCAAGGCCTCGCTTGCCACCTGCACCAGGCCGTCGGGCGCGTTGGGCACGACCTCCATGTCGACCATGAGCGAGGCGCCAAAGGCCGTGACCACCAGCGCGCAGCACATGCACGCGACCTGCGCGGCGATTCCCTGCGGGCTCACCGTGATGAGGGACGCGATAAGGTCAACCAGGTAGCCCATCGAGAAGGCGAAGACCATCTCGAGCAAAATCCGGGCCTGGAAGCGCCGGCGCAGGATAAGCGCCTGGCAGCCGATGTAGATCGCGTACGTGAGCGCGATCATGAACCCCAGCGTGGTGCCCGTGGCCCTCGAGGCAAAGGTCGCAAAGCACGTAAGCGACGCGACGCCCAGGCCCGAGTCGGTCTGCAGCACCGTGCCCGTAGAGATGCACAAAAGGCCCACGGCATAGATCGCGTAGCGCAGCGCCGTGTGGCCCCAATCGATGGTTTGCTCTTCTTCATTGGTCACGAGCAGGGGTTTCAAAACGAGAAGTTCCTTTCATGTTTGATGCAATAGAACAAGATGGCGAGAAGGCCGCGGCAAGGCCGGGGGCCGTCGCGCCAGGGCCCCGTCGCGCCCGCGGTGCCTTATGCGATGCCCAGGTACTCCTTGATGCCGGCGACGGCCACCTTGGCGCCCGCCACGGCATGCACCACGGTAAGGGGACCGTTGACCACGTCGCCCGCGGCAAAAACGGCGGGCACGCTGGTCATGCCCTTCCCGTCCACCTCAAGAAGGCCCCGCTCGTCGACGGTAAGGCCGTCGGTCGTGAGCACGAGCTTGTCCTTGGGCGTCTGCGAGGCGGCGATGATCACCGTGTCGGCGGCGGCGTGGTCGAGCTCGTCGGCGTAGCCCGCGACCTTGCCCTCCTCGTCAAAGACGGCCGTCCTAAAGACCGGGCCCGTCTCGTCGATGGCGCAGATGGCCTTGCCGCACACGATCTCGGCGCCGTCGAGCTGGGCCAGCTCCACCTCCTCGCTGATCGCCGAGATGTGGCGCGACCGCGCGTAGATCGTGACGGTGCGCGCTCCGTGGCGCAGGGCCGAGCGAGCGACGTCCATCGCCACGTTGCCCGCGCCGATCACGGCCACGCTCTCGCCCACGGCAAAGCTCGCGGGGTCGACCAGGTAGTCGATGCCGTACAGCACGTCTCCGCGCGTCTCGCCTGGAATGCCCAGCTTGCGGGCGCGCCAGGTGCCCGTGCCCACAAAAACGGCGTCGTAGCCGTCGCGCAAAAGGTCGTCGATGTGCAGGGCGCCGCCGATGGTGGTCGAGGGGCGCACGCGAACGCCCAGCTGGTCAAGCACCTCGCGGTAGCGCTGCACCAGCTTGCGCGGCAGGCGGAACTCGGGGATGCCGTACTCAAGCACGCCGCCGATCTCGGCGCGCTGCTCAAATACGGTGACGCCGCAGCCGGCCTGAGCCAGCTGGATCGCCGCCGTGAGTCCCGCCGGCCCCGAGCCGATCACCGCGACCTGCTTGCCGCAGGGCTGCGGGCGCTCAAAAACGGTGCGCTCAAGGTAAGTGGCCGAGACGTAGCTCTCGATGGCGGAGAAGTGCACGGGCGCGCCCTTGCGGCCCTGCACGCAGCTGCCCTCGCACTGCCCCGAGTGGTTGCACACCAGCGCGCAGACGGCGCTCATGGGGTTGTTAGAGAAGAGAAGCTCGCCCGCCTCCTCGAGCTTGCGCTCGCGAAACAGCTCGATGACCTGCGGAATCGATGTCGAGACCGGGCAGCCCTTAAGCTGGCAGAAGGCGCGTCGGCACCCCAGGCAGCGGTTGGCCTCCTCGATGATGTGTATAGCCATGGCAAATCCTCTCCAGTTGATGCCGTGAGCTTGGCGTATAGAAAAGGCCGGGCGCCTTGGCGCGGCGTCCGGCTTGGCACGTGATGTTGCTGGCGCAGGCGTCCTAGCCCATGGCGAGAAGGGCCTCGCGCGAGGCCGCCATGTCCTGGGGCGTGCTGTTCTCCATGACGCAGGAGATGCCCGGACATGCCCCCGCAGCCCAGGCGGCGACCTGCGCCATGTCGAAGTTTCCGCAGGTGGCGGGGCCGTGGCACACCAGGCGGCTGCCGCTGCCGTCGCACCAGCCCGCCGAGTCCTCGTTGTCCACGATCTCGAAGTCCTTGGCGTGGATCACGCGGATCGCGTCGCCGTTGAGCGCAAGCATACGGTCGACGACCTGCGGCGCGTTTGCGGCCACCGTGGGGTGCAAAAGCGACACCGGGTCGTAGATGACGCCCAGCGCGGGCGACTTCACGCGGTCCAGGACCTCGCGGCAGCGCTCGGGGGTGTTGACGACCTCGTTCCAGCCGGGCTCGATGAGCAGCGGCACGCCCGCCTCTTCACAGGCAACGCAGGCCTGCTCAAGGCCGGCGCAAAAGGCGCCCAGGGCCTCGGCGCCAAAGCGATCGTCGGCCACCTTGTTGGCCGCGTTGGGGCGGCCCGTCTCGGTGCCGACGGGGCAGCCGCCCAAAAGCGCGGCAAAGCGGGCACAGGCGGCGTACTCCTCAAGCACGTCCGCCAGCTGCTCGGCGTCGGGGGTTGCCAGGTTCTTATAACAGCCAAAGACAGCCACTTCAACACCGGCCTCGTCCAAAACCGCGCGCAGCTCGGCCGCAAGCTCGGGCGTGAGGCCCGCGCGGTCGATGCCGTAGCTCTTGAAGACAACCTTGCTGGGCAGCTGAATGCAGGTGAAGCCCAGCTCACCGGCCATGCGAATGCGCTCGGGCACGGTACCTTGCGGCAGGTCGTGCAGGCGCACGCCCACGTTGAAAGCCGGGATCGCGGCGGCAGTCCCGGCGCCGGCCGCAGCAGTGGTGCCCACGTTCTTCTCCCCCACCGCTTACGCCTTCTTCCCGTTGATGCCCGGGGTGTAGCCGCCCCAGGGGTCGTCCAGCGAGCAGCAGCCGGCCGGGCTCATGGGGTCGCACTTGCCATCCAGCTTGTCGTGCTTCATGGTCTCGATGTAGGCCAAGACGAGCGGGGCCACGCCCTTGGCGTCGTTTTTCACGATGGGCTCGCGCATGTAGTAGTCAAAGGTGCCCTCGCGGTGGGTGTTGTTGCCCAGGCCCGCCACCAGGCAGATGTTGTCCAGGCCAAGCTGGCCGTCCTTCTCAGACAGGCAGGTCTCGCACACGCCGTCGAAGGCGCGACGGCCGTACTCATAATAGCGCTCGGGAAGCACGCCCAGGCGGCAGCCCTTCATGATGGCGTTGGCAAAGATCGCGCTGCCCGACTCCTCAAGATAGTTGGGGGCGATGTTGGGCAGGTTGATGACCTGGTGCCACATGCCGGTCTTCTCGTCCTGGTAAGGCAGCATCGAGTCGATGAGGTCGGCGAACATCTCGCGCAGGCCGTCCTTCTCGGCAGACATCGAGGGCGGCATGAGCTC
>CAVKOL010000152.1:0-5814 GCA_963658035.1 Bacteroidaceae bacterium
TCGTCGAGACCGGCGAGCGCGTCGACGGCCGTGCCGCCGACGAGGTGCGCCCGCTGATGGTCAAGGGCGACTACCTGCCCCGCGTCCACGGCTCCGGTCTCTTCCAGCGCGGTCAGACCCAGGTCCTTTCCATCTGCACCCTGGGTATGCTCAACGAGTGGCAGCGCCTTGACACCATCGAGCCCGTCGACGGCAAGCGCTACATGCACCACTACAACTTCCCGCCCTTCTGCACCGGCGAGACCGGCCGCATGGGCAGCCCCAAGCGCCGCGAGATCGGCCACGGCAACCTCGCCGAGCGCGCCCTTCTCCCCGTCATTCCTTCCGAGGAGGACTTCCCCTACGCCATCCGCGTGGTCTCTGAGGTCATGGAGTCCAACGGCTCTTCTTCCATGGCTTCCACCTGTGGCTCGACGCTTGCCCTCATGGACGCCGGCGTGCCCATCAAGCGCCCCGTCTCTGGCGTTGCCATGGGCCTTATCCAGGAGGAGGGCAAGACCGTCGTCTTAACCGATATCCAGGGCCTCGAGGACTTCCTCGGCGACATGGACTTCAAGGTCACCGGCACCACCAAGGGCATCACCGCCATGCAGATGGACAACAAGGCCACCGGCCTCACGCCCGAGATCCTGCGCTCCGCCCTCATGCAGGCTCACGAGGGCCGCATGTTCATCCTCGACGCCATGCTCGAGCAGATCCCCGCGCCGCGCGCGGCCACCAAGGAGTGCGCGCCGCAGATCATCAGCCTCCAGATCCCGACCGACAAGATCCGTGAGGTCATCGGCTCCGGCGGCAAGGTCATCCGCGGCATCCAGGACGACACGGGCGCCACGATTGACATCCAGGAGGATGGCAACGTCTTCATCGCCGGCACCGACGGCGCCGCCGAGGACGCCGCCGCCCGCATCAAGGCCATCGTCAAGGTGCCCGAGGTGGGCGAGGAGTACACCGGTCGCGTCGTGGGCATCCAGCCCTTCGGCGCCTTCGTCGAGCTTCTTCCCGGCAAGGACGGCCTGCTGCACATTTCGCGTGTGGCCCAGGGCCGCGTCGACAAGGTCGAGGACGTGCTCAACATCGGCGACGAGGTCAAGGTCTGCGTCCTTGAGGTCGACGAGAAGGGCAAGATCAGCCTTGACCGTCTTGACAAGCCCGAGGCTCCCGCGGGCTCTGGTAACGGCGGGCGTCACCACGAGGACGAGGGCCACCGTGAGCACAAGCGTGGGCGTCGTCCGGGGGACGGCGGCAAGGGCGGCCAGGGCGAGCGTCGCCAGCCGCGCCGTCACCACGATGCGTAAGTCTTAGGGTTTCGCCTAGGTAATTGTCCGGCGGGAGTCCCCCTCGCATTTCAAAGGGAGTTGAACGAAGCCCTTTGAAACGCAAGGGGGACTCCCGCCTACTCATCGCGGGTCGAAGCACACGCAAACAAATACAATTCACGCCCCATACAGGAAAGAAAACAATTTTCCAGTACGGGGCGTTTCTTTATATACATAGAAGAGCGTCGAGCTTCTGGGAGAATTGGGGACGAAGGGTTTCGAATAGATTTTTTAATTTTTTTATTTTTATTAAATATAAAAAATCTCATTAACTGCGACGGCTTCAAAGTCGTTACCCCGGCCGGGTCTCAATGCTGCGCCTATAGGGACGGATCATCACTAACGGCCCTTTGCTCTTCTATTAAAAATATTAATTTCTTCTACCTAGTTGCATTGATTTTTCTTGAGATAAGGCCTGCAGCCAAATATCGAGTTAGCCCATTTGCTTCATTCTCCTTATGTGTGGCCCCGCCTGATTTTGCCGCAATGTCGAAGTTTAGTTGCATGCTGTATCCTCCGCCTGGTTTACCAGTGCGGAGGCCGCGGGGCGGGAGGGCGCAGAATCGGAGATTTGCGAACGCAAACTCCAGATTCTGCGCCCTCCCGCCCCCGCGGCCTCACCACCGACTCACCGCATTTTTGTATGGAGGTGCGGGTAGACCAACGAGAGTAGGGTAGAATTGGGAAGTCTGCGCTTTCGGCGCACGGTTTGGATTGTTCGGTCGGCGGAGACGCGACCGTTTCATATGAATATGACCTGCAACCTAACGAAAGGATTTCCCAAGGAATGCCCAAGAAAGAAAGTGCCCTAAAGATCATCCCGCTTGGCGGACTCGACGGCATCGGCAAGAACATGACCGCGTTCGAGTACGGCAACGACATGGTCTTGGTTGACGCTGGCCTGATGTTTCCCGAGGACGACCAGCCCGGCATCGACCTCATCCTGCCCGACTACACCTACGTGCTTGAGCACGAGGAGAAGCTGCGCGGCATCATCATCACCCACGGCCACGAGGACCACACCGGCGCCCTGCCGTACCTTTTGATGGACCTCACCCGCAAGGTGCCCATCTACTCGAGCAAGCTCACCTTGGGCTTTATCCAGGGCAAGCTCGCAGAGCACAACATCAAGTCGCCCAAGTTCCGTGAGATCTCTGACGGCGCCCAACTCACCCTCGGTGCCTTTGACCTCACGTTCTTTGCCATGACGCACTCCATCCCGGGTGCTTTGGGCGTCTTCATGAACACGCCCGCGGGCACCGTCATGCACACCGGCGACTTTAAGCTCGACCAGACGCCCGTCGACGGCAAGAGGCCCAACTACCAGGCCATCTGCAAGTTCGCGAGCTCCGGCGTCGACGTTCTTCTCTCCGACTCCACCAACGCCACGCGCCCGGGCTTCACCCAGTCCGAGTCGGCCGTTGGCCCGAGCCTTCGCCACATCATCAAGAACGCCGAGGGCCGCGTCTTTGTTGCGTCCTTCTCGAGCCATATCCACCGCCTGCAGCAGGTCTGCGACGCGGCCACCGCGGTGGGCCGCAAGGTGGTGGTGACCGGCCGCTCCATGGTGACCAACACCAAGGTCGCCCGCGAGCTGGGCTACCTCAACATCGCCGAGGACGACATCATCGACGCCTTTGAGGTGGGCAAGATCGACGACGACAAGATCGTGGTTCTGTGCACCGGCTCACAGGGCGAGCCCCTCTCGGCCCTGGCCCGCATGGCAAACGGCGAGCACAAGTCGCTTTCCATCCACGCCGGCGACACCGTGATCATCTCTGCCACGCCCGTTCCCGGCAACGAGAAGAGCGTCCAGGGCATCGTGAACTCGCTCTCTAAGATCGGCTGCGACGTCTTTGACAAGAGCCGCGCTTTGGTCCACGTCTCGGGCCACGGCAGCCAGGAGGAGCTCAAGCTCATGCTCTCCATGGCCAAGCCGCGCTACTTCATGCCCGTCCACGGCGAGGCCCAGCACCTGCGCGCCCACGCCGACCTGGCGGCTTCGCTTGGCATGTCTCGCGACAAGATCTTTGTCATGGACAACGGCGACTCGCTCGAGCTTTGCCGCCACAAGGCCCGTCGCGGCCGCGGTGTCGAGTCGGGCGTGGTCTATGTCGAGGGCGGAAACGTCACCGAGGCCAACCCCGTTGTCCTGCGCGACCGCCAAAAGCTCGCCCAGGACGGCGTCGTGAGCTGCACCGTGGCCGTCTCGCGCAAGCGCCACGGCGTGACCGCGGTCGACATCACCACCCGCGGTTGCTCCTATTCTGCCGAGGACGAGATCCTCTCCGAGGGCCAGGCCCAGGTGAGAAGCGCCATCGAGAAGCTTGCCAACAATAACGACGCCACGATCGACGCCATGAGGCGCGCCGTGCGCAACACCCTGTCCAACCTCCTGTGGAACAAGACGCACACCAGGCCTATGGTCATCCCGGTTGTTCTGGAGGTTTAAATGCCGTCTAAACGCACCACAAACGCAGCAAACAACAAAAGAGGCACCAACAGCCGCGCCAACAACGGCCGCCAGGCATCGTTCAAGGCGGCCGCCAAGGCCGTCCAGGCCCCCGAGTTCGAGGGGCTGACCACCGCGCAGAGCGACATCATCGGCGTCGTTTTGGCGGTGTTGGCCATCGCCATGTTCATCTCGGTCGTGGCTCCCTCCACCGCGCCCGTGACCAGCGCCATGGGCCACCTTTTGGCCCTGGGCTTCGGCACGGGAGCTGTGCTGGTGCCGGTGGCCCTCTTCGTCTTTGCCATGACCTTCTTCACGGCAGACGACGGCCCCATCTCGGGGCACGTGGCGGCGGGCCTTGTGCTGATCGTCGTGGCGGTTCTCGCCATGATCTCGCTCAACCAGCCTGTGGCCGCAGCCACCCCGGGCGCCCTTGTCACCGACACGGTGGCCGTCGAGGCCGGCGGCTACGTGGGCGGCGGCATCGCCTGCGTCTTGGCCACCTACCTGGGCATCATTGTGGGTAACGTGGTTTTGCTCGGCGTCATTGTGGCCGGCCTTGTGGTCTGCGGCTTCTCGATCACCGACGTGGTCGCCAAGATATCTGGCCGCTTGGCCGCGACGTCGGAGGCCCGTCGCGTGGCCGCCGAGCAGCGCGCCCAGGAGCGCGCCGTCACGCACGAGGCCACCATGGCAAACGATCGCCCCCGCAAGTTCGCCAAGGCGAGCGACACCTCGGTGGCGCAGCCTGCCCAGGGCTCTCTTTTCGACGAGACGGGCGAGGGCCAGACCACCTTCATCGGCGAGCGCAAGACGAGCGTCCTTAAGCGCAACAAGGGCGTGCTTCCCGTCATGAAGACCGCCGACTTCGCCTTTGCCGACGACATCGACGAGGCAGGGGAGGGCGCGACGTCTCTTCTCGACGATTCCTTGTTTGTGCCCGACGACGTGGCCGACCTGGGCTCGGTTGACGATGAGCCCAAGACCTCGCTGATCTCTTCTCGCAAGCAGCGCAAGGCCGCCAAGAAGGGCAAGAAGGCCGCTGCCGTCGAGACGCCCTTCGACGAGCCCGCAGACGACGCCGTCGAGACGCCCTTCGACGAGCCCGTGGCCGCCGCTGCCCCCGCGGCCAAGGCCAAGCCCGCGGGCGACTCCATCCCCGACTTCCTCAAGAACCCCAAGGGCTCCAAGCCCGCCGTCGAGGAGGCCCCGGCGACCTTGAGCCGCCCCGGCGACTCCGACGAGTCCTATGAGCTGCCGCCCTTGTCGATCCTTCGCCAAAACGACGCCTTTACCGGCGACTTCTCAAACGACGAGGAGCTCACCCGCACGGCGCAGAAGCTCCAGGCCACTCTTGAGGAGTTTGGTCTGGGCGCCCGCGTGACCGGCTGGACCGCCGGCCCCTCGGTCACCACGTTCAAGATCGCCATGGGCGAGGGCGAGCGCGTGAACAAAATCGTCAACCTCGAGGACGACATCGCGCTCTCGCTTGCCGCCAAATCGGTGCGTATCTTCTCGCCGATCCCCGGCACCTCCCTTGTTGGCATCGAGATCCCCAACGAGAAGAGCACACCGGTCTTTCTGTCCGACGTGCTTCCCTTTGCGCAGGGCGGCCCCCTGGAGTGCGCCTTTGGCCGCGACTCCGAGGGTAAGCCCATCGTGGTCGACCTCGCGGGCCTGCCGCACCTCTTGGTGGCCGGCACCACGGGCTCGGGCAAGTCGGTCCTTCTCAACTCCATCATCATGAGCATGCTCATGCGCGCCACGCCCGAGCAGGTGCGCTTGATCATGGTCGACCCCAAGCGCGTCGAGTTCACGGGCTATGCGGGTCTGCCGCACCTCTACGTGCCTGTGGTCACCGAGCCGCGCCAGGCGGCCAGCGCCCTGCAGTGGGGCGTCACCGAGATGGAGCGGCGCCTCAAGGTCTTCGAGCACTACAAGGTGCGCGACATCAAGACCTACAACGGCAACGTGGACGGCGGCAAGTACGCCGACATGGAGAACCCGCCCAAGCACATGCCCTACTTCGTCATCGTCATCGACGAG
>CAVKOL010000153.1:0-5790 GCA_963658035.1 Bacteroidaceae bacterium
AGTGTCGTCAATTCAATTTGACGGTTCCCCTGTTTAACGTGGCGAGGAGACCACGACCTGCTGCCCGTCTCAGGCCCACCCTGTCGAAACCAGTCACCCCCGTAAAAATGTGGGGCACTGCCACCATGCGAATGTCAAAATACGTGCGCACAGGTGTGCGCGGGACTTAGATTGTACCCGCTTGGGCCTCTTTTTCCACCTGCTTTTTCTCGCGGTCCACGAACATGACCAAGACGCAGACGGCGAGAAGGCCGGCCGCGGTCCAGATCACGTGCGTGGCCAGCAGCGGAACCAGCCAGTTGCCCAAAACGGCGCCGATCACGAAGCTCGTGATGACGAAGAAGCTCAGGGCCCCGGCACGCAGGCTCTCGCGGTCGCGCGAGACGATCCAATCGACCCATGACTGCGTGCCGCTGCGCAGGTTGCCGATGCACATCGTGGTTGCCAGCGGCCGGCCATGGAACTTGCGGAAGGCCTGCACCTGGATACCGCAGGCAAACGACGTGAGGCCGTTGGCCCAAAGGCTATGGCCCTCGGGGATGAAGCCCACAACAATCAAAAAGCACATCTCGACAATAAGCGCCAGCTGACGCCAGTGCAAATGCCAGCGCTTAGAAAGAATTTTGATGCAATGGCACAACGCGATGCCCATGGCAAAGCAGGCCACCGGCACCCCGTAGTGCAGACACTCGATCCAGCGCCCCGCCGCCAAATGGATGCCCAAAAGCAGCATGTTGCCCGTCTGGGCATTGGCAAAAACATGATCGCGCACCAGATAGGAATAGGCGTCCATAATGCCGCCGGACAAAGCCAGCATCGCCGCCAGCTCTAGCGACTCGGACTCCTGAGTTGCATGTCTCAACGACTGCGCTCCTTGAGGGCCCTTGCAATCTCTCGGTCTACGTCGCGCCGGGCCATGTCTTCGCGCTTGTCGTAGAGCTTCTTGCCGCGGCCCAGCCCAATGGCCAGCTTCACGCGGTTATGCTCATCAAAATAAAGCTCCAGTGGGATAAGCGCGCATCCCTTAACGCGCAGTTTACCGTCCAGGTAGTCGATCTGGTGGCGGTGCAGCAAAAGGCGGCGCTTGCGGTCGGGGTCCACATTCCACACGCCGCCGTTGGAGTAGGGGTGGATGTGGACGCCGTGCAGCCACGCCTGGCCGCCGCGAATCAGGCAAAAGGCGTCGCTGATCTGCGCCGCGCGCTCGCGCAGGCTCTTGACCTCGGTGCCGGTGAGCTCCAGGCCCGCCTCGAAAGTCTCGTCGATAAAGTACTCGTGGCGCGCCGAGCGGTTGCGGGCGATCGTCTTCTTCTCGCGCTGTTTGTATCCCATGTTGGCTCCTTGCGGTCCTAGGCGTCCTGGTCCTGGCCCTCGCCCGGCTCCTGGTCCTGGGCGCGAATGAGGTCGAGAAGGGCGCGGCAGGCCGACTCCCCCACCAGGTCGCGAGCACGCACGGTCAAGGTCGCGGCCTCGTTACGGTCACCGGCGGCTGCGGCCGTCGTGGCGCAGATCAAAAGGCACGCGGCGATCTCGGCGTTGGCACCGGCGGGCAGACCCTCGGCAGACAAAAGCTCGGCCATCTGCGCGTCGTCCACCGTCTCGGGGTCGCGCTCGGTGCCCTTGGCCTGGTCAAGGGCCGCAGCCAAGGCGCCGTCGCGCACGTCGAGCTTCTCGGCCGCACGCAGGGCCGCCGCCGCGACCCGCGGCTTTTGCGAAGCCTCGAACCACGCCGAGAAGTTCACGAAGGCGCGGGCCAGGTGCCTGGGGTCGCTCGCGCGCTCAAAGACGCTAAACGAAAGGCCCAGGTACTCGTCCATGTTGCCGGCCACCTTGTAGAGATCGGCCAGGTTGAGGCGGCTCGCGCAGTCCATGGGGTTCCAGCGCACGGCCGTCTTGAGCGCGGCCATGGCCTCCTCGTAGTCGCCCACGTGGACGCGAGCCAAAGCCAGGTCCTGGTACAGGCGGTCAAGCGGCTCGCCCACGTCGCGCAGCTCGCGAGGGTCGCCCTCGATGCGGCGATACGCCAGGCGCTCGAAGGCACCCGGGAAGCTAAACCACTGCACCTCGCCGGTAGTGGCGCAGTTCTTATCCACGTACTCCTCGGCGTCGGTGGCCAGGCGGGCCAGCATCTCCTCGGCCTGCTCGTCCTCGCCCTGCAGCATCAGGCCCTCGGCCTGCTCCAGGTATTCCGTAAGCTCAGTCTGTGTGTCCATGTATCCTCCAGCCAAGACGGCTTGGCGCGTCGTTGTGAGTTCCTTAGTATAGCCCGCCAGGTCGCCCAGACGTGCCCGACGGGCGCCGTGCGACATCCAACTCAAAATCCCCTGCATTTCGTGCCGTTTTTGAGTCCAAAAGTAGCACGGACTGCAGGGGATTTGACGGCGAGAAGATCACCAGGGCCCGCTACTCCCCCTCGCGCACCAGTTGGAAGTCGATTCGACCGCGGGCGACGTCCACGTCGGCCACCCGCACGCGCACGCGACGGCCCAGGCTCCACACCTCGCCGGTGGACTCCCCCACCAGGCGCATGCGCTCCTCGTCAAAGTCGTACCAGTCGCGGCCCAGCGACCTGATGGGCACCAGGCCCTCGGCGCCCGTCTCGTCGATCGACACAAACAGGCCAAAGCGCTCGCAACCGCTCACGACACCGGCCTCTACCTGGCCCAACCGCTCGCCGTAGAGCTGGGCCATCTTGATCTTTTGCGAGTCGCGCGCCGCCGCGTCGGCCGTGCGCTCCATGCGCGAGCAGTCCGCGCACAGCTGCGGCAGCGCCCGCTCCTGAGCCCGGCGCTCGCGCGAGCCGTCGAGTCCCGCCAGGTGCGCCTTGAGCGCGCGGTGCACGATGTCGTCGGGGTAGCGCCTGATGGGCGAGGTGAAGTGGCAGTACGCCTTGGCGCCCAGGGCATAATGGCCCTCGTTGTGGGGCATGTAGACGGCGCGGCTCTGCGCACGCAGCAACAAAGCGCTGGCCAGGTACTCGCCGGCCGTCCCGCGGCTGCGCTCCAGCACGCGTTGAATCCCAAACGGGTCGCCCGCCTCAAGCGCGGCGGCGTCGCCGGGCTCCAACAGGCCCATCTCGTCGATGGGGGCGATGGCGCGGCGCAGGTCCTCGGGCAAAGGCTGCTCGTGCACGCGGTAGGCGCTCTCGATTTCCGAGTCGGCCAAGATCTTGGCCACGCACTCGTTGGCTAAAAGCATGGCCTCCTCTACCAGCCCCGTTGCACGCGTGCGCTGCCGCACCGTCACGCCTGTAGGACGGCCGGCCCCATCCAGCGCCACGCGGGTCTCGCGCGTCTCGAAGTCGATGGCCCCGCGGTCGCGCCGGATCTTCTCGCGAAGGCCGCGGATCTGGTCCAGCACGGCAAGCATCGCGGCCACGTCGTCCTTCTCGGCTTCAATGCACGGCAGGTCACAGGCACAGGACCTGCCGTCGAGAAGGGCGTCCACCTCGTCGTAGCACAGCCGCGCGTTGGAGCAGATCGCCGAGTTCATGGCCTTGGCCGCCACAACGTGCCCGGCCGCATCCAGGTGCATGCGCACCGTCATGGCCAGCCGGTCCTCGCGCGGCCGCAGCGAGCACACGTCGTTGCACAGGCGCTCGGGCAGCATGGGCAGTACGCGGTCCACCAGGTAAACCGAGCAGGTGCGCGCCCGCGCCTCGATGTCGATGCTCGAGCCCCAGGCCACGTAATGCGTCACGTCGGCAATGTGGACGTCCAGGTCAAAGCCGCCGTCGGCGCGCCGTCTGGCCCCCACTGCGTCGTCAAAGTCGCGCGCGTCGGCGGGGTCGATGGTCACGCACATCACGTCGCGCAGGTCACGTCGCGCCGCGTCAGCCGCCAGCGCTTCGTCTACCTGCGGCGTTATGCCGTCTGCCTCGGCCAGCGCCGCGGCCGAGAACTCCGTGGCCAGCCCGTGCGAGGCGATGACCCCCTCGATGTCCATGTCCAGGTCGGCCGCCGCGCCCACGCGCCGCTCGATCGTGACCGTGGCCGCCGTGTAGCGCGTGGGGTACTCGGTGATCCGGGCGCACACCACGTCGCCGGGCACCACGCCCAGGCGCGCCGGGCTTGAGTCCTCGGGCACCACAAAGAAGTCGCAGCCAATGCGGGCGTCCAGCGGCACCACGGCAAACAGCGGCCCCGCGTCCTCGAACTTGCCCAGGAAGGTCTCGACCGCGCGCTCCTGCACGTCGTGGACAACGGCGCGCCGCCCTCCCCTTCCGTCGGCGAGAAAAACCTGCGCCACGTCGCCGTTCATGGCCTCGCGAAGGCCGTGGGCCGCCACGTCGAAGGTCCCCTCGGACGTCTCGACCACGGCGCGGCCTGGCCGCAGCACGCGAATCGTGCCCATAAGCAGGCGCTTCGCTTTTCTCGGCCCCTTAGTCGAGCCTCGACGGGTATTTCCTTTGTGCGGTCGCTTGCGCGCCATCTGCACTCCTTGTCCTAGATAGAAAAAGACAGACACCCGCAGCTAGCTGCCTTGGAATGTCTGTCTTTAGGGTAACGCGTGAATGGTTAGTACCGGGTAAAGGATTGTAGCACGAGCAACAACCCGGCGCCCGTGTCGCTAGACCTTGAGGTAGCGGCCCATCGCGATGGCCGAGCCAAACAGGCCAATGACCACGCCGATCGCAAGCAGCAGGCCGTACGTTGCCATCATCACCGTGTTCGAGATGCTAAACGTCAGGAACTGCATGCTGGTAGAGAGCCTCTCCAGCAGCGCGGCCGAGCCAAAGTGCAAAGCCACGATGGCCAGGATGGCGCCCAGGATGGCCTCAAGCGTGCCCTCAAGGATAAAGGGCCCGCGGATGAAGCCGTTGGACGCGCCAACCAGGCGCATGATGCCGATCTCGCGGCGGCGGGCCGTGATGGCCAGCCTGATCGTGTTGTTGATGAAGACAAACGACACAAAGGTGAGAAGAAGCACCAGGGCAACCGCGGCGATGCGGATGTAGTTGGCAACCGAGAAGAGCTTCTCGACGGTCTCGCGGCCGTACTGGACATCGCCGGCGGGGTTGTCGGGCTTGTCGCAAACAGCCTGGAAATCGGAGTCGTCGATGATCTTCTGGGCCATGGCCTCGACCTGCTGGGAGTCATCAAGCTTGATGACCAGCGAAGCCGGCAGGGGGTTCTCGCCGTCAAGGGCGGCCGCGGCGTCAGAGGCGTTGCGGTTGGACATCTGGGACTTGTACTCTTCCAGAGCCTCGTCCTTGCTCTTGTAGGTCACCGACTCGACGTTGTCCCAGCCGCTGATCTTCTTTTGCAGGGCGTCGACGTCGTCTTGGGACGCGTCGTCAGAAAGGAACGCCTGGATAGTGACGGAGTCCTCGACGCTGCCCACCATGTTGGACACCATCGCGGAGCCCATGACAAACAGGCCAATGATGAACAGAGACAAGAAGATGGTCACGACCGCGCCTAAAACGGTGGACCAGTTACGACGGAAGTGCTGGCCAACCTCGCGGAACGAATAGCCAATGTTAGAGGGCACCATAGTAGCCGTAGCCTCCCTTCTCCTGGTCGCGGACGACGTGGCCCGCCTCGAGGGCAATAACGCGCTTGCGCATGTTGTCGACCATCTCACGGTCGTGCGTGGCCATGATGACGGTGGTGCCGGCGCGGTTAATGCGGTCGAGCAGCTTCATGATGCCCAGCGAGATCGCGGGGTCGAGGTTGCCGGTGGGCTCATCGCACACCAGCAGCGGCGGGCGGTTGACCATGGCGCGGGCAACCGAGACGCGCTGCTGCTCGCCGCCAGAGAGCTGGTCGGGGAAGTGGTCCATGCGCT
>CAVKOL010000154.1:0-5567 GCA_963658035.1 Bacteroidaceae bacterium
TGCATGCGGACTCCTAACCGGACGCCGAAGCGTCCAACTATTCGTCCGGACCCCCCACGGCAAACGCCCCTTCCGGTTCAATGACGAACCAGAAGGGGCGTTTTTTTCGTAAGCGAAGGCCCCTCTCGGGTTTTCCCTTCACGCGCAGTTCCGCATGAGCCGGACGTGACTTAATGTCACGTCCGTGCGAATCAGGACTGTTTGAGCATGAAGGGAAAACCCGAGAGGGGCCGGTCGACCAGAGATGAACTTCTCAGCTGTTACACATTGAACCGGAAGTGCATGACGTCGCCGTCGGCGACGACGTACTCCTTGCCCTCGATGCGCAGCTTTCCGGCCGTCTTACAACCGGCCTCGCCACCCAGCTCGACGTAATCCTCGTAAGAGGCAACCTCGGCCTTGATGAAGCCGCGCTCGAAGTCGGAGTGGATGACGCCCGCGGCCTCGGGGGCCTTGGCGCCAATGCGCACGGTCCAGGCCTTGACCTCCATCTCGCCGGCCGTGAAGTAGCTCTGCAGGCCCAGCAGGCGATAGGCGGCCTGCGCCAGGGTCTCCAGGCCCGACTTCTCAAGCCCCAGGTCGGCCAGGTACTCGGCGGCCTCCTCGGCGTCCAGCTCAGAGAGCTCGGCCTCGACCTTGGCGCAGATGGGGATGGGCGTCACGCCGTCGATGGCGGGAAGCTCTTCGCCCAGCTGGTCCTCGTCGACGTTGGCCACGATGAGAATCGGCTTCATGGTGAGAAGGAAGAGGCCCTTCGCGGCAGCGCGCTCCTCGTCGTCCATCTCCATGGTGGCGGCGCGTTTGCCGTCGTTCAACCACTCCTGCAGGCGCTTGGCCACGGCCAGCTTAGGCGCAAGCTCCTTGTCGCGCTTGGCCTCCTTCTCGAGCTTGGGCAGCTGCTTCTCAAGGGTGCCGATATCGGCCAGGATTAGCTCGGTCATGATCGTCTCGGCGTCGCCTGCGGGATCGACAAAGTCGCCGGTGCGGCCCACCTCGCGCATGACGTTGGGGTCGGAGAAGTAACGAACGACCTCGCAGATGGCGTCTGTCTCGCGGATGTTGGCCAAGAACTGGTTGCCCAGGCCCTCGCCCTCGGAGGCACCCTTGACCAGGCCGGCGATGTCCACGAACTCGACAGTGGCGGGCACGATGCGGCCGGGGTGCACGATGTCGGCCAGCTTCTGCAGGCGGTCGTCGGGAACGTCCACGATGCCCACGTTGGGGTCGATGGTGGCAAAGGGATAGTTGGCCGCCAGGCCGCCCTTCTTGGTGAGGGCGGTGAACAGGGTCGACTTGCCAACGTTGGGCAGGCCAACGATACCGATGGAGAGAGACACTTGGGAACTCCTTTGGAAATAAGCGATAAACGTACTGAGTATAGCCTTTGCGCTCCTCGAAGTACTACTCACGCCCGCCGCGCAGCCGGTTTGTATAGCAGATGTACAGCGCGTTGATGGCCGACTGGAGGCTAATGCCCTCCACAAGGGCCGTAGAGTACTCCTGCAGTGCAATCGTGCTCACAGGGACGAGAAGTTCGCTCGTTGGAGCATTCCGCCCCAACAATCGATTGCTCGAAATCCAAATAATCTTGCAGCCCTTAAGCTTTGCTTCGCGGTACAGATCGAGGATGTGCCGTGTCTTACCAGAGAACGAAACGAGCACGATCACGTCCCCGCGCTCAAAGAGTCCAACAGAAGCCAGCTGTCCCTTGACCGTCGAAAATGAATAGCACAGACAGTTAATGCGGCTAAGTTTCTCACAGAGGGACTGTGCAGCAAGGTTCGAAAATGAGCTGCCGTAGGCATAGACATTGGTCGCCGCTGAAAGCCAATCCACGGCCCGATTCATAATCTCTTCGTTAAGGAGGTCCCTTGTCTCGTACAAGGCGCTCTCGACCATATCGAAATACCAGGGCAGGTCAATTTTCTGGTGTGAGCGATTGCGCGCAGGCTCGCTGCGCAGCCAGGCATTGTACTCCTCGATCTGATCTTTTAGAGAACGAAAGTCGCAGTCGTTTACCCGTCGGCAAAATCGCGAAATCGTAGCAGGTGATGTATTGCAAGCCGCGGCAAGCTCGCCGATGCTCAACCCGGGAATCTCTTCATGGTGAGAAAGAATGTAGATAGCGATGTGAGCATCGAGGCTCCCTCCCCGCTCAATGTCCTCGATGCACGACTTGAGGTTTGAATAGACCTCGTACATAGACATAAGCACCGCACCTTCCCTCCCAATATAAATAAGTCTCGGGACGCCGGGCGGCATCCCGAGACCAAGCACAGGCATCGCCTGAATTTTAGCTCACTTACTCAAGGCCAAGGTATTCCCTCATCTCGACCTTGTAGACCGATGCCTTGTTGCCATAGACAATCTGGACTCCACCACCAACATGGACGACACCGTTCGCGCCGAGCTCACCTGTAAAGACAGAATCATCAGCAATCTTCGAGACATCTGCGAGGGAAAGACGCAGCCTGGTGAAGCAGGCATTAACGCCCGTAATATTCTCCGCGCCGCCAACAGCCTCGACAATCTGAGGGATAACCTCGTTTACGCCCTGGGAACCGGCGGATTTAGAGTCAGAAGCAATGGAGACGGTAGTGCCGGCAGCGCCTTGTTCGGCCGCGGCCTCAACCTCACGGCCAGGGGTCTTGAGATCAAACTTCTTGATAAGGACCTTGAACAGGAAGTAGTAGATCGTGAAGTATACGATGCCGAGCGGAATGAGCCAGTACCAGTTAGAGCCCTTGTCCGCATTCATGATGCCATTGAAGATCCATGAGAGGAGCGGTCCACCAAAGGCAGAGGGGCCAGGCACGTTGAACTGGACAATGTAGGTCAGCACATAGGCGACGCCGCAAAGAAACGCATGAACCACGTAGAGCAACGGCGCGACAAAGAGGAAAGAATACTCAAGCGGCTCGGTGATACCCATGATGGCAGCCGGAATAACGGCCGCGATCATAAGGGAACCGACCTTCTTCTTGTTCTCGGGCAGGGCACAGCGGTACATAGCAAGAGCCGCGGCGGGCAAGCCGCACATAGCAAAGAGAACCTTGCCGTTCATGACATACTTAGAGACGTCAATGTCGTACATCATGCCGGGCGTGTTGAGCATGGCGTTGTAGATATTCACGGCGCCTTCGACGGTCTGACCGTCAACCTGGATAGAGCCGCCCAAAGAAGTAAAGAAAAACGGCAGGTAGATAAAGTGATGCAACCCAAAGGGCAAAAGTAGACGCTCGGAGAAACCGTAGATAAACGCTCCAAGGGCACCCGTGGAATCAATGAGCGACGAGGCTGCTTTGAGACCGGTCTGGACAAACGGGAACACAAAGGCCAAGACGACACCAACAAGGCTTGCAATCAGGACGGTAAGAGCAGGCACACAGCGCGTGCCGTTGAAAATGCCGAGCACGGGCGGCAGCTGGACTTTGTAGTAACGATTGTGAATCCAGACAACCACAAGACCGATGATGATGCCGCCAAATACACCGGTATCAAGAGTGGTCACGCCAAGAATCACGCTTTGGCCCGTCTGAAGATTCTTCGGGTCGATTTCTCCCAGAAGCACCAACAAACTACCCATGATGGTATTCATGGTCATGTAACCAATGAAGCCAGAGAGCGCCGCAGTTGCTTTTTCGGCCTTCGCGTACCCGTAGGCAACGCAGATGGCAAAGAGCACCGAGATGTTGTTGTTAATGACGTTACCGGCGGCTTTGATCAACGTGCTAAAAATGACCATCGGCTCCGTTCCGAGAAACGGCCAAAGCGCGATAAGGTTCGCATTCGAGAGTGCGGAGCCCAGGCCAACCAAGATGCCAGAGACGGGCAGCAGCAGGACGGGCGCCATAAGGACCTTGCCGAGCCGCTGGAACTCAGCATAGAGCTTGCTGTCTTTCATGATAATTCCCCTTCACATAAGCCTAGTTAAGGGTCGGCCAGAAGCCGCCGTTCGCCTCAATCAAGTCGTCAAGAATCTGGCGTGCAATGGTCGTAGAAGGGACGGTCTTATTGATGGCGATGGCCTCAAGTGCCTTCTGGTAAGAATGCTCGTAGTAGGCGTCGACCGCAAGTTTCTCACTGGCATTCTGTTCCTCAATAAGACCCTTATAGAAGGTCGGAATCGCCGGCTGGCTAATTGGCTCGGGACCCCAGGAGCGCAGATAGGCGGGCACCTCGACCATGGCATCGGCAGGAAGGTTGGGAATGGCACCGTTATTCTCAACGATGACGAGGTAGCGCTCGCACTTGTTGTAGGCAATTGAGGCGGCAGCATCGACAATGAAGTCACCAAACACAGTGAAGCTCTGAACGGGGCTCTTGTAGTTCTCGGGATCGGCCAGGTACTTGTCGTGTTCTGCGAACATCTCTTTCTCGCGACCATTGATTACGTTGTCGGCACGAGTCCAGTTCGGATCCATACCGTCGGCCATATCCTTGGAATACAGGTAGTACTGCAGATAACTGTTGGGGAGGTACTCGGGATAGTCGCGGACGATCTTCACGTACTGGCCCCAAGTGTGCATCCAATCCTTGTCCTTATGGTGCTTGTCGCTTACAGCCATACCGTGGTCAAGGATCATCTCGCGCAGCTCGGGCAAACGGTCACGGCCCTGCTTGTCATAAATCTTGGTGAACCAACCAAAGTGGTTGAGGCCAAAGTACATAGGGTCGATATCGCGCCAGCTAGACAAGCCGAGCATCTTGGAGTAGGACAGCAAAATGGCAGTTGGCATATCGCAGATGTTCAGGATGTGGTCGTTGTTAAACTCACGGCGCGTGGCCTCGGCAACAACAGCGGCCGGGTTGGAGTAATTGAGAATCCAAGCGTCCGGGCTGTACTTCTTTGTAAATCGGACAAGGTCAAAGACACCGGGAATGGAGCGAATGCCGTAAGAAATGGAGCCGCCGGCGCCGCAGGTCTCCTGACCAACACAGCCGTACTTGAGAGGGATGCGCTCGTCCATGCGGCGCATCTGAAGACCGCCCTGACGAATCTGCGCAAAAACGAAGTCAACGTCAGAGAAGGCGGTTGCGGGATCGGTGGTCACAACGACCTCGATATCGGGAGCCTCTTGCTCAATGAACTGGCGCATGATGTCGTAGACGAGGTTCATACGCTTCTCGTCGATATCGTAGAGAGCGAGCTTGCGGAGAGGCAGCTCGTTCTTCTTTTGGAGCAAGCTTTGGATAATGCCCGGGGTGTGAGTGCTGCCCGCACCAGCGATCAGGACTGCTTTCTTTTCCAGCGTTTCCATGACAATCTCCTTTCGAACCAAAACCGACAATCACAGAGTACGAAGCGTCTACCTGCGCTTCCAGCGATTTTCAGTTTGCGAAAAAACGCAGTTCGACTTCTTTACAGAAGGTCAATCGCATGCTTAAATTGCCGAGACAAGGCTTGGCCCTCCGCCACAAATCGCATTTGCGAACTGACAGAGGGCCATTATTTGATTTGAATTGTTGCGCGAGCCAGGTTGGTAAGAAGGGCGCGATCGCGCAAGAGAGGCTTACTTCTCGCCGTCGCCGTCGGCCAGGTCCTCGAGGACGTCGGCCGCGCGGTT
>CAVKOL010000155.1:0-5521 GCA_963658035.1 Bacteroidaceae bacterium
CCGCAGTACAGAGCGCATGGGCCAACGGCGCGATTCAGTCCGTGGAGCGGCTTTGCGGGCGCGCGGCGGGCTGGCGCAGCTTTATGTTTTGGGGCTTGTCGGAACCCTGCGCGGCCGCAGCTTTATGTTTTGAGGCGTGCGGGTAGAATTTCTCGGCGCATCTTTATGAATCGAGGCTTGTCGGAAGGAATTTGTTCCGACAAGCCTCAGATTTTAAAGATTGGGGCCCGCCGGATTCCGACAAGTCCCAGATCGTAAAGAAGAGGGCCCGTCGTTTTCCGACAAGTCCCAGATCGTAAAGGCGAGAAGACCTAAAGTAGATTGCGCTCGCTAAACTCGGCCAAAACGGTGTCGAGCATAAGCTCCACGTCGTCCAGACCCTGGTGTACCTCGGACTCGTTGGCGCCAAGGGTGCCGCGGCGCTTGGCCCAGGTCTCGAGTGCGGCCGGGCGGCTCTCGCGCGGCAGGGTGCGCACCTCGGGGTCAAGGCGGCGGCAGATGTCGCGGCTGTCCAGCACGCGGATCTGGCCGGACTTGCGGGCCTCGGCGTAGCCCTCGATGTTAAGGGTGAACCAGGAGTCCTCGAAGGCGGCGTTGTGGGCCATGTAGGGGTAGGCCTTCATCGCGCACAGCAGCGCCTCCTGCATCTTCTTGTTCTCGCGAAAGCTGGGCTGGTCACCCACGTCATCCCAGGTGATGTGGTGGATGAACTCAAGCGGCACGCCCTTCTCGGCGTACATCGCGGGGATGCCGCAAAAGGCGGTGAAGGGGTCGTGCGGCTTGGCGCCGGCCTCGATCTGCATGAACTCAAGGCCCACGTTGACGATGTAGCCGCGTGCCGGGTCGCGGTCGGTCGTCTCGATGTCGATGCCCATGACCAGGCCGGACACCTTTTCTTGCACGTAGGCCATGTTGAGGTCGGCCGCCTCGGGGCCGGCCACGCGGGCGACCTCGGCGGGATCGCGGTGCTGCAGGGTTGCCACGCCGCGTACCAGGTCGTCGACAGAGAGCTTGCGGGAAAGGCAGGCCGGCGAGGTGTCGCGCAGCTTGTCGGCGCCGATCTGGTCGCACAGGGCCTTGTTCTTGTCGGCCAGGGCCAGGACCAGGTCGTACGAGAAGGGCTCTTTGCCCAGCGGGGCGTCTGCCCAGGCGGACATAAGGGTCTTGAGCGCGTCCTCGTTCTTAAGGCGCTCGGCGGTGAGCGAGGCGTCGTCCAGCATGAAGCCGGGCAGGCCAAAGGCGCTTGCGCACTCGATTGCTTGGGATAGTTCCATGGATGCTCTCTGTCGTGGCTTTACGTACGGTGTCTGAGCTGGGGCTCGTTTGCGGCAGCGGCTGCCCTACTCGGCGAGAAAAACGCGGCCGTCGCGGACGTCGAAGGGGCCGGGCTTCTCGTCGGCGCGGTAACCGACGACAAGGTGGCCGATGCCCTCGTAGTCGCCCTCGATGCCCAGCTGGGCCAAGATCTCTTTGCCCTCGGGCGAGTCGAAGACCTCCTTGGCGCGGTGGATCCAGCACGAGCCGTAGCCCAGGGAGTCGGCGGCCAGCATCATGTTGCCCAGGGCAAGCGAGCCGTCGTAGACGTAGGTCGCGGCCTCGCGGTTGGCAAGGACCACAAGCACGGCCGGGGCGCCGTAGAAGGGGTCGATATCGGCGCCCATGACCTGCGCGTTGAGGACAGAGAGACGGTCGCGCAGCTCTTTGTTGGTGACGCGGATCACGATGGGCGACTGGCTGCCGTGGCCAGAGGCGGCGCGAAGGCCGGCCTCGACGATGGCGTCGAGGTCTGCGGCTTGGGGCATCTGGTCGGTGTACTTGCGGCAGCTCCTGCGAGCCCTGATGGCGGCGAGGACGGCGTCGGATGCGTTGGACATGGGCTTCTCCTTTGCTTGGAAGACTCGGCCTGCGCGGGCGTCGGGCGGGACCCAAAGCGCGCGGCCTACCCGCCCATTCTACCCGCACGGGCGGACACCAACCGGCCGAGTTGCGCGCGGGCACGAAAAAGGCGGCCGACCCGCGAGGGAGTCGGCCGCCAAGGGGCGCGATGGCAAGGGTTTCTCGGCGCTAAAGCTTAGCCCTTAGTTCTCGGGAGCGGTGAGCGGGGCCACGCTGTACTGCTTGACGCGGTCGTCGTTGATGACGCCGGACCAGTTCATGCCAAAGGCGAAGTCGTAGGTGTTGCCGTCGACGTCGACGTAGCAGTCCAGGTCGCGCGGCGCATCCTCGTTCTGGGCCTCAACGGCGAGCATGTCCTTGGGCATCTGCATGGGCAGCAGGCCAGAGGGCTCGTCCTTGCCGGCGATGATGTCGAAGGCGGCCTCGGGGCAGTTGGACATGGAGACGAGAATGGCGTCGACCTGGTCCTCAAACTCGTGGACGCAGATGGGGTTCTGGATGTCCAGGACCACGATGCAGGGCTTGCCGGCCTCCTTGGCCAGGGCGGCGGCGGAGAGGATCTGGTCGAGCTGGCCCTCGTTGGTGATCATAGCGGAGCGGCCGTAGTAGCTGCGGTTCTCGACCTCGACGCCCTTGGCGCCGTTCTCGTGCTCGGCCCAGAAGGTGCCGTCGGCGGGGTCGCCGGCAAGGGAGACCTTGCGCACGGAGTCGGAGTCGGCGGTGTAGGGGCGGTACTGGATGGACAGCGGGATGTAGTTGCCGTCCTTGTCCTGGCCACGGCGGGAGCTGGCGTTGCTCGGGGCCTTGGCAACCACGACGACGTAGTCGACGTCGGCGATCTCGGCCGCGGTGAGGCGGGTGAGGTCGGCCTCGGCGGGCGTGGCGGCGCTGGTCTTCTCGTCGACCGGGCCGGTCAAGGTGTCGGCCAGGGTGTCGGTCACGACGTCGAAGTACTTCTCGGCAATGGCAGAGGAGACGGGCAGCTCGCAGCTGGCGGAGGTGGTGGACCAGGAGACGTGACCCATGCCAGAGCAGGTCTCGGCCTCGGCGGTGTAGCGCATGGGCAGGTAGACCTTGGGCTTGTCGGAGCCGGTGGCGCTCTTGATCACGTTGCCGTGGTTCTTGAGCATGACGATGCCCTTGACCTGGGCCTCGAAGGCAGCGGCCTTGGCGTCCTCGTCGCCCTTGTCCAGGTCGGACTTGGCGGTCGCGGGATCGACGTAGGGATCCTCGAACAGGCCGCAGTTGAAGTAGCCAAGAAGCAGGCGCTTGGCGACCTCGCGGAAGTTGGCCTCGGCCTTCTCCTCGCCCAGGGACTCCTTCATGGCGTCGTAGGCGTCCTTAAGAACCTGGGTGTCGTTGCAGCCGCCCATCTGGTCGACGCCGACCTCAACGGCCTTGGCCGCGCGCTTGGCGGGGTTCCACACGGTGTTGTCCTCGAGGCCCCAGCAGGTCCACGCAAAGGTGTCGGGGTCCTCGTTGTTCTCAAGAACTGCCCAGTCGGTGCAGGCAGAGCCCTTGAAGCCGTACTTCTCGCGGAGCAGGTCCTGGACCTTGTACTTGGAGAAGCCCGAGCCCACCAGGTCGCCGTACTCGCCGTCCTCGGACCAGGCGATGGTGTAGGAGGTCATGATGGAGGCGGCGCACTCGGTCTTGCCGTCGAGCTTGAAGGCGCCGTCGACGAAGGGGATCGTCAGCGCGGCGAAGTTGTCGCCGGGGTAGACGGCGTACTTGCCGCCGTCGGTGTGGCCCTCGCGGCCGCCCTCGCCCGGGCCCTCGGCCGGCCAGTGCTTAACCATGGCCAGCAGCGAGCCGGTGCCCCAGCCCTGGTCCTCGCCGTTGTCGTCGAGCGTGGACTGCAGGCCGTCGATGTGGGCGCGCACCATGTCGCGGGAGAGCGCGGGGTCGACGCCAAAGGTGCTGGAGAAGCGGGCCCAGCGGGGGTCAGAAGCGACGTCGGTCTGCGGGCCGAGGTACATGGTGATGCCCATCTCACGCATGTCGCGGGCGATGCCGGCGCCGGCGGCCTTGGAGACCTCGGGGTCGAAGGAGGCGGCCAGGCCCAGGTTATCGGGCCAGTTGGTGCAGTTCTTGCCCTGGCGCGGGTCGGACGAGAAGTTGATGGGGATCTTGTTGGAAGAAGCCTCGGCGTAGGCCTGCATGTTGTTGGCCCAGGTGGCCTGCTTGAAGGCGGCGAAGCCGGAGGAGGCGTTCAGGACCGCGCGCACGCCGCCGTCCAAGAACTCCTTCTGGGTATCGGTGACGGAGCAGTCGTCCTCGATCTTGGCCTGGTGGCCGGAGAAGCACATAAGACCGGCGATCTGGTCCATGGTGACGCGGGAAGCCAGGTCCTCGGCGCGCTCCTCGGCGGTAAGGCGCCAGTCCTCGTAAGGCACCAGCTCGCCGGTGCCCTCGAAGTCCTTGAAGGCGTAGCCGTCGACCTCGATGAGCTTGAGGCCAGAATCGGGCGAGTAGGAGAGCTGCTTGCCGTCGCCGTTGTCGACGACCATGTAGCCGTTGCCGGAGTCGGTCTCGGTGTAGCCCGAGCCCTTGGTGGAGGTCTCCTCCTCCTTCTTCGAGGTGTTGCAGCCGGCCAGAGTCAGCAGGCCCGCGGAGAGTGCGCCGGTGGCGACAAAGCCGCGACGCGTGACATTCATGCTCTTCCCTGTCATGAGTGCCCCTTTCATTGGTGGTTTACCAATACGAAACAAGGCTATCTTGACAGCGACACGTGCCGCCCACCTATTGAAAAACGGCGGGTGGGCATTTGTGGCTAAATTGTGGCAAATGGCACCATTTGTGCCGTGAAAAATGCAAGTTGTGACTAAAGGCCTGGTAGACGATGGTGTTTGGTGAAAGCGCGCCCTTCTCGGTGAGGTGAGAAGGGCGCGACCTGCGGCAGGCCAGGGAAGAGTAAACCCGCCGCAGGTAAAGTGCTATGCCAGCTTGGTCAGCGGCGCCACGCTGTACTGCTTGACGCGGTCATCGTCGATGACGCCGGACCAGTTGAGGCCAAAGGCGAAGTCGTAGGTGTTGCCGTCGGCGTCGACGTAGCAGTCAAGGTCGCGCGGGGCGTCCTCGTTTTGGGCCTCGACCGCCACCATGTCGCGCGGCATCTGCAGGGGAAGCAGGCCAGAGGGCTCGTCGTTGCCGGCGATGATGTCGAAGGCGGCCTCGGGGCAGCTGGACAAGGTGACGAGAATAGCGTCGACCTGGTCCTCAAACTCGTGGACGCACATGGGGTTGTGGATGTCCAAAACCACGATGCAGGGCTTGCCGGCCTCTTTGGCAAGGGCGGCGGCGGAGAGGATCTGGTCGAGCTGGCCCTCGTTGGTGACCATCGAGGTGCGGCCAAAGTAGCTGCGGTTCTCGATCTCGACGCCCTTGGCGCCCTCGGGGTGCTCGGCCCACTTGGAGCCGTCGGCTGGGTCGCCTGCCAGGGAGACCTTTCGAACGACGTCGGAGTCGGCCGTGTAGGGGCGGTACTGGATGGACAGCGGGATGAAGTTGCCGTCCTTGTCCTGGCCGCGGCGGTGGCTGGCGTTGCTCGGCCCCTCGGCGACGACCACCACGTAGTCGACGTCGGCGATCTCGGCCGCGGTGAGGCGGGTGAGGTCGGCCTCGG
>CAVKOL010000156.1:0-5499 GCA_963658035.1 Bacteroidaceae bacterium
GCTCCTGGATGCCCTTGTTCTTGTAGGCGGAGCCGACGAAGACGGGGTTGATGCCACCCTCGATGACGCCCTTGCGGATAGCGGCCTTGAGCTGGTCGACGGGGACCTCGGCCTCCTCGAGGACGGCCTCCATGATCTCGTCGTCGAAGTTGGCGGCGGCGTCGAGAAGCTCCTCGCGCTTCTCAGCGGCCAGCTCGGCGAACTCGGCGGGGATCTCGTCCATGGGCTCGGGGTAAATCATGCCCTTGGCGTCTTCCTTGAAGTCCCAAGCGGTCATGGTGACCAGGTCGACGAGACCCCAGAAGTTGGCCTCGGCGCCCATGGGGATCTGGGCGGCGACGGCGGGGGCGTGCAGGCGCTCCTTCATGGTGTCGATGGCGTGGAAGAAGTCGGAGCCCACGCGGTCGAACTTGTTGATGAAGGCGATGCAGGGCACGCCGTACTTGCGGGCCTGGCGCCAAACGGTCTCGGACTGGGGCTGAACGCCGGCGACGGCGTCGAAGACGGCCACAGCGCCGTCGAGAACGCGCAGGCAGCGCTCGACCTCGGCGGTGAAGTCAACGTGGCCCGGGGTGTCGATGATCTGGATGACGTGGTCCTTCCAGAAGCACGTGGTAGCAGCGGAGGTAATGGTTACGCCGCGCTCCTGCTCCTGAACCATCCAGTCCATGGTAGCAGCACCGTCGTGGACCTCACCGATCTTGTGGGTCTTGCCGGTGTAGTAAAGAATGCGCTCGGTAGTCGTCGTCTTACCAGCATCGATGTGGGCCATGATGCCGATGTTGCGGAGGTCTTCGAGCTTGTACTTAGCCTTAGCCATGTGTAGCTACTCTCCTTTGGCGACTTAGAAACGGTAGTGGGAGAACGCGCGGTTGGCCTCTGCCATCTTGAAGAGGTCCTCGCGCTTCTTCACGGACGCGCCGACGCCGTTGGAGGCGTCGAGAATCTCGTTGGCCAGACGCTCGGCCATGGTCTTCTCCTTGCGGGCGCGGGAGAAGTTGACCATCCAGCGGATGGCGAGGGTGGTGGCACGACGGGAGTTGACCTCCATGGGCACCTGGTAGGTGGCGCCACCGACGCGCTTGGGCTTGACCTCGAGGGTCGGGCGGATGTTGTCCATGGCCTTCTTGAAGACGGTCATGGCGTCCTCGCCGGACTTCTCGGCGACCATCTCGAAGGCGCCGTAGACGATGCGCTCTGCGGTGGCCTTCTTGCCATCGAGGAGCACCTTGTTGATGAGCTGGGTAACCAGACGGTTGTTGTAAACGGCGTCAGGCTGAACCTCACGACGGTTTGCTGCTGCACGACGCGGCATGTTCTATCTCCTTAAGAACTGGTGTTATTAGATGATCGTAGTTAGAGACTACTTAGGACGCTTGGCGCCGTAGCGGGAACGAGCCTTCTTGCGGTTCTGGACGGCTGCGCAGTCATAAGCGCCGCGGATGATCTTGTAACGAACACCAGGGAGGTCACGGACACGACCGCCGCGGATAAGGACGATGGAGTGCTCCTGGAGGTTGTGGCCCTCACCGGGGATGTAGGCGGTAACCTCGATGCCGTTCACGAGGCGCACACGGGCGACCTTACGAAGAGCGGAGTTAGGCTTCTTGGGGGTAGTAGTGAAGACGCGGGTGCAAACGCCACGCTTCTGGGGGTTGTGCTGCAGTGCTGCGTTCTTGGACTTGGCCTTAGTGCTCACGCGACCCTTGCGTACGAGCTGGTTAATTGTAGGCAAAGTTCTCTCCTTCTATACCTATTGACGTGCTATTTTGTCTGTTATTCAAGGGCTGCCCAGCACAGCCGCCCCGGATTGACGCGAAGATGAACTTTACGCGCCCCCTTTGGCTGTTGTCAAAAAGCCACGGAGCCGGGCGTATCCTTTTCACAATGCCGTCACATAAGAAGAAAAGCGCGGCGGCGAGAAGGCCGATGGGGTCTTCTCGCCGCCGTTGTTTGTGAAGGCTCGGGGTTGTGCTGGAGGTCTTGCCGGGCCGCTTCCTAGCAGGCCTCTATAGATGTGAGCTCGACCTGGTCTCCCGTGAGAAGGACGGTGTCTGAGCTGCCGCAATGCGGGCAGGTCTTGCCGTGGGCCACGGTTGGGTAGGTCTTGCCGCAGGCGTTGCAAATCGTGGTGGCCGGGGCTTCCTCAATCACCAGCTCGCTGCCGCGCAGCAGGCCCTCTTTGTCTGCCGCCCAGCGCCAGCAATCGGTCATGTAGCTGGGAACCACGCCCGAGACCTCGCCCAACGTCATGGTGACGCGGCTCACCGAGGTGAGGGAATTCTCCTCCCCCACCTCTTTGACCATCTTGATGAGATGAACGACGATGCCTAACTCGTGCACGGCGGCCTACTTCTTCTTGTCCTTGTTGCCCTTGATCAAGAGCTTGATCCCGCGCTTGGCGGCGTAGGGCAGGATGGACTTCATCTTGGCCTCGGAGGGCACCATCTTGGAGCAACCGGGGTTGTCGCGGGTGAGGTGGATGGCGTCGAACTCGCAGCGCGTGGTGCACAGGCCGCAACCGATGCACTTGTTGGCATCCACGATCGAGGCACCGCACTTGAGGCAGCGCGCGCACTCGGTCTTGACCTGCTCCTCGGTGAAGGTGCGGCGGGTGTCGGTCCAGTCATGCAGGATCGTCTTGACGTGGTCGACCTTAGCCTCTTGGCGGCCGGCGTGGTCGTAGCCGTTGGGGTCGAGCATGATGTCGCCCTTGTTAAGCTCGACGTAGTGCAGCTGGTTGCGGCCAATGGTGAGCGAGCCTTTTTGCGCGTAGCGGTGAATAGAGATCGCGGCCTCGTGACCTGCGGCGATGGCATCGATCACAAACTTGGGGCCGGTGTAGACGTCGCCGCCCACAAAGATGTCGGGCTGGGCCGTCTGGTAGGTCTGGGGGTCGGCGACGGCGCCGTTGCCGCGGCCAAGCTCGACCTTGGAGCCGGCGAGAAGGTCGCCCCACTCGATGGACTGACCAATGGACAAGATCACGTTGTCGCAGGCGACGGTCACGGTGTCGTTCTCGTCGTAGACGGGCGCGAAGCGGTGGTTCTCGTCGTAGACGCTGGTACAGCGCTTGAAGGTGACGCCGGTCACGTGGCCGGACTCGTCGACCTCAATCTTGGCGGGGCCCCAGCCGTTCTGGATAGAGACGCCCTCCTCGGTTGCCTCGTCGATCTCCTCGGGCAGAGCGGGCATCTCGTCCAGCTGTTCCAGGCAGTACATGGAGACCTCGGGCGAGCCGCAGCGCACCGAGACGCGCGCGGCGTCGATGGCCACGTTGCCGCCGCCGATGACGACGGTGGTGCCGCTGACCTCGTGGTTGGGGTCGTCAAGCGCGGTACGCAGGAAGTCGACGGCGGTAAGGACGCCGGCCGCGTCCTCGCCGGGGACGCCGGCCAGGCGGCCGCCCTGGCAGCCGATGGCCACGTAGAAGGCAACGAAGCCCTGCTCACGCAGCTCGTCCAGGGTGACGTCGCGGCCCACCTCGACGCCGCAGCGGATCTCGACGCCCATCTCGCGCATGACGTCGATCTCGGCCGCGACGACGTCCTTGGCCAGCTTGTAGGCCGGGATGCCGTAGGTCATCATGCCGCCGGGCAGCGGGTTCTTCTCGAAGACGACGGGGTTGTAGCCCTTCTCGGCCAGGTAGTAGGCGCAGGAGAGGCCCGCGGGGCCGGCGCCGATGACGGCGACCTTTTGGTTGAAGCGGCCGCGCATCGAGGGGATGACCGGCTCGGGAACAAAGCGGGTGGCGGCGTCGAGGTCCTTCTCGGCTATGAACTTCTTGACCTCGTCGATGGCCACGGCCTCGTCAACGGTGCCGCGGGTGCAGGCGGCCTCGCAGCGGCGGTTGCACACGCGACCGCAGACGGCCGGGAAGGGGTTGGAGCGCTTGATCAGGCCCAGTGCCTCGGTGTAGCGGCCCTGAGCGGCCATGCGCAGGTAGCCCTGGACGGGGACGTGCGCCGGGCAGGCAACCTTGCAGGGGGCGGTGCCGGTCTCGTGGCACTCGATGCGGTTGTGGTCCTTGTAGTCCCAGTCCCAGTCTTCCTCGCCCCAGTGGTTGTCGTCGGGCAGCGGCTGGATGGGGTACTCTACCTTGCCGTTCTTGGTGCAGAGCTTCTGGCCCAGCTTAGGGGCGCCCGCCGGGCACACCTCGACGCAGGCGCCGCAGGCCACGCACTTTGACTCGTCGACGTGGGCCACGTAGGCCGAGCGGCTGAGGTTGGGGGTGTTGAACAGCTGAGAAGTGCGCAGGGCGTGGCAGACGTTGACCTGGCAGTTGCAGATGGCGAAGATCTTGTCCTCGCCGTCGATGTTGGTGATCTGGTGGACGAAGCCGTTCTTCTCAGCGCGAAGGAGCGTCTCGATGACCTTGTCGTAGGTGATGAAGTGGCCCTTGCCGGTCTCGACCAGGTAATCGGCCATGTCGCCCACGCCAATGCACCAATCCTGCGGGTCGTCGGAGCTACCGGCGCCGCGAGCGCGCTCGCCCAGGCGGCAGGAGCAGGCGCCGGCGGCGTAGCGGTCGTACTTCTTGAGCCAGTACGAGATGTGCTCGATGTCGACCGACTGGTTCTCGTGGGCGATGGACTTCTCGACGGGGATGACGTGCATGCCGATGCCGGCGCCGCCCTGCGGGACCATCTTGGTCACCTTGGTGAGGGGAAGGAAGGCCATGCGCTCGAAGAAGCTGCCCAGCTCGGGGTGCTCCTCAAGCTGCTTTTGGTTCATGAGCGTGAACTCGGCGCAGCCGGGGACGTACATGGGCAGGACGTACTGCTTCTCGTGGGCGGGATTTTCCCAGTTGTACTCGAGGATGCCCTTGACCGACATGGAGTCGAGAAGCTCCTGGACCTTGTCCTGGGGCATGCCGGACTTCTTGACCAGCTCGGGCAAGGTGATGGGCACGCGCATCTTGATGTGGGCGCAGAGCTCGGCCTCTTCGTTGGTCATGACCGAGGCCAGGCCCCAGTAGTCGGGGTCGTCTTGGCTGGTCTTGTTGCCAATGCGGTCAGTGATCTTGGCCGCGGTGGCAAGGACGGCGGGCTTCAAGGGCTCGGAGGCGGCGGGGCCGGGGGTGTTGCGGTCGTCGTTGGTCCAGGTGGTGAAGGTCTCGACCTCCTGGAAGTAATCGGGGGCGAGAATGCGGTGCGGCTCGCCGGCAGGGTTGGTGGTTGGAATGACGTTGCGCGCGGCGATCTCTTCGTCGGTCAACGTGCCCCTCATGGGGTTGTCGTCCAGGTTGTTGGACATGTCCCTCTCCTTATTACGGGCGATGCTCCCTCAAGCACCGCGAATAAACTGCTGGTTGGGCGGGGTGCCGGGTGGCGCGGCGGATAGGCGGCCGCGGCGGCTACTCGCCGGCCTTCCAGGCGGCCACCTGGTCGCGCAGCCACTCGAACCACTCGTCCATCCCCTCGCCGGTCTTGGCGCAGATGGGGATGACGCGGGCGTTGGGGTTGCGCATGGCCACGTTGGCGCGGCACTTCTCCAGGT
>CAVKOL010000157.1:0-5296 GCA_963658035.1 Bacteroidaceae bacterium
GCATCTACATCTCGG
Organism: Bacteroidaceae bacterium; assembly: GCA_963658035.1. GTDB lineage: Bacteria > Actinomycetota > Coriobacteriia > Coriobacteriales > Atopobiaceae > Paratractidigestivibacter. Next base: position 16 of record CAVKOL010000157.1, read on the forward strand.
CGATCTTCATGGCGCAGCACTTCTGGAACTTCCTGGGCTGTGCCGAGGGCGAGAAGGCCACCGTGCTCTTTACCCTCTTCGTGCTGATGCAGCTCTTGAACGCGTTCAACTGCCGTGAGCTCAACAACGTGCCGATGCTTAAGAACGTGGGCAACAACAAGCTGATGCTGGGCGTGTTTGGCCTGGTCTTGGCCATGCAGTTTGCCATCACCGAGTTTGGCGCCGCGGTGTTTGAGACGGTGCCTTTGTCCGCCGCGCTGTGGGGCAAGATGCTGCTGTGCGCCGTGTCGGTCGTCATCGTCGACGAGGCCGTCAAGGCCGTCCGCCGCGCGATGGGCAAGTAGGATCCGGGTTTCTCGCCGCCGCCGACGCCTTTGCAACAAAATTAACGAAAGACGGGCGCAGTAGAGCGATTGGCCGAGTAGCCGCCGATTTTGAGAGACAAAACCCCAGTTGGGAAGTCGCTCAAAACGTTGGCTACTCGGCCATCCTCGTTGCTGCGCCCGTCTTTCGTGTTTTTGCTGCAGGGCCCTAGAAACCCCAAAGGACGCGGCGGTAGTTGGCGCGGTCGGTGGCGCCCTCGGTCGAGACGAGAAGGACGCGCGAGTTGGGGCCCAGGCCCAGGCGGGCGGCCGCGGCGCGGGCGGTCTCGCTCTCGCCAGAAAGCAGCGTGGCCAAGAAACCCAAGGTCACGGCACCCGACTCACCCGAGACAACCGCGCGGTCGCCGGGCAGCGGGTTGGCCAGGACACGCATGCCCCGGGCCGCGACCTCGTCGGGCACACTGGCAAAGAAATCGGCCGAGCGCTCGAGCTCGCGCCAACCCACGCCGCACGGCTCGCCGCAGGCCAGGCCTGCCATCATCGTGGGCAGGTCGCCGGCCACCGCGTGAAGCCGGCCGTCGCCCGCGGCCGCGGTGCGGTAGACGCAATCGGCCGCGTTGGGCTCCACGATACAGATGCGCGGCCGCTCGGAGCCGTAGTAGTTGGCGAGAAACCCGGTGATCGCGCCGGACATCGCGCCCACTCCTGCCTGCAAGAAAACATGCGTGGGCACCTGGGCGCCCAGCTGGTAGGCAGCTTCCAGCCCCAACGTGGTGTAGCCCTGCATGATCCACGTGGGAATCTCTTCGTAGCCGTCCCACGAGGTGTCCTGGACCAGCACCCAGCCGTGCTCCTTGGCCTGCGCGGCCGCGAAGCGCACCGAGTCGTCGTAGTTGAGGTCCAAGATCTGGGCCTGGGCACCCTGGACGCGGATGTTCTCAAGGCGCTCGGCGGCGCTGCCGCGCGGCATGTAGACCACGCAGCCCGCGCCCAGCATGCGGCAGGTCCAGGCAAGGCCTCGGCCGTGGTTACCGTCGGTGGCGGTCACAAAGGTGAGGCCAGCGACCTTCTCGGCTACATCGGGACTGGTAAGAAGGTCAAAGGTGAGGTCGGCGGGGTCGATGTCAAGGCGGCCGGCGACCACGCGGGCCGCGGCGTAGGAGCCGCCCAGGCCCTTGAAAGCGTTGAGGCCAAAGCGGGCGCTCTCGTCCTTGACCCACACCTGGGCCACGCCCAGGTGAGCGGCCAACGCGTCCAGCGAGACAAGCGGCGTGGGCTCGTAGCCGGGAATCGTGCGGTGGAAGCGCAGGGCCGCCTCGGCCGTCGCCGGGCCGAAGGTCTTCTCGCCATCGCCAGCCGCACCCGCGCCCGGCGCCACGTGCTTCTCGCTACCGTTCTCCACCAGGCCAAACTCGACTGCCATGCTTACTTCTCCCCTGCCTTGCCGTCCATCGCCGCGGCCGCCGCCGCGGCCTTCTCGTCGTCCGTCGCCGCATGGTGCTCGTCCCACGTCAGGATGATGCGCACGGCCACGAAGCTCACCACGATCGCGATCGCCGCCGTGATAGCCGAGACCACAATGTAGTACAGGTCGCCGGTCTCGGGCTCAAGATACTGCAGGAAGGTGAGCAGGCCCGAGCACGAGGTGGGGATAAAGGCGCGCAGGCCAAAGATACCCTCGAAGAGACCGGCCGCTGCGGCGCCGATGGCCGTACCGATCAAGACGCGCGGCCGCTCGATCAACGAACCGTAGAAGGCCGGTTCGGTCACGCCGCACAGGCCCGTGATGCCAAACGAGGCGATAAGACCGTGCTGGGACTTGTCGCGCTGCGCCGTGGCCACTGCCAGGGCAGACGCTCCGATGCACAGGTTAGAGACAAAACCCACGCCGCCGGTGATCGCGTCGTAGCCCAGTGTGGCAAGAAGCTGCAGCTGAAGCGGCTCCCAAGCCTTGTCCAGGCCCAGCATGACCATGTAGGGATAGGCCACGCACAGCAGCGGCTGCGCGAGGAAGCCCAGGGTGTCGCAGACCCACTGGACGCCCACGCCCACGGCGTCCGAGAGCTCGGTGCCGATGGGGCCCAGGACGATCAAGGTCACGGGCACGGTCACCAGCATCGTGACCAACGGCGTCATGAAGAACGTGATGACCTGCGGCATGTGCTTGCTCACAAAGCGGTAGACGTACCACATGAAGAAGACGCCCAGCACAATGGGGATGATGCTCGAGGTGTAGTCGACCTGCGGCACGGCGATGCCAAAGAAGTCGGTGACGTTGCCGCTTTGGAAGCGCGTGCACACCATGATGCCGCCCAGAAGCATGCCCAGAATCGGCTGCATATTGAGCTTCTTGCACAGAGAATAGCCCAGGTAGATGGGTATGTAGTTGAACGCGGCGCTAAAGAAGCACAGCAAAAACTGCGCGGTGCCCGAGTCTGTCGAGACGCCAAAGTAGTTGACGAGAAGGGTCTTCACGGCCAGGACCATGCCGCCCACAGAAAGGGCGGGGACGATGTCCATGAAGACGGGCGCCACGAAGTTGCTAAAGGCCGTGAGCGGGCTCTGCTTGCCCTCGGGGGCGCCGGTTTGCGGAACGACGTCGGCCGCGGTCGCCGCCGTGCCGGGGCGCAGGTCAAGGTCCGGGTCCCAACCCGCCGTGGCCACGAACTCGTCAAAGGCGTTCTTGATGTCCGGGCCAATGATGAGCTGTGCCACGTGGTCCTTCTTCACCAGGCCGGCGCACTCCGGCAGGTGGCGCAGCGCCTCGACGTCGACAAGAGCCTCGTCCTTGTAGCTCACCCGCAGGCGCGTGATGCAGTGCGTCACGTAGGTGAGGTTCTCCTTGCCTCCAAGGGCCGCCAGCGCCTGCTTGGAAAACTCGTCGTACTTGCCCATTGTTTTCTCCCCTCTCTAGCTCATTAACTCTTTGATGTAGTCGCGATACCAGTACCAGCTCTTCTTTGGGATACGGCGAAGCCCGTTGTCGTAGTCCACGCGCACCAGTCCGTAGCGCTTTTGGTAGCCATTAATCCAGCTGTAGAGGTCCATCGTCGACCACACGTAGAAGCCGCGGACGTTGGCGCCCTCGTCGATAGCCTGGACCATGTAGTCGATGAAGCGCTTGAGGATGCCAATGCGCTCGTCGTCTTCAACGTAGCCGTTGGCGTCGGGCTCCTCGTACATGCCGTGGCCGCACTCGGCGATGTAGACGGGCACGTCGCCGTAGTCGCGCTTGATGCCCATCAACGTGTCGTACATGCACTTGGGGTAGATCTCGCGGCCCCATTTGTTCTTCTCGACGGTTGGGTCGTCGATGGTCTCGAACCAGCCGCCGATCGACGTGCCCTCCTTGACCTTGGAGGCCGACCCCTTGCGGTTGACCTTGAACTGAGTCACACCGTCGGTGTTTACCTGCACGTTCTTGCGGGTGTAGATGTTTTGGGCGAGAAGGTCGCCGCGGCCGCCCGCGATGATCTTCTCGTCGCCGGGTAAAACGAAGCCCAGGTCGATGCCCTTCTCCTCTAGAGCGGCACGCAGGTCATGGGGCCAGCGGCCGAGAAGGGCCGGGTCCAGGACCCAGCGAACGTAGAAGAGCTCGGCGTAGCGCAGGGCCTTTTGGTTGGCCGGGTCGCTGTAGGGGGTCTGGGCATAGCCCGAGTCCTGGTCGATGCCGATCTGGCCCTCGTAACCGCCCGCACGAAACTCGGCCACGGCCAGGGCATGGCCCAGCATCACGTGGTACGAGGCGCAGGCGTAGCGCTGCAGGTCGGCCACAAAGGGCGGGTAGTCGGCGGCCAGGTAGCTGCAGTAGGTGTAGTAGGCGGGCTCGTTCACCGTGATCCAGAGCTTGACCTGGTCGCGGAAGGCGTCAAAGCACACGCGGGCATAGCGGGCAAAGTCGTATGCCGCCTCGCGGTTCTCGAAGCCACCCTTTTGGGCCACGTAGCTGGGGATATCGTAGTGGAAGAGCGTGACTAGGGGCTCGATGCCAAGGCGTGTGCACTCGTCAAAGAGGGCGCGGTAGAAGGCGATGCCCTCGGGATTGGGGGCGCCGTCGGCCGTGGGCAGGATGCGCGACCACGAGATGGACAGGCGGTAGGTGTTTTGGCCTCCCTCGCGCTGCAGGCGCAGGTCCTCGGCAAAATGGTGGTAGTTGTCGCAGCTCACGGCACCTGTGATGCCGCCTTCGTTGGCCGGGCTCTCGAGGAAGTCGTCCCACTGGCTGTTGCCGCGGCCGCCCTCGTGGGCCGCGCCCTCGCACTGGTAGGCCGCCGTGGCCGAGCCCCACAAAAAGTCCTTGCAGATCTTATGCTTCACGGTCTTCTCCTCTCCACAGGCGCGTTAAATGCGCCGCAGGTAGACGTGGGTGCAATGGCGATGCTACAGGTTGGCGATCAGTTGCTGGTAGACCTTGCAGGCAAGCTCGACGTCTGCCACGGGGGTGTGCTCGTTGGTCATGTGGGCCAGCTTATAGGGGCCGGGGCCAAAGCCGATGGTGGGCACGCCGTGGGCGATGGGCGTGATGCCGTTGGTGCCAAAGTCCCAGAAGTCGAACTTGGTGGGCGCGTGGCCGTACACCTGGGTGTAGGCACCGATGAGGGCCTGGGCGATGGGCGCGTCCTCGGCCGTCTTCCAGGGGTCGTGCATGGGGACGTAGTGCAGGTCGCGACCCTTCCAGCTCACGTGGTCCAGGCAGCCAACCTCCCAGGTGGCGTCTTTGCCGGCCACCAGCTCGTCCATCTCGGCGCGGACCTGGTCCAACGTCTCGCCCAGGGCAAGGCGGCGGTCCAGGTAGATCTCGCACTCGGACGGCACGGCGTTAAGCGAGGCCGAGACGCACGAGATGTCCGAGAGGACCACGGTGCCGTGGGGCACGTCGGGCTTGTACAGGCGCGCGTTGAGGGCCTCGACGCGCTGGATGATCTCGGCCATCTCGTAGACGGCGTTCTTGCCCTTCT
>CAVKOL010000158.1:0-5249 GCA_963658035.1 Bacteroidaceae bacterium
GACGGCGGTGGGGGCGGCACCCTCCGCACCGCCTGCGACCTGCGGCGCGTTTGACGGCACAGCCGCCGCGCGAGCCTCGGCCAGGCGCTTTGCCACCACGGCCGCAGACGGCGCGGGGCGCGTGTCCTTCTCGCGTGCCGCATACGGGGCCAAAAGCGCATCGCGAAGCTCGCGCACAGCCTGGGCGCGTACCTTGTGAACCGCCGAGAAGCCCATGCCGCAGCCCTCGTCCAGCTCGATGTCCCAGCTCACAGGCTCAAAGGGGCCGCCACCCATGCGGCCCACGTGGGCCATGAGGTCCTGGGCCGTGACGGCGCGGGTCTGCGCCGCCTCGACGATAAAGCCCTGCGCGGTCGCGGTGGCCTCGCCGTCCGCGCAGGTGAGCTCCACCGTGAAGGGCTGGCCCAGCCGCGCCACGACGCGCACGGCAACCGCGCGCTTGCGGGGCGTGTCGGCGCCGGCCACGCGCGAGGCGGCGTCCATCGCGGCCTGCGAGCGAATGACGCGCACCACGGCGCCGGCCTCGATGGGGCGCGGGGCCGTGCAGGCGATCGTCTCGCCGGCGGCCGCGTCGGCCACGACGTTGGCCGTCAAGAACTGCGTGGGGTCGCTAACGGGACGCAGCTCAAGCAGGTCGCCCGCGCCCACCGGGGCGCACAGGGCAACCGTCACCTCGGCGCGGGTGAAGCGGCGCATGCGGGCGCGGCCGCCGTTGGTCCCGCCGCGGCGCTCGACGGCGTCCTCAAGCACGCGCGAGCCCGTGACCTCGCCCACGACCTCGCCGCGGTTGTTGGAGCGCTCGTAGCTCATCATCTCGTTGCCCGAGGTGCCCATGAGGTAGGCGTTGGTGAAGTCGCGGTTAAAGGCCCGCTTAAGGCGGCGGTGGATATCGGCGGTCTCGGCCTTGCCCAGGTCGCGACCCGCAATCTGCGCGTCGATGGCCTGGCGATAGGCGCCCACGACCTGGTAGACGTAGTCGGGGGCCTTCATGCGGCCCTCGACCTTGAGCGAGCCCACGCCCGCGCCGATCATCTCGCCCAGGTTGTCCACCAGGCAATAGTCCTTGGGGCACAGGGCGCGCGTACCGCCCACGCCGCGGCTCGTCTCGGCGAGGCCCGCCGTGGGGACGTTGGGGATGTCCTGCATGACGCCCTTCTCGTCATAGACCTCGTAGGGCAGGCGGCAGGGCTGGGCGCACATGCCGCGGTTGGCCGAGCGGCCGCCCGACATCGAGCTCAACATGCACACGCCCGAGTAGCAAAAGCACAGGGCGCCGTGGCCAAAGCACTCCAGCTCAACGCCGGTGCGGGCGATCTTTTGGATTTCGGGCAGCGACAGCTCGCGCGAAAGCGTCACGCGGTCGGCGCCCCGGTCGCGGCACCACAGGACGCCGCGCTCGTCGTGGATGTTGGCCTGCGTCGAGACGTGCGTCTCGATCTGGGGCCAGGTGCGGCGAATCTCGGTGAAAAGGCCCCAGTCCTGGATGATGAAGGCGTCGGCGCCCAGAAGCCAGGCCTCGCGGACCAGGGCCAAGACGCGCGGAATCTCCTTGGTGCTCACCACGACGTTGACCGTCACGTAGACGCGAACGCCGGCAAGGTGGGCCTTCTCGCAGGCATCGGCAAAGGTCTGGGGCGTGAAGTTGGTGGCGCTGCGGCGCGCGTTGAAGTCGTTGCCAAAGCCGCAGTAGATGGCGTCGGCGCCCGCGGCCAGCGCGGCGGCAAAGGGCTCGGGGCCGCCGGCCGGGGCCAGCAGCTCGATGACGTTCTTGTGAGCCAAGGATTCCCCCTCAAAAGGTGTGTTCGCAACCTTTAAACGATACCGCGGCAGATGCGGGCCGCGCGCGGCAACCTGTGTGCGGCGAGAAGAACACACTTCTCGAGGGGTGGCGCGCGGGCGGCCTAAAGTGCCCCGCCGATAAGGCCAAAGACCATGACGACCACGAGCGAGGCCACCATGGCCGCGACGCAAAGCAGGCGCTGGGCGCCCAGGGGAACTTCGGCCAGGGCCGGGACCTGGCGCATGATGCGACGCTTGTCGATGAGCAGCCACGCCGCGGCGGCAAAGCTCACGGGCAGCCAAAAGAGGAACTCGAGGCCCAGGTACCAGGTGGGATAGCGCAAGCTCGACTGCGTGGGAACAAAGAAGTTGCCAATGCAGGCGGCGACCAACACGAGAAACGCGCCCGCGACCAGCGTGTTCCACACGCGGCCCCAAAGGTCCGGGACGCCACCGGGCCGGCCTGGGCGAGCACCGCGGGCGACCCCGACCGCCGCGCCCGTCTCCCCCGCCACTGCGGCCGCGAGCTCGGCCGCGCTGCCGTAGCGGGCCTCGGGGTCGAAGCTCATGGCCCGCACCACAACCGGGGCCAGGTCAAGGGGAATGCCCGGGCGCGAGACCAGCTGCGCCGCGGTCTTGCCCGGCGCCGGGTCCTCGCCGGTAAGGCAAAAGTACAGGATTGCGCCCAGGGCATAGACGTCGCTTCTCACCCCGGTCTGGCCAAAGCCAAACTGCTCGGGCGGGGCATAGGCGCGCGTGCCCAAGCGGGCGGTGTCGGCCTCGGCGCCCTCGCGCCAGGTGCGGGCGATGCCCAGGTCGATCAAGACGAAGGTGCGCGGGATACCGTCTTGGCCGCCCACAACCATGATGTTAGACGGCTTGAGGTCGCGGTGGATCACCGGGGCGCCCTGCCCCAGGCCGCCGTGCAGCGTCTCGACCGCGCGAGCCACCTGCGAAACGACGTCGCGGGCCAGCTCGGTGCCAGGCCCCTCGGCCGCCACCAGGTCATCCAGCGTCTGGCCGCAGAGCCACTCCATGACCACGTTGACCTGCTGCCCGTCGTTCCAAACATCGACGATGCGCGGCAGGTTGGGACAGCGAAGCCCGCGCCGCTGGGCAACGAGCAGCTGCTCATAGGCCCCGCCCAGGCCGCTCGCGGCGTCGATGCGCTTGCGCACGAAGGGTCCCAGGTCGCCGCCGTCCTCACCGGCAAAGACGACCTTCTCGGTGACCTCGAAGTCCGAGCGCTTTAGCACCTCGAGCACGCGATAGCCACCCGACCTCCCGCAGGAAGCCAGGTGGCTCAAAAGCTGCGCGTCAAAGTCGTCCGCGCTCGCAGCGCCCGACGCGCCGTATGTCTTGCCGGTATCCATGCTCGCAATGATAGCCCAGCGCGCGGACACCCCCTAGCAGACGGTCTTCTCGCCAAAACGGTAAAGCTCCTCGTTGACCTTTTGCAGCGAGCAGCCGCGGTCGATGCAAAAGATGATGATCGCGTCGCGGCGGTCCTTGCAGTCCAGACGGCTCACGCCGGCCGCGGTCAAAGCCCGGTTGGTCTCGCGCAGGGTGAGGGCCATGGCAAAGGCGATCTGCAGCACCTTGTCGCGCGAGGGGTGGCGCGCGCCGGTGAAGATCTGGTAGCCAAAGGTCTCGTTGAGGTCGGCCATGCGCACCACGCGGGCGCGCTCAAGGCCCTTCTCGGCAAGAAGAAACTGCAGGTAGGTGGCTAGGTCGGTCGCGGGAAAGTCATGGCTTTCCACGTAGCCGTCGATGCTCGGGGCATCCAGGAGCTCGCCCAAGAGCTCCTCTGTGAGTTTCTTTGCCACCGCGTCTGCCTCCTTTGCCGCGCCGAGCGCCCGGGCCGCTTTGTCCATCTTACGCGAGCGTCCAGCTGGCCGAGGCGGTCTTGCTGAGGATGCTGCCAAAGTAGAGGGCGCGCGTGATGTCGCCCTTGAAGTAGATGTTGCCCGAGACGGTGCCGCCCTTGGCCAACGTGCCGGAGCTCAGCTCGTCGGCGCCGTTGCTATAGTAGGTGGTGGACTGCTGGGCGCCGTTGGCGTCCTCGCCCTTCCAGTCGTAGAGGTTGTAGCTCGCGCCCTCGTCGCCGTTGTTGACGTAGGTCACGTGGATGCCGGTGATCGCGGAGCCGTCGTAGTTGGAAAGGCCTGTCTCCACCGAGTCGACCGTCACCGAGAGGCCGTCGGCCAGGTTGACGGTGGTGCCCACCGCAAGGTTATCGGTGGAGGCCTCCTGCTTGTCGTCGCTGGTGGCGGCGGTGTCGCTAGCAGCCGCACTTTGCTCGCTTGTCTGCGAAGACGAGTCGGAAGGCGGCGTGATCGTGGTCTTCTTGCCTCCCATGGCGCCAACGACGCCCACAACTACCAGCACCGCAAGCACGATGAGCACGATCTTGCCGATGGGCTTCTTTCCTTCTTTGGACATGGTTTCTCCCTTGGTCGCGTTGCCGGCGGTACAGCCGGTGGCCCCCATGATGGGCCGTGGGCAAAGGGATTTCATTAGCTCCCAGCTAGTCCTTGAGAGGCGGCGATTGCGAGCTTTTTCGATATCTGCGTGTTTTGGTCTTTGCATTGCGAGCTTTTTCGATATCTGTATGCTCGAACCGGGGCTTGAGGCGTCAGCTCAACGCAAAAGCCCAGTTGAGTTAATAAAACGTCAAACTAAAAGCCGCGCTGTGGGCAGCGCGAGCATACAGATATCGAAATAGCTCGCAGCCAGAGCACACAAACATACAGATAACGAAAAAGCTCGCAAGCAGACCGGACAAGAAAGGCGCCCGGCGGGAAATCCCGCCGGGCGCCTACCTAGCGTAAAGGAATGCGCGTAGCTTAGACCAGCTTGGCCCAGCGCTTCTTGCCGGACTGGATGATGGTCCCGGTCGAGAAAAGCGCGGGGTCGACGTTGTAGCACTTGGGCTCGACGGCCTGGCCGTTGACCTTGACGCCGCCGCCGTCGACAAGGCGACGGGCCTCGCCGGCGCTCGCGGCGATCTTCACGTCGACCAAAAGCTTGCCCAGGTAGACCTTACCGTCCTCGTTGGGCTCGACCACAGAGGAGGGGAACTCGGCGATGTTGTCGGGGACCTTGTTCTCCTTGAACTGCGCGTCGAAGGCGGCCATGGCCTTCTCGCCTGCGCCCTCGCCGTGGTAGAGGTCGACGATGTTGACGCCCAACTCGCGCTTGAGCTTGTAGGGGTCGGCCGATCCGTCGGCAAAGGCGGCGTCGATGGCGTCGATCTCCTCGATGGACTTGGTCGAGCACAGGCGGTAGTACATGGGCACGATCTCGTCGGCGATGGACATGACCTTGCCAAACATGTCGGCCGGCTCGTCGGTCAAACCAATGTAGTTCTTGTAGCTCTTGGACATCTTCTTCACGCCGTCGGTGCCCACCAAAAGCGGCATGGTGAGGGCGACCTGGGGCTCCATGCCCTCGGCGCGCATGAGGTCGCG
>CAVKOL010000159.1:0-5173 GCA_963658035.1 Bacteroidaceae bacterium
CAAGCCGCGTCCGCGACCGCCGTCTTTTGAGAGGAGCACCTGATGTACGAGGACATTATCACCGTCTCGACCGTAACCCTAAGGCCTATGTGGGGCCAAAAGGAGCAGAACCTCAACCGCATCCTGGGCTACATGAAGGCTGCGAAGAAGAAGGGCTCTGACCTGGTCGTCTTCCCCGAGATGGCCCTCACCGCCTACGACGACGAGGCCGAAGTCCCCGTGCCCGAGAAGATGCAGCACAAGCTGGCCGAGACCGTTCCCGGCCCCTCGACCGACGCCGTCGCCGCCCTGGCCAAGGAGCTGGGCCTCTACGTGGTCATGGGCATGCCTATCAAGGACAGCAACGACCCCTCGGTGGTCTACAACGGCCTGGCGATCTTCTCGCCCGACGGCCTTGTTGGCGACTACCACAAGATGCACCTGCCCGCCCCCGAGCCCAACTGGGCCACCCGCGGCGACAAGCCCTTTATCCTGGACACCCCGTGGGGCCCGATCGGCTGCGCCATCTGCTACGACACCTACTGCTTCCCCGAGCTCATGGACTACTACGTGGCCAAGGGCTGCCGCATGTACATCAACTCGACTGCCCTTGCGCACTGCCACGGCAAGTGCCTGGGCGACGACACCTTGCGCGCCCAGTGCATCCGCGAGGGCATCTTCATCGTGTCCTCCAACCTGGGCGGCCTTGACAAGGACAACTACTTCTGGGGCGGCAGCTCGATCCTGGGCCCCTCGGCCAAGACCTGGGAGCCGCACTACTACGCGGGCATGCCCTTTACCGCCGAGGGCGCCGATGAGGAGGCCATGTACACCGCCACGATCGACCTTTCGCTGGCCACGCGCTTCCTCTACAAGCACAACCCTGCCGTGAGCGGCACCGATTGGCTCCCCGAGAAGTACGTCGCTATGTTCGAGGACGTCCTGGCCGACGAGAACTACGGCAAGTAGGAGAGTCTGGGGTCGGTTGAAGCGGTCCAAAAATCAAAAACGCGACAAGTCTGCCAACGAAATCGCATCTGGTGAGTAGCCGAGAATTTCGCGCTCGCGTGACCTGCGGTTTTGTTGACGAGAAGGGCCCGGCTACTTAGCCGGGCCCGTTTTGTTGGCAGACTTGTTGAGTTTTTGCCCGCGAGACACGCGACGGGCCATCGGGGCTGTCTTTGCGGGCCGCCGGCCGCCTACACCGACTCGATGAACCGGCGAGCCATGAGCTGCGCGGCGCCCAGGGGCACGCCGTGGTTGGGGTGCTTGGCCCGCAGGATGCAGGGCTGATCGGTGGGGAAGGGGTCGACGGCGCGCTCGGCCTCGACGATGCGGTCGAACCACGGCTCGAGGTACGAGGCCATCTCGCCGCCCAGCGCCACGTCGACGCCCAGCATGGTGTGAATCGCCTGGATGCCGCGGGCCAGGTGGCCAATATAGTCGTCAAGCACTGCCAGTGCATCGGCGTCGCCTGCCCCCGCGGCCGAGAAGAACTCGTCCAGCGTGCAGCCGCGCTCCTCGGACAAGACGTTGCTCGAGCAGTACGCCTCGAGGCAGCCCTCCCGCCCGCAGGCGCACTTCTTGCCGCCGGGCACGATGCACAGGTGACCAAACTCGCCGCAGGTCCCGCGCGGTCCCTCGACCGGCCGCCCGTCGATCACCACGCCGCCACCAACGCCGCGCTCCAGCGACAGATAGGCCAAGCTCTCGCCCTGCGTGCGGGGAAAGATCTGACTGTACGCGCCGCAGTTGGCGTCGTTGAAGACCTGCGCGGCAAGTCCCAGGCCCTCGCACAGCTCGCTGGCAAACAGTTCCTTGCCCGAAAGCCGCAAAACCGAGGTGTTAAGCAGCCGCCCGCTCGCCGGGTCCACGGCCGAAGGCACCGCGATGCCCACGCCAACCGCCCGCAGTCCCTGGCGCCCCATCTGGGTCTCGAGCGTCGCCACGGCCGCGGCCACGCTTGCCACCAGCGATTCCTTGGTGCGCTTGGCCTGCAGGGGCTGCTTGAGGTAAAGGCCCTCGACCGGGTTGCCGTACAGGTCGCACGCCACACCGCGCACGCTGTGGCCGGTAAGCGAGATGCCGATCGCCGCCACGCTCTGGCTCGACACGGCAAACGTCTGCGCGCGCCTGCCGCCGGTGGACAGCCGGTTGTCGCCGGCGCAAATGAGCCCCTGCTCCTCAAGCACCGAGAAAGCCTGGTAAACCGTGGGCAGGCTCAAGGCGCAGCGCTCGGCGACCTCCTGCTTGGTCATGGCGTCTTCTGCCTGGTAGAGGCAAAGAAACACTGCCGAGGTCGCGGGCGTGCTCTTTGCCTTGGGCGCGTTTTGGGTGCTCATATAAGAAATCCCTCAAGTGTTGTCAATACGGTAAACGTTAATCACCGCTTACGGAGAAAACCATGCCGTTCGCGGTGCGTGTCTTTTCTCAAGCCATTTTATCAAAGACTTCCGTAAAATGGATTTATAAAACAGGCTAACCAAAGTGCGGCGGGCACGATAAAGCGCAAAGGAGAGGAAATGCAATTCATTGGTATTGACCTGGGCACCTCTGCATGCAAGTTCCTTCTTATGGACGAGAAGGGCCAGATCTTGAACGTCGTGAGCGAGGGCTACGACGTCGCCTACCCCCAGCCGGGCTGGAGCGAGCAGAACCCGCGCGACTGGTGGCAGGCCGTCCTGCGCGGCGTGCCGGCCCTTCTCGCCGACTTCGACGCCAGCCAGGTCGCGGGCATCGGCGTGGCCGGCCAGATGCACGGCCTGGTTGCCCTGGACGCCGACGACGACGTGATCCGTCCCGCGATCCTGTGGAACGACGGACGCACCGTCAAGCAGGTCGAGTACCTCAACCAGGCCGTGGGCCAGTCTCGCCTGCTTGAGTGGACGGGCAACATCGCCTATGCCGGTTTCACCGCGCCCAAGATCTTGTGGATGCGCGAGAACGAGCCCGAGAACTACGCCGACATCGCCCACGTGATGCTTCCCAAGGACTACGTCAACCACCTGCTGTGCGGCGCCTACGCGACCGACGTCTCGGACGCCTCGGGCACGCTGCTGTTTGACGAGGGCGCCCGTGACTGGTCGGAGCCCATGCTCGAGATCTGCGGCTTGACCCGTGCCGAGGTTCCCCAGGTCTTTGAGAGCTACGAGAAGATCGGCACCATCCTGCCCCAGGTGGCCGACGAGCTGGGCCTTCCCCACGACGTCGTGATCTGCGCCGGCGCGGGCGACAACGCCGCGGCCGCCATCGGTACCGGTTGCGTGGGCGCCGGCTCGATGAACGTGAGCCTGGGCACCTCGGGCACCGTCTTTATCCCCACCCTGAGCTACGCCGTGGGCGTGGGCGACCGCATCCACTCCTTTTGCCACGCCGACGGATCGTGGCACCTCATGGGCTGCATCCTCTCGGCCGCCAGCTGCAACGCCTGGTGGGTGCAGAACATCCTGGGAAGCAAGGACTTTGCCGCGGCCCAGGACGGCATCAGCGCAGACGACGCGCCGCTGAGCCTGCCGTACTTCTTGCCCTATCTCATGGGCGAGCGCACCCCGCACAACGACACCCTGGCCCGTGGCGCCTTTGTGGGCATGAGCATGTCCACCACCTGCGCAGACCTTACCCGCGCGGTGCTCGAGGGCGTGGCCTTTGCCATCCGCGACTCGGTAGAGATCGCGCGCGCCCTGGGCGTGGACGTCGAGGCCTCCACGGTCTGCGGCGGCGGCGCCAAGAGCCGCCTGTGGCTGCAGATCCTGGCCAACGTACTTGACATCGAGCTCAAGCTGCCCGTCACCGAGCAGGGTCCCGGCTACGGCGGCGCCATCGCGGCCGCGGTGGCGGCCGGCGCCTACCCCAGCGTGCGCGAGGCATGCGAGAAGATCGTGGCCATCCGCGACACCGTGGTTCCCAACCCGGCGGCCATCGACGCCTACGAGGCCCGCTACCAGGCCTGGCGCGAGATGTACCCGGCTCTCAAGCCCTCCTTTGCCAAGATCGGAGCATAAAAGATGATTGAGATTCTCCCCGTCACAGACCCGGCCTTTGCCGAGTACGGTGCCGTGTGGTCTAACGTCGACCCCGCCCTCACCGCTCAGATCGCCCAGGCGCTGGATCGTCTGACCCCGCTGCCCCAGGCCACCGATTACGTGGCCCAAGACGCCGTGCTGCAGGGCCTTGAGGCCGCCCACGCCCTGGCCCCCACCCTCTTTGGCGGCCTTGACGTGCAGTTTGGCTGGTGCAATGGCCACAACCTCAAGCTCAACTGCCTTGAGTACCACCGCTCGAGCGAGTTCAACCTGGGCGTGGGCGACTTCGTCCTTCTTTTGGCCAAGCAGTCCGACATCGTGGCCGGCACCCTTGACACCGCGCGCGTCAAGGCCTTCCGCGTGCCCGCAAATACCCTGGTCGAGGTCTATGCCACGACCCTTCACTACGCTCCCTGCCAGGTAAGCGATGCCGGCTTCAAGGTCCTGGTCGCGCTTCCCGCCGGCACCAACCTGGACGCCCCCGCCCAGCACGTGGCCGCAGGCGACGCCGACCTGTTGTGGGCCGCCAACAAGTGGCTGCTTGCCCACCCCGAGTCTGCCGAGGCCGCCCAGGGCGCCCCGGTTCGCCTTACCGGCGAGAACATCAGCCTTTAGTTAGCCGGCGAGAAGGGCCCGCCTGCCGCGACGCCAACCGCCGCCCGGCCAGGCCCCACACCGGTAAATCAAGGAGAGGAAACGAGAATGGCACTTAACTCAAGCAACATCCCGCAGGTCAAGCTGGGAATCATTGCCGTTTCGCGCGACTGCTTCCCCATCAAGCTGGCCGTGAGCCGCCGCGAGGCCATCGTGGCCGAGTGCGCGGCCGCCGGCCTTGACGTCGTCGAGGTCAAGAAGGCCGTCGAGTCCGAGGCCGACATGGAGGCCGCCCTGGCCGAGGCCGCCGCTGCCGGTGTGAACGCCCTCACCGTGTTTCTCGGCAACTTTGGCCCCGAGACGCCCGAGACCCTCATTGCCCAGCGCTTCGACGGCCCCGTTATGTACGTGGCCGCGGCCGAGGGCGACGGCGACATGGTCAACGGCCGCGGCGACGCCTACTGCGGCATGCTTAACGCCAGCTACAACCTGGGCATGCGCCACGTGAAGGCCCACATCCCCAGCTACCCCGTGGGCACCGCCGCCGACATCGCCAAGATGATGGCCGACTTCGTGCC
>CAVKOL010000160.1:0-5041 GCA_963658035.1 Bacteroidaceae bacterium
ATCGTGCGCGATCAGCTAAACATGTACTTCGACACCACCGTGGCGATCGAGGACTCGCTACTTCTGGGGGCCTTGAAGCGCCACCACTCCGAGAAGCTGCAGGCCATCACGGCCACGATCCAGCGCGAGCAGAACCTCATCGTGCGCCACGAGGACGTGCCGGTGCTTTTGGTCAACGGCATCGCGGGCTCGGGCAAGACCAGCGTTTTGCTGCAGCGCATCGCCTTCTTGCTCTACCGCGAGCGCAAGACCTTAGACCCCGACCAGGTGTGGCTCTTCACGCCCAACAACGTCTTTGAGCACTACATCGACACCGTCTTGCCCTCCATGGGCGAGGCCAATCCCCAGGTCTTTACCTGGAAGGACTTCGTGGAGGCCCAGGGCGCGGGCCAGCGCGACACCGGCGAGAAGACCGACCCGGCGAGCCTTCGCCGCCTGGAAGAGGTCGTGCCGCACCTCTCCATCGAGGACGGCGACCTGCGCGAGGTTCGCGTGGGCGACACCGTTTTGCTTAAGGTGGGCCAGATCTCGGGCGCCGTGGAGAAGTTCATTCGCTTTGGGATCGGCTCGCGCTTTTGCGCCCTGGTCAAGGACGAGCTGCACGACCGTCTGGGCCGCCGCCTGGCCCAGATGTCCAAGGACGAGGAGATCCAGGAAGAGATGCTGGCCTTGGACGTCGAGCGCCAGGTCGAGATCTTTGGCGAGACCATTAGCCCCGAGGACGAGAACCAGACGGCCGACTACACCCGTCGCTACCTGGACCACAAGTACAACGAGGCCCACGACGCCATCGACAACATGAGCTGGCTGCGCTTCGACCGCATGGGCATGCGCGCCCTGGGCCAGCAGGCGCTCTCGGCCACCGAGTGGCTCTACCTGCGCCTTCTTGTGACCGGAGCCGGCGAGAAGAGCGCCCGCTACGTCATGATCGACGAGGTGCAGGACTACACGGTGGCCCAACTCATGGTGCTGTCGCGCTACTTCTCGCGCGCGCACTTCCTGCTTTTGGGCGACGAGCACCAGGCCATTCTCGAGGGGACGGCGAGCTTTGCCCAGGTCAAGGACGTGTTTGTCGAGTCGCATGGCAGCGTCGAGGAGTGCCGCCTGCTCACGAGCTACCGTTCCTCGCCAGAAATCACGCAGCTCTTCTGTGGGCTTCTGGACGCCGACGAGCAGATGAACCTGGCGAGCGTCCAGCGCGCCGGCGTGGCGCCCCAGATCCGCGCCTTTTCGGCCGACGACCGCGAAGGCTACGTCGCTGAGCTGGCCCGCATTGCCCAGGAGGCGGCCACGGCCGACGGCCTTACCGCCTTTGTGGCCGAGAGCGACTCGCGCGTGAGCTGGCTTGCCAAGCAGCTGGGCGACCGGGTGCAGGTGCTGGGCAAGGACTCGGATTTGCCGGGGCGCGGCGTGGTGCTGCTGCCGCTGCGCGTGGCCAAGGGCCTGGAGTTCGACCACGTGATCATCCCCGACGCGCAGGCCGAGGTCTACCCCGACACGCCGCTGTCGCGACGCCGCCTCTACACCGCGATCAGCCGCGCCATGCACAAGATCACGATCTTCTCGCAGGGAGAGATGACACCGCTTTTGCAGGGGTAGCGCGACCGGGCGCAGGAGGGCCGCGACCCGGCGGGCTTCTCGGCGCCAACATGTGTCTTAAAGTGATATGCAATGTCAAAAGACACGTGTGCGACTTTGTCTAACAGGGATATGCAATTTGCGAAGACACGCCGCTTGGGGGCAATTTTGGGCCTCTGGGCGGCGATTCTTTAAGGCTGACTTAAGCGAAATATACGAAAAGCTGCTAGGTTGAGAAGACCTGTTTCGCACGCGATCCGCCGTAGTTCAAACACGCCGTAGGGAGCCTCGCATGAGCGATTCCAAAGACCCCAAGCACGCCCAAAACACCCCAGAAGACGCCGAGAAGACCGCAGAGGTTGGTGCCTCGGGCGCCGGTGCGGCCGACGCGGCCGCTGCGCCCGCCGACCCCGAGCCCCTTCAGGTCCTCTCCCCCGACGGCTCGATCGCCGAGACACAGGAGGACCTCGAGGCGCGCCTTGCCATGGAGGGCCTCATGCGCCACCGTCGCCAGCGCCGCCGCAAGAAGATCATCGCCGGCTCCATCGTGGCCGGCATCGTCCTTATCGGCGCCGTGGTCTGGGGCGTGCAGGCCTACAACGCGAGCAAGCCCGCCGTCATCGACACCTCCCTCACCACCACCTACGTGGAGTACGGCGACTTTGCCGAATCGGTGAGCGCAACCGGCAGCGCCCAGCCCGTGAGCTCTGTCGTGGTGACGCCCGAGGTCACCGGCACCATCGAGAGCGTCAACGTCGCCGAGGGCGACACCGTGGCCGCGGGCGACGTTCTTCTCACCATCAAAAACGACGACCTGGACAAGGCGGTGCGCGACGCCGAGCTGGCCGTTCGCGACGCCAAGCTCAACCTCGAGTCGGCCGTCAACGACTACAACTCGCTGGTAGACACCTACAACGCGGGCGCCGACATAAGCGACAGCGAGTTTGACAAGGCCTCGTTTGCCATCGAGACGGCCAAGAACGCCGTCTCTGACCAGCAGGAGGCCTACAACCAGGCCGTCGCCAACGCCGAGAAGCGCACCGTGCGCGCCCCGGCCGCGGGCTCGGTCGTGGCGATGAGCGCCCAGGTGGGCGCCTCGGTTGCCGACGCAGCGAGCAAGGGCAGCCTCGTCCAGATCGCCGATCTCTCGCAGATGACCGTGAAGGTCCAGGTAAACGAGGTCGATATCTCTAAGATCAGCGTGGGCCAGGCGGCGACCGCGACTTTCTCGGCCCTGCCCGGCGTGGCGCTTGACGCCCAGGTGACCCGGATCTCGACCGTGTCCAGCTCCAGCGACAGCTCGAGCGGCTACCTGTACGGCTCGGGCGGCGTGGTGACCTACGACGTGAGCCTGCTCATCCCCACGCCCGTGGCCGAGCTCAAGCCCGGCATGACGGCCAACGTCGACATCACGCTGCAGAGCGTGCCCGCCACGCTGATGGTCCCCGCCTCCTGCGTGGGCACCGACTCCTTAGGCAAGAGCTTTGTCATGGTGGTCACCGACGCCGCCACGCAGGCATGCGAGAAGCGCGCCGTCGAGATTGCGGCCTCCGATCAGACGACCGTGGCGATATCCGGCGACGTCACCGTGGGCGACGAGGTCCTTCTCGACCCCTACGCCACCGGCGAGGGCTTTGGCAGCGACGAGGATCTGCCCATGCTGTCGACGGAAGGCGGCGAGACGGACGCAGCGGGCGCGGCGGCTGACGGCGCTGCGACCAGCGACGGTGCCGCGACCACCGAGTCCGCCGCCGCCCCCGCCGACGCGGAGTAGCGCCATGGCCACCCCCGTCATCGACATCGAGGGCCTCTGGCGCGTCTTTGACTCGACCGCCGGCATGACCACGGTCCTTCGCGGCATAAACCTGCAGGTAGAGCGCGGTGAGTTTCTCGCCGTCATGGGACCTTCGGGCTCGGGCAAGTCGACCCTCATGAACATCCTGGGCTGCCTGGACCGCCCCACCGCGGGCACCTATCGCCTTGAGGGCACCGAGGTCTCCCAGCTTTCCGACGACGACTTGGCCTACGTGCGCTCGAGCCGCCTGGGCTTTGTCTTCCAGTCGTTCAACCTCATGCCGCGCGCCACCGTGCTGCGCAACGTCATGCTGCCGCTGGTCTACTCAAACGTCCCCGCCCGCGAGCGCGAGAGCCGCGCCTGGCGCGCCCTTACCGCCACCGGCCTTCCCGAGGAGCACTTCTTTCACCGGGCAAACGAGCTCTCGGGCGGCCAGATGCAGCGCGTGGCCATCGCCCGCGCCCTGGTCAACGACCCGGCCATCATCCTGGCCGACGAGCCCACGGGCAACCTCGACACCGCCACGGGCAAGCTCGTGATGGAGACCTTTCGCCGGCTGCAGGAGCGCGGGCGCACCGTGGTCTTGATTACCCACGACGCCGAGGTGGCCGCCTGGGCAGATCGCACCGTCCACATCCGCGACGGCCGCCTGCTCACCGACGAGCAGGAAAAGGCCATCCAAGCTCGGCTTTTATCGGCCCAGACAGACGGGAGCGCGCAATGAGAGCAACCGACTTGGCCTACGAGACCGCCTCGGCAATTCTCGCCAACCGGGTGCGCAGCCTGCTGACCATCCTGGGCATCGTGATCGGCATCGCGGCCGTCATCGCCATGACGTCGCTGATCGACGGGATCCGCGCCTCGATCGTGGGGCAGCTTGGCCTGGACTCGGCCCGAGCCGTCGACATCACGTGCTGGCCGCCCAACAACCGCCAGCTCACGACCAAAGACGTCGAGGACATGGCCCGTGACCTGGCCAGCGACTACGAGTTCATCACGGGCTACACCTACGCCTACTCAAGCGCCACCAGCTCCAGCGCCTCGACCGACCAGCTGCAGATCGTCGCCTGCGACGAGAAGTACTTTGACGCTAAGGGCTACAAGGCGCTGACCGGCCGTTTCTTCACCGCCACCGAGAACGAAGACGCCGCCATGGAGGTCGTGCTGGACGTCTCGGCCGTCAAGACCCTGTTTGGCAGCGAGAAGGCCGACGCCGTGGGCCAGACCGTCAAGATCGGCAACGACAACTACACCGTGGTGGGCACGCTGGACTCAAACACCAACTTTGGCGGCGGCGAGATGTGCATTGCGTATCTCCCCTACAACACCGCCGAGCTGCGCATCATTGGCCAGGGCGCGGGACAGGGTATGCAGATCTTTGGCTTTGCGCGCGAGGACGCCGACATCTACCAGGTGGCCAGCCGCACCGACTCGTACCTGCGCGCCAAGTACAACATCCCCGAGCCGGCCGAGGACGGCAGCGGCAGCTCGCTTGAGGGTTACTGCAGCGTGGGCACGGCGCAGTCGATCATCGACTCGCTTGAGAGCACGATGTCGTCGTTTAGGCTCATGGCCATGGCGGTGGCCAGCATCTCGCTGTTGGTGGGCGGCATCGGCATCATGAACATGATGCTCACCAACGTGACCGAGCGCATCCGCGAGATCGGC
>CAVKOL010000161.1:0-1094 GCA_963658035.1 Bacteroidaceae bacterium
AATCTTGGCTTTCTCATCCCCACAATCCTCCCAGAAAGCTGTTCCAAACCTAAAGCTCAAGTATGCTGCCGAGACAAGCCGGCGGCAAACCCTTCTAGGCGAACGCGGGGGCACATTTAACAAACGGTCTTTCGCGAAAGCAGACGTTATCGAAGGCAGAAATGGTTTTGCTGGGCACGAACCGTTAGCAGGCTGCGCTCATGACATGTATCGCTTATCATTTAGGAGTTTGATTCTTAAATTGCGTTTGCATTAGCAAGGGGGCTATGTTGAGTAAAGTTCTGGCTATTGTGCCTGCATACAATGAGGAAGGCTCATTGCCTGCCACAATTGCTGAGCTGACAAAGGTCGCTCCAAGTATTGATTATCTTGTCGTTAACGACGGTTCGCGTGATAAAACCGCCGAGCTGTGCCAGGCCAATGGCTACAACTTTGTGAGCCACCCGACTAACCTCGGCCTTACAGCCGGTGTTCAAACCGGCATGAAGTACGCCTTGCGCCACGGCTACGACATGGCCATTCAATTCGATGCCGACGGACAACACGATCCTGCCTATATCGATGACCTTGTGCATAAGATGGAGTCTTCGGGCGCCGATATTGTCATCGGCTCGCGTTTTGTGACAGAGGAGAAGCCCAGCAGTCTTCGAATGCTGGGGTCTAATCTTATTTCGGGCATGATTAAGCTGACCTGCGGAAAAAGAATCATGGATCCCACCTCTGGCATGAGGCTGTATAACCTGCGCTCAATCGAGATGTTCGCAACGCAAGGTTGGGTATCTCCGGAACCCGATACACTTGCTTGCCTCATTAGGAAGGGCTTTGTTGTCGAGGAAGTGCAGGTGACCATGCGCGAGCGCTCGGCAGGGGAGAGCTATCTCAATCTTTCTCGTTCAATCAGCTACATGCTTAACACCTGCACATCGATTCTTTTTTCTCAGTGGTTTAGGAGCTAACCGTGACGATTAATCTTCGGATCTTCCTTGTGTTTGGTGCTGCGCTGCTGCTAGTTATGGTCACGCGTAAAATCAAGAAGTCCCAGTTCGAGACGCAAGATACGTTCTTTTGGCTTGGACTATCTATCTTGCTTATTA
>CAVKOL010000161.1:1129-5030 GCA_963658035.1 Bacteroidaceae bacterium
TGCCCTTAAGGATAAGAAATAGTGGCCTGCACATGTCTTTGATTTATTCCTGAGCAACGAAGGACCCTTGTTGATGACCTCGAAATTTACTGCGAAAGACCACTCGTTTGTTTTATGCGCTTATGGCGAGTCTCCTTATTTGGAGGATTGTTTGCAGTCGCTGTTGGCCCAAACCGTAAAAACGAGCTATGCCATCGCGACCACAACCCCTAACGGCCACATTGAAGACGTGGCAAAAAAGTACGGCGTCTCGCTGTACGTCAACGAGGGAAAGCCCGGCATCGCTCATGACTGGAACTGCGCGGTGGCGCACTGCTCCACCGCGTTGGTGACCATTGCCCACCAAGACGATGTCTACATGCCTCAGTATGTCGAGCGGATGCTCGAAGCAATGAACAACGCGACCGATCCGTTGATTTTCTTCTCCGATTATGGCGAGCTAAGAAACGGCGAGGAGGTCGACTCAAGCAAGCTGCTTGGCGTCAAGCGAATGCTGCTGTCCCAAATTCAGAAGAAGGGGAGTGTGAGCAAGCGCTCTCAAAAGCGCCGCCTCATCGCGGTAGGGTCAGCGATTTGCTGCCCCTCGGTTACCTATAACGTGCCCGTTCTTCCTAACCCGCTTTTTCTTGAGGGCATGAAATCTAATCTGGACTGGGAAGCATGGGAGAGGTTCTCGCTGCTTGACGGCTCTTTTGTGTATGCCGATCAGATTCTTATGCGACACCGTATCCATGAGGGGTCCGAGACCTCGCATCTTATTCGTGATAACACGCGAACCGCCGAGGACCTGGCCATGCTTCAAAAGTTTTGGCCCAAGCCCATTGCCAGCCTTATTAACAAGGCCTATGGCTCGGGGCAGAAGAGCAATGAGCTTTAACGTCTGCTGTCTTATGTTGAAATGAGTGGCATGGATATCTTTTATACCGTCGACGACAACTTTGTGCCGCAGCTCGCGGCCAACATCTGCTCTGCCTGCGAGAACCACCCCCAGGCAGGCGACCTTGTCTTCCATATTTTCTCAAAGGAAATCTCGGCGTCCAACCAAGAAGCCCTAAAAGTGTTCGTGGACGGCTACGGTCAGGGCATCGTGTTCTACGACATCTCCGGCTTCATGGACGCGCTCGGCTTTGAGTTCGACACCGCTGGTTGGAACGAGATCGTTTTGGCCCGCCTGCTCATGGCCGAGTTTCTCCCCAACGACCTCAATAGGGTCATCTACCTGGACGCGGACACCCTCGTGCTTGGCGATATCGCCGACATGTGGAACCAAGACCTTGGTGAGAAGACCCTCGGCATGGTCTGCGAGCCCACGGCCGACCGCGCCCGCCGCGCGAGTCTTGGCATCGGCGGCTACAACTACCACAACGCTGGTGTTCTTCTCGTCGACCTTGGCAAGTGGCGCTCTTGCGGCTACCAGAAGAAGATCTTGTCTTTTTGCCAAGAGAACGCCGGTAAGCTCTTTGCCAATGACCAGGACGCGCTCAACGTGGTTCTTAAGGACGACATCAAGACCTTGAGCCCGCGCTTCGACTATTCGAACGTTTTCGACTACTATTCATATAAATTCTTGAACAAGTTGATGCCCGGTTTCGCAACGCAGGAAGACTACGACTCCTCTAAGAAGCACCCGGTCGTGGTCCATTTCCTTGGCGAGGAGCGTCCCTGGCGAGAGGGCAACACGCACCGCTTCAACGCCGATTACCACCGCTACCTTAAGAAGACGCCCTGGGCAAACACCCAAAACGAGGGTGGTTGGGGCGCCTACTTTGTCGCCTGGCGCATCTTTAACGGCGTGACGAAGCCTTTCCCGCAGGTTCGCTACGCGATCATCAACTCGCTTATCCCCGCCTTTATGAAATACCGCGCATCGAAGAGGAAATCTGCCTAGCATGACCGTTGACAGCAAAGCAACCGGTAAGGTCTGCGTCGTTCTTCCCACGTACAACGGCGCAAAATACCTGGCCAACCAGCTCGATAGCATTTTGGGACAGACCTACGAAAACATCGAGGTTTACCTTCGCGACGACGGCTCTACCGATTCGACCGAGGAAATCATTCGCAAGTACGCGTCCACCTACGATAACGTGCACTTTATTGAGGACGACCTTGGAAACCTCAACTGCCCGGCCAGCTTCTACGAGATAATCCGCCGAGCAGAGCCCTGCGACTACTACGCTTTTGCCGATCAAGACGACATCTGGGAAGCCGAGAAGGTCAAAAGGGCCGTCGACGCTCTTTCTGCCCTCGAGGACGGCGTGCCCGGCGTCTATTATTCTTCCTTCACCTATGTCGACGCCGACGGCACGTTTATCAGGGAGGCCGCGCAGCAGGATGCAAAGACTCCCTTTGTGCGCACGCTGTTCTACACGCCGGGCCTCGGCTTCACGATCGCCTTCAACAGGCGGGCATGCGAGGAGTTCATCCTCAACGTCGAGACCGGCCCCGAGATGCACGACAGGTGGATGCTCAGGTGCGGCTCGGCTTTTGGCCGCGTGATTTACGACCCCGTGCCCACGGCCAAGCACGTCAGGCACGAGAGCGCCGTCACGGCAGGCGACAACCGCTACATCGATCTTCTCGGCTACTTCATCAAAGAAGAGCTCTTTGGCACGAAATCGCGCGAGGAAAGCGATCGCCTTGCCCACTTCTATCAGGTCTTTGGCGATAAGCTCTCGGCCGATCAAAAAGAGGCTATGGAGCTTTTTGCCAACAGCCGCGGTTTTACCGCAAGGCTTAAGAAGGTCTTCTA
Organism: Bacteroidaceae bacterium; assembly: GCA_963658035.1. GTDB lineage: Bacteria > Actinomycetota > Coriobacteriia > Coriobacteriales > Atopobiaceae > Paratractidigestivibacter. The sequence goes on from CAVKOL010000161.1 coordinate 3,879, forward strand.
TCCGCAAACCCTGCGCCCGACCAAGGCCGGCGACCTCGTGTTGAGGGTGCTGTTCCTGTTTGGCCGCGCCTAGGTTCACCTCTCGATTATTTGGAGCAAACGCTTGAGTTCTTCGTCTAAAGCCCTTTCCATCGAGCAGAGCATCCTGTGGAACTCGGTTGGCTCGATGGTCTATCTAGTTTGCAACTGGCTGACCACGGTTCTGGTGGTTGTCCTGGGTTCCGACATCTCTGCATCGGGTAGCCTTGCGGTCGCCATGTCTGTGGGCAACATCTACGCGACCATCGTGTTGCTGCGCGCTCGCCCCGTGCAGGTCTCCGAGACCTATCCAAATCTCACTACCGGGCATTTTATTGCCCAGCGTATCCTTGCCCTGGTGCTGGCTACCGTGTTTTGCCTGGTCTACGGCCTGGTTTCGGTTTCGTCGTCGGATTATCTGGTGGTGGCCTGCTACTGCCTGTTCAAAGCCGCCGATTCCTTCGTTGACGTTTTGCACGGCATCGACCAGATTAATTCGCGCCTCGACTACGCCGCGATCTCCCAGGTGCTTCGCGGTGTCGGCCTGCTTGTCGGTTTCGCTATTGGCTTGGTGTTCTTCAAGAGCCTCTTTGTCGCCATCTTGTTCATGGCGCTTATCTCGCTTGTGGTCGTTTTCGCTTTCGACTTCCCGGTGGCCGCCCGATTTGGCTCTATTCTCCCTAAGTTCGAGAAGGACCAGCTGCTCTACTTGTGCAAAATCTGCTTCCCGGGCTTCATCGCCTCGCTTGCGTGCACGACGGTCGTGAGCCTGACCAGGCAGTTTTACGGGCTTTCCTACGGCAACGAGCAGCTGGGCATCTACGCCGCCGTCGCGACCCCCACGGCCGTGGTGCAGGCGCTCGTCACCTATCTCTACGCCCCGTTGCTTGGCCCCCTTGCCAAGAGCTGGCAGGACAATCGCATGGACCAGATCGTCTCGACCATCAAGAAGGTCTTCATTGCCGTAGCTGCGGCGACGTTTGTCTGCGTCGTGGGCGGCATCTTGGCCGGCGAGCCGGTGCTTACCTTGATTTACGGCGAGCAGATCGGCGCGCACTCCTCCTATTTGGCCCTCATGCTTGTGGCCACGGCTCTCACGGGCCTGATGTTCTTCTCGATTGACCTGGCCATTTC
>CAVKOL010000162.1:0-5013 GCA_963658035.1 Bacteroidaceae bacterium
TGCCGCGAGAAGCACGGGACCTTGGAGCAGCTCAACCGCGACTGGGGCACCGTGGTGTGGAGCGGCGAGTACAGTGACTGGTCGCAGATCGAGTGCTTCAACACCGCCTGGGTCAACAAGGCCGATTGGTTCAACCCCGCCTACATGCTGGACTACGAGCGCTTTTGCTCGGCGACCACCGCGGAGTACGTGGCCTTCCAGACCGCGATCATCCGCGAGTACGACCCGACGGCCCTTGTGACCACCAACGCCTGCTTTGGCCTGCACGTGCAGGACTTCTACCAGGAGTTCGCGCCTTTGGACGTGGCTTCCTACGACAACTACCCGCCGCTCGAGATCCCCGACGACGCCAACGAGGTCTACTCCAACGCGTTTGCCCTGGATATGGTGCGCGGGTGGAAGAACAAGAACTTCTGGGTCATGGAGCAGCTGGGCGGCCCCATGGGCTGCTGGATGCCCACGACCCGCGCCATGGAGCCGGGCATGCTCGAGGGCTATGCCCTGCAGGCCGTGGCCCACGGCGCCGACCTGCTCAACTTCTTCCGTTGGCGCACCGCCTCGACCGGCGCCGAGATGTACTGCTTTGGCCTTCTCGACCACGACAACAAGCCCAACCGCCGCTTGAAGGAGCTCGAGCTGTTGGGCCACCGCCTGTCCAAGATCGAGGGCCTGGACAAGACCAGCGTGGAGTCCCAGGTCGCCCTGGTCTTCTCGCCGGATCAAAACTACAACTTTGCCAACCAGACGCAGAGCCGCGGTTTTGACTACTGGAAACAGGAGCGCCTGTTCCACGACACCTTGATGAGCCTGGGCGTGAACGTCGACGTAGTGAGCGACGCCGAGCCTTTGGACCCCGGCCGCTACAAGCTTGTCATCGTGCCCGCGTATGCCGTGACCAGCGACGCGTTTGCCCAGAAGCTCGAGGCCTACGTGCGCGGCGGCGGGCACGCCGTCCTGACCGCGCGCACCGGCGCCAAGGACGCCAACGGCAACTGCACGGTGGGGGAGTACCTGCCCGGCAAGTTTGCAAAGATGGCCGGCTGCCACGTGCTGGAAAGCGACGCCATCGGCGAGGCCGTCCAGACCGTGCGCGACTCCAACGGCAACGTCCACAACATCAGCGTGTGGTGCGACCTGCTTGAGCTCGACGGCGCCCGCGCGATCGCCGAGTACGACCAACGCTACTACGCGGGCATGCCCGCCGCCTGCCGCAATATCTACGGCGACGGCACCTGCTCTTACGTGGGCACCGTTGGCGACAAGAGCTTCCACCGCGCCCTGCTGGTGAGCGAGCTTCGCCTGGCCGGCATCGAGTTCATCGAGAACCTGCCCGGCGGCGTCGAGAGCTCCACGCGCACGGGCGAGGGCGGCGACTTTAGGTTCTTCTTCAACAACACCTTGAAGAACCACACATTCTTCTTCCAAGGCAAGAGAGTGACCTTGCAGCCCCTCGAGGTCAAGATCGTGACCTCGGACGGCCAGTGGGTCTAGTGATAGCACGGCACTTCTATCTGTAAACAAAAGCAAGGTAGGAAAGTTAGTAAGGAGCGTGCGACATGGCAACCGTTAGCCTCAAGCACATCGAGAAGGTCTATCCCAGCGAGAACGCCGGCAAAAAGAAAAAGCACGCCAAGAAGGCGGCCGACGTCCCCGAGAAGAAGAACAACCTCAAGGAGACCGAGGAAGGCGTTGTGGCCGTCGAGGACTTCAACCTCGAGATCGCCGACCGCGAGTTCGTCGTCTTGGTTGGCCCTTCTGGTTGCGGCAAGTCCACGACCCTTCGCATGGTCGCCGGCCTTGAGGACATCACCCGCGGCGAGCTCTACATCGACGGCAAGCTCATGAACGAGGTGGCGCCCAAGGAGCGCGACATCGCCATGGTCTTCCAGAACTACGCCCTGTACCCGCACATGACCGTGCGCCAGAACATGGAGTTCCCGCTTAAGCTGCGCAAGATGGACAAGGCCGAGATCGACCGCCGCGTCGAGCAGGCCGCCCAGGTCCTGGGCATCACCCAGTACCTCGACCGCAAGCCCAAGGCTTTGTCCGGCGGCCAGCGCCAGCGCGTGGCCATCGGCCGCGCCATCGTGCGCGACCCCAAGGTCCTTCTCATGGACGAGCCGCTGTCCAACCTGGACGCCAAGCTGCGCAACCAGATGCGCGCCGAGATCATCAAGCTGCGCCAGCGCATCGACGCCACCTTTGTCTACGTCACCCACGACCAGACCGAGGCCATGACCTTGGGCGACCGCATCGTCATCATGAAGGACGGCGTGGTCCAGCAGGTGGGCACCCCGCAGGAGGTCTTCGACAGCCCGGCCAACATCTTTGTCGCCGGCTTCATCGGCGTGCCGCAGATGAACTTCTACGAGGGCGAGCTTCTCCGTGACGCAGCGGGCAAGTACGCGGTCAAGGTCGACGGCGCCGTCATCGAGCTTTCTGCCGAGAAGCAGATGCGCCTGCAGGCCAACGGCGTGGCCGGCGGCCCCGTCACCGTGGGCGTGCGACCCGAGCACATCTCGCTTGAGGGCGATCCCGCCCAGATGATCCACGGCACCGTGGACGTGTCCGAGATGATGGGCTCCTCTGTGCACCTGCACATCAAGGCCTGCGGCAAGGACGGCGTCATCATCGTCCCCACCCTGGACATGGGCAACAAGTCCTACTCCATGAACTCCCAGATCGCCTTCACCTTCGACGGCGGCGTCGCGCACGTCTTCGACCCCGCCACGGGCAAGAACCTCGAGTTCTAATTGCCCGCGCGGGTGCGCGGCGCGGCCGCGTGCCCACGGTTTTCCCGGCGCGCCGGGGGCTCTCTTCCCGACTCCCTAGTCCCCCCGGCGCGTCAAATCGGGAAATGTGGTGTCTTGCACGGTTTTGTCGAGTAGACCCGCCCTTCTCGGCGACGTTTTCCCAGATAAATCGAAGGCTGAGTGGCCTGTCTACTTGGCAAATCGATTTAAGACGCCACATTTTGCTACTTCGTGAAATCGACCCCTTTAAAACCATCCTTTCCATCTCCCAAACCCCTCTTTTGCAATCCTCATCGTCAAGAAAGATTGGAGCCACATGAGGACTAAATTCGAGAACGGCGTTTTTGAGCTTCGCCGTCAGGCCGAGACCCTGCGCATCGAGCCCTGGGGCAAGAACGCCTTCCGCGTTCGCGGCACCAAGTATCCCGAGTTCACCGGCCGCGACTGGGCGCTCACCGAGCCCGTTGAGCCTGCCGAGACCGTCGGTGTCACCGCCGAGCAGCACGAGGACGGCGGCTGGACCCTCACCAACGGCCGTATCTCGGTCTGGGTCAACCGCGTGGGCATCCTCACCTTCTACCGCGACGGCAAGAAGATCCTGCGCGAGCACTACCGCTCCTACGACGGCACCATCTCGCGCGAGAGCCGCTGCCTCAAGATCGTCGCCCGCAACTACATCCCGCGCACCGGCGGCGACTACGAGCTGTGCCTCAAGTTCGAGGCCAACGACGGCGAGAAGCTCTTCGGTATGGGTCAGTACCAGCAGTCCCAGACCAACATGAAGGGCTGCGTGCTCGACCTTGCGCAGAGAAACTCCCAGGTCACCATTCCGTTCTGCATGTCCAACCTCGGCTACGGCTTCCTCTGGAACAACCCCGCCGTGGGCCGCGCCACCTTTGGCTACAACATCACCGAGTGGACCTCCGAGTGCTCCAAGGAGCTCGACTACTGGATCTGCGCCGACGAGGACCCGCGCGCCATCGTCGAGGACTACTGCTCGGTCACCGGCCGCGCGCCGGAGTTTCCCGAGGACCTCATGGGCCTGTGGCAGTGCAAGCTGCGCTACCGCACCCAGGAGGAGGTGCTCGACGTCGCCCACGCCTGCAAGGAGCACAACGTTCCCATCGACCTCATCGTCATCGACTTCTTCCACTGGCCCTACCAGGGCGACTGGCGCTTTGACGAGACCTACTGGCCCGACCCCAAGGCCATGGTCGACGAGCTCCACTCCATGGGCATTAAGGTCTGTGTCTCGGTCTGGCCCTCGGTCGACCGCCGCAGCGAGAACTTCAACGAGATGTTCGAGAACGGCATGCTGATCCGCACCGAGCGCGGCAGCATCCAGACCTACGACTACCTGGGCGACTGCCTGGAGATCGACGCCACCAACCCCGAGACCCGCGACTACGTGTGGGAGAAGCTTAAGGCCAACTACGCCGACTACGGCATCGACATGTTCTGGATGGACAACGCCGAGCCCGACTACGCCGTCTACGACTACGACAACTACCGCTACTGGCTGGGCACCGCGCTCGAGTGCACCAACATCTACCCGCAGTTCTACTCGCGCATCGTCTACGACAACCAGGTCAAGGAGGGTCTGCCTGCCGTCAACCTGCTGCGTAGCGCCTGGGCGGGCTCGCAGAAGTACGGCAACGTCGTGTGGTCGGGCGACGTGCCCTCCACCTTCGAGGGCTTCCGCGACCAGTTCCAGTGCGGCCTTAACATGGCCATCTGCGGCATGCCCTGGTGGACCACCGACATCGGCGGCTTCATGACCGACGACGTCAACGACCCCTACTTCCAGCAGGTCCTTATCCGCTGGTACGAGTTCGCGGTCTACACCCCGATCCTGCGCATGCACGGCGACCGCGGCCCCTACAACATCCCCAACCTGGACAACTCGAGCTTTGGCGGCGGCAGCCAGCGCACCGGCCAGCCCAACGAGCTGTGGAGCTACGGCGAGAAGAACTTCAAGATCATGCGCGACTACCTTGACGTGCGCCTGGCCATGAAGCCCTACATCAAGCGGCTCTTCGACGAGGCCCACGAGACCGGCGCCCCGCTGCTTCGCCCCATGTTCTACGAGTTCCCCCGCGACGAGAAGTGCTGGGACCTCTACGACCAGTACATGTTTGGCGACAAGCTGCTGGTTGCCCCGATCTTTACCGAGGACACCTGGGAGCGCGAGGTCTACCTGCCGGCCGGCACCTGGAAGGACACCCGCGACGGCAAGGTCTACGAGGGCGGCCAGACGATC
>CAVKOL010000163.1:0-4992 GCA_963658035.1 Bacteroidaceae bacterium
AGGACGTTCGCCAGCTCATCGACGTGCTTGAGCGCCTGGTGGACGCCGGCAACACGGTGCTGGTCATCGAGCACAACCTCGACGTCATCAAGATGGCCGACCGCATCCTTGACCTGGGCCCCGAGGGCGGCGACGGCGGCGGCACGGTCGTGGCCTACGGCACGCCCGAGCAGGTGGCGCAGGTTAAGGAGAGCTACACCGGCAAGTTCTTGGCGCCTATCCTCGAGCGCGACCGCAAGCGCGCTCAGCAAGCGGCAGGCAAGTAGGGCCACCAGGTCTTTTGGGGGAGAAGATGGCCAAGAAGGACAAGACGCAAAAGACAAACGCCATGCGCGAGCTCGACCGCGCGGGCATCGCTTATGTGGCCCAGGAGTTCGACGAGTCGGACGTCTCGCGCGGCGTGGGCGTGCGCATCGCCGAGCAGCTGGGCGAGGACCCCGACGCCTCGTTCAAGACCCTGGTGTGCGTCTCGCCCTCGGGCGACCACGTGGTGTGCTGCATCCCGGTGGCCCAGGAGGTCGACCTTAAGAAGGCGGCGGCTGCGGCGGGCGAGAAGTCCCTTGCCCTCATGCCCATCAAGGACCTCGAGGCCGTCACCGGCTACGTGCGCGGCGGCTGCTCTCCCGTGGGCCTCAAGAAGCCGTTCCCCACGTTTTTCGACGAGACGGCCCAGCTCTTCGACGCCATAGGCATCTCGGGTGGCCGTCGCGGTCTTTCGCTTACCGTCGACCCCGCTGAGCTGGCAGATTTTCTCGGCGCCACCTTTGCAGATATCACCCGCTAGTTTTCTTTGGCTTATTGGTCGTTGTGTTCTTTGGCTTGGTTTCTGAGCGTTTTGGGCAGGCCGCGCCGCTCGCGTGGGAATATTGAAGGCTGTTTTGTCGTCCAGGGAAAGGTGCGCACGTTGCCGTATTCGCCAAGACACATGAAGAGCGATTCCGCGTTGGAGCAGATGGGGGCAGGGGAGACCGGTATCTTCTCGGTTCCCCCTCAGGCCGAGGAGCTGCAGGAGCTCTCCACGGACTCCCAGGAGGCCGCCCTTGAGGTCGAGGCCCAGGCAGGCGAGAAGACCGCGGCAAACGACGGCTCCTCGGTGGGTAGGTCGGCCCTTCTCATCAGCGCCCTGGTCATCGTGAGCCGCATCACCGGATTCTTCCGCACCTGGGGCCAGGCCTTTGCCATGGGCACCACCTTGGTGGCCAGCTGCTACACCGTGGCCAACAACCTGCCCAACCTGCTTTACGAGCTGGTCGTGGGCGGCATGCTCGTCACGGCGTTTCTCCCGGTCTACATGTCGGTCAAGCGAAACCTGGGCACCAAGGGCGCGAGCGACTACACCTCCAACCTGGTCTCGATAGTCACCCTGCTCATGGGCGTCTGCACCGTCCTGGGCTTCATTTTCGCCGGCCAGCTGGTCTACACGCAGGCCTTCTCGGCAAGCTCGGAGTTCGACTTTGACCTCACGGTCTGGTTCTTTAGGTTCTTCGTCATCGAGGTCGTGCTCTATGCCCTCTCGTCCATCTTCTCGGGCGTCCTTAACGCCGAGAGGGACTACTTCTGGAGCTCGGCCGCGCCCATCTTCAACAACATCGTCATCACGGCGTCGTTCTTCGCCTACGCGGCGCTTCTCAACGTCGACCAGCAGCTGGCCTTGATCGTGCTTGCCCTGGGCAACCCCTTGGGCGTCCTTATCCAGGTCGTCATGCAGATGCCCTCACTTTCCCGCCACGGCATCCACCTGCGCCTGCGCATCGACTGGCACGACCCGGCGCTCAAGGACACCGTGAAGCTGGGCATCCCGTCGCTTGTCATGGTGGTGTGCACCTACGTCACCGTCTCGGTCCAGAGCAGCGCGACCCTGGCCGTCACGCCCGTGGGCGCCTCGGCCTCGTATTACGCGCGCCCCTGGTACTCGCTGCCCTACGCCATTCTCGCCGTGCCCATCACCACCACGATGTTCACCGAGATGTCCGACAGCTTTGCCCACGACGACATGCGCGCCTTCAAGTCGGGCCTCACCAACGGCACCTCGAAGATCATCTTCTACCTGGTGCCCCTCTCGATGCTGATCTACATCTTTGCCGAGCCCCTCTCGGGCATCTTTGGCCTTTCGGAGGAGTCCATCGCCATGGTCGTCGAGTATCTCCACGGCCTCATCTTTGCCCTGCCGTTCTACGGCGTTTGCATGTTCTTCCAAAAGGTCTGCTCGTCCATGCACCGCATGGGCCTCTATGCCTTCGCCAACGTCGTGGGCTCGATCTTCCAGACCATCCTGTGCGTCTTTGGCTCGGCGAGCCTGGGCCTCTTTGGCGTCGCCGCGACCTCGCTGGTCTATTTCCTGTGCATCGACGTCACGATGATCATCAGCTTCCGCAAGACGCTGGGCCCCATCGGCATCAAGGGCATGGCCATCTCGTGCGCGCGCTCGCTTTTGATCGGCGTCGCGGGCAGCGCGGCGGGTTTCGCCATCTGCACGGGCCTGGGCCTGGTCGTGGGTTCCGCCACGTCCTCTGCCGCGCACGCCATGCTCTACTGCGTCGTGGGCGGTATCCCCTCGCTCATCGTGACCTTTGGCTTAGCCATCCTGCTCAAGATGCCCGAGAGCGACTTCATCAAGTCCCTTATCGCCAAGGTGCTCCACAAGCGCTAGGCCCCCTAGCGGCGGTTGTTTTGTCTTCGTTACGAGTTTGTCTCGATAGTTTCTGGACCACTTTAGCGTGGTAAAGTGGTTGAGCTTTTTGACCGAGAAGGACCCTGACAAGAGGGGATAGAGACGTGATAGCTGGAACTGCCCGTGGTTTTCGTGACATCCTGCCCAAAGAGGCGCTGGCGCGCGAGCGCATCTGCGCCACGGTGCGGGAGTGCTTCAGCGGGCATGGTTACCTGCCGGTCGAGACGCCCCTGCTAGAGGACCGCGCCACGCTCGAGCGCGGCGGCCGCATCAAGAACACGCCGTTCCAGCTCTTTGACGCCGACGGAAACCTGCTGATGCTTCGCCCCGACCTCACGCTGCCCATCGCGCGCCTGGTCGCGGGCCACGTGGCGCAAGACGAGCTGCCCGCTCGCTTTAGGTACAACGCCCCCGTGGTGCGCGAGCAGCAGTCGCTTCGCGGTCAGCCCCGCCAGTTCACCCAGCTGGGCGTCGAGCTCGTGGGTGCCGACGGCGCCGCCTCAGAGGTCGAGGTCGTCCGTCTTCTGGCCGAGGTCCTGGAAGCCCTGGGCGTCCCCGCCTGGCGCGTGACCTTTGGCTCGGTGACCCCGCTCACGGCCCTTCTTGACGCTTGCGCCCCCAGCGACGACTTTAGCGAGCAGGTCCTCTCGCTCGTGCACGGCTCCGACCTCGTGAGCCTGGACGAGCTGGTCGACGCCACGCCCGAGCTCAAGCCCTCCGCGGCCCGCGCCCTGCACGCCATCCCGCGCATGCACGGCGGCGTCGAGGTCATCGACAGGATCGACGACCTTCTCGCCTGCGCTGACGTGGCGCCTGCCCGCCGCGGAACCGCCGAGCTCAAGGCCCTGGTGGCAGACCTTGCCGATCTCTTTGACGAGGGCCGCCTGAGCTTCGACTTCTCGATCATCAACAGCTTCGATTACTACACGGGCATCATCTTCAAGGGCTACGCCGAGGGCATCGCCGCCAGCGTCGCCTCGGGCGGCCGCTACGACGCGGTCCTTGCCAACCTGGGCCGCCCCGGCCTTGCCGCCTGCGGTTTTGCTCTGTCGCTTGAGCGCCTGCAGGAGGTCCTGGGCGAGCCGGGCGAGTCCGGCGTCGTGACGCCGGGCGTGCGCGTGTCTTCTCGCCCCCTGCGCATCGCGGTCCCCAAGGGCTCGCTTTTCAAGGACTCGCTGCGTGTTCTTGCTGCAGCCGGCCTTCCCACCAAGGAGCTCGAGGACCCCGGCCGCAAGCTCATCATCCGCGAGGACGACGTCGAGTACATCATCGTGCGCGCCCAGGACGCCCCGTCCTTTGTGGGCGCGGGCGGCGCCGACTGCGGCATCTGCGGCAAGGACTCCCTGGTAGAGGCCAACCTCGACCTACTGCAGCTCGTTGACCTGCGCTACGGCGGCTGCCGTTTTGTGGTGGCCGAGCCCGCCGCAAACGCGGGCCAGGCCGAGAAGAACTACCAGTGGCGCGGCACCGTGCGCGTGGCCACCAAGTACCCGCGCATCACCCAGCAGTACTACGACCGCATTGGCCAGCAGGTGGACATCCTCACCCTGCACGGCAACATCGAGCTGGGCCCCATCGTGGGTATGACCGACCGCATCGTGGACATCACGGCCACGGGCACCACCCTGCAGGAGAATGACCTCGCCATCGTCGACGACGTCATGGAGTGCACCGCCCGCTTCTTCGCGGGCCCGGCCGCCTACCGCTGCGACAAGAGAATCCGAGACTTGGCGGCTTCGCTCGCTGAGGTTGTGAAAGAGGAGATCCAGTAATGCGTAAGATCGAGCTTGCCCAGGGACGGCCCCTCACGACCGCCGACCTCAACCGCTCCAGCGCGCTTCCGCGCGAGATCATGGACGCAGCCGAGAAGATCGTCGACGACGTGCGCGAGCGCGGCGACGCGGCCGTGCGCGAGTGCTGCATGAAGTTCGACGGCGCCTGCCCTAAGTCCTTCCGCGTCCCGCAGGAGCTTATCGACGAGGCCCCGTCCATGGTGGACCCCGAGTTCCTGAAGTCCCTCACCCGTGCCCGCGACCAGATCCTGGCCTTCCACCAGAAGGAGAAGGAGGAGTCCTGGTTCACCACGCGTGCGGACGGCACCATCCTGGGCGTCAAAGTGACGCCGGTCGCCTCTGCCGCGGTCTACGTGCCCGGCGGCCGCGCCCAGTACCCCTCCACGGTCCTCATGGACACCCTGCCCGCCAAGGTCGCAGGCGTCGAGCGCGTGGTCATGGTGACCCCGCCCCAGCGCGACGGCTCGCTTTCGGCCTACACGCTGGCCGCGGCCAAGCTCGCGGGCGTCGACGAGGTCTACGCCGTGG
>CAVKOL010000164.1:0-1476 GCA_963658035.1 Bacteroidaceae bacterium
AGAAGAAGATCAAGATGCTCACCGACCAGATCTTCCACTGGGAGGGCAACGGCGCAGACGAGACGATCTATGACCACTGGATGAACGGCGCCGTCGAGAACGGCTACAAGAAAGAGGTCGCCCAGCGCATCTGGGACGACGTCCTTGAGTTCGCCTCCTACGCCTTCAACAAGTCCCACTCGGCCGGCTATGCCATTCTGGTCATGCAGACGGCCTGGCTGAAGGCCTACTTCCCCAAGGAGTACATGGCCTCGGTCTTAACGTCCTACATGGGCAAGACCGACAAGATAGTCCACTACGTCACGGCCTACCGCCGCGAGGGCGTGGCCATCTTGCCGCCCGACATCAACGAGAGCGGCCGCGACTTCACGGCAACCGCCGAGGGCGTGCGCTTTGGCTTTGCCGGCATCCGCGGCGTGGGCGAGGCCGTGGGCGAGGCCATCGTGCGCGAGCGCGAGCTGGGCGGGCCCTTTGCCAATCTCCACGACTTCGTGGACCGCATGGACTCGGGCCAGGCCAACCGCCGCGTGGTCGAGGCCTTGATCTGCTCGGGCGCCTTTGACTCCACGGGCTACCCCCGCATGCAGCTCATGGGCTTCGTCGACAAGACCAGCCCCGACAACATCATCGACGCCGCTACCAAGAAGCAAAAGGTACGCGCCACCGGCCAGGTCTCGATGTTCGACATGTTTGGCGACGTGTCGGGCGCGGGCTTCGAAGAGACGGTGCCGCCCCCCAACGGCCAGGAGTGGGAGCGCACCATCAAGCTGGCCCGCGAGCACGAGGTCTTGGGCCTCTATGTCTCGGACCACCCGCTTCGCCCCTACGAGTACGCCCTCAACGAGGCGCGCGACTTCTCGTTGGGCGACATCGAGGTCTCCGAGGAAGTGGTGCTTCCCGGCGGCGGCGTCACCGAGAAGTACAAGGTGCCCGAGGACAAGGTCCTGCGCTTCGCGGGCATGGTCTCGGCCATCCAGAAGAAGACCACCAAGAGCGGCGAGCCCATGGCCATCGTCACGCTTGAGGACATGGAAGGCGAGGTCACGCTGGTGATCTTCCCCAAGTCCTACAAGAAGTACGAGTCGGTCTTGGCAGGCGAGGTCGACCCCGAGACGGGCGAGAGCTCAGGCGACGTCTTTATCAAGGTCACGGGCAAGCTCGAGCGAAGCGACCGCGGCAACCAGCTCAAGGTCATGAGCCTGGAGCCCTTGGTCCTAAGCGAGAAGAACAACCGCCCCCGCGTTCTTGAGATCAATATCCCGGCCGAGACCCTCACGCGCTCGCGCATGAACGACCTTTCCGGCATCATGGGGCGCTACCCGGGCCTTGACCTGGTGGAGCTTCGCGTCGAGGCTGCCTCGGGCGACATCATGCGCATGGAGCTGCCTTTGAAGGTGGACACCAAGAACATGGTGCTTCTCGCCGAGGTGACCGACATCGTGGGCCGCCAGGGACACGTCGAGGTGGCGTAGGGCG
>CAVKOL010000164.1:1527-4953 GCA_963658035.1 Bacteroidaceae bacterium
GGATTTTTAAATAAAGTGCAGGTAGGAAGGATAGGCCATGAAGCTTGCTATAGCGCAGATGACGTCTGACGCGGGCGACCTCGAAACCATCAAGGTGCGCGTCCTGGAGTTCGCGCGGCAGGCGCACGAGCAGGACGCGCGGCTGGTCGTCTTTCCCCTGTGCACGGTGAGCGGCACGGGCCTGGTGAGCGCGGGCGACGGCGAGCCCTACGCCGGCGACTTGGCCGCCATCCTGGGCGAGCTTGCCGAGGAACTGCCGCTGCCGGTGCTTTTGCCCATCGTGGTCGCCCAAGACGACGTGCCCTACCTTGACGCCGCCCTTATCAAGGACGGCACCATCGCCTCGGTTCGCCTGGCGGGCGGGTCTGGCGAGAAGGGCATCAACCTCGCGCTTTTGCAGTCCGACGAGGTGCCCGTCATCGAGTTCGAGGGCCAAAAGGTGGCCGTAGCCTTTACCTACGACGACATCAACTACCTCATTGACAACGAGGTCGAGGCAGACATCGTCGTGTATCTGTCGGCCTACGGCTTTTCCATGGACGACCCCGGCACCTCGATGGCCTGCTCGCTTGAGAAATCGGGCTTTGTCGAGGACGCGGCCGACCTCGACGCCTGGTTTGTGGGCGTGGGCTCTGTGGGCTGCTACAACATGCAGGTCTTCTGCGGCTCGAGCTTTGTCCTGACCCCGTGGAAAGAGCTTGCGGCGCAGGCGCCCGCCTTTGAGGAGGCCCTTCTCGTCTGCGACGTGGATACCCAGTCTGAGGGCCCCTTGGCCGCCCCGCAGCACTTCCAGGTCATGGACAAGCCGCTGGTTGCATGGGAGGCCCTGACCTTTGGCCTTTCTCACCTGGTGCGCCAGCTGGGTGCCAAGGGCGTGGCGCTTGTCGTCGACCAAAGCTTGGAGTCGCAGATCTTGGCGGCCGCGGCAACCGATGCCCTGGGCCCCACGCGCGTGACGGCCTTCCTGTCCACCGCCGAGCAAAAGACGCCTGCCACAACTCCCATGACCTTGGCCGCCAACCTGCGCCTTGGCTGCGAGTTTGTCGACGTCGCGGGCGCGCAGGATGCGGCTGCGGCCCGTGACGCCCTGCTTTCGCAGGTGGCAACCTTCGCCGACAACAACGGCCTTGTGCCTTTGTCCTACCTGGACAAGACCATGCTGGTCGTCGAGGGCGCCCGAACCCTCGAGTCGGGCTTCGTCATGCCGCTGGCAGACATCTACAAGAGCGACCTGTTGCTCCTGGGCCACTTTAGGAACACCATCTCTCCCGTGATTCCGTACGCCTCGCGCAACGCCTGGCGCCTGCCCGCCGTCGATGGCCTGGACGAGTGCGGCGCCGCCGATGAGGCGCGCCTTGAGTTTGTCGACTCGGTTGCCAGGGGCTTTATCGAGTACCGCCGCCCCTTGACCACCATCGCCGAGCAGTATGGCCACCCGCAGGCGGCAAAGAACGTCGTCGATGCGGCAAGAAGAAACCTCGCCACCATGCGCTGCCGGCCCATGTGCCTGTCCATGTCCACGCGCACGCTGGGCGAGGCGCGAGGTCCTGTGGGCAACGTTTGGCAAGACGACGTGCGCGAGGAGGAAGACCCCGTCGACATCGAGGAAGCCATCGAGGCCCTGCGCGAGATGCTTGCCGAGCAGGGCGGCGAGCTTGACGTCGAGGGCATGAGCGCCGCCGCGGCGCAGGGCACCTCCGACCCCGAGCAGGTGCAAAAGGACATCCAAGAGATCTTGGGCTACATCAAGGACTTTGCCTTAGGCCAGGACCTGGGTGGCCAGGACGGCGAGAAGCCCCAGGGCGCGGGTGGGGAAGGTGCGGCCAACGGGCCCTTCTTCGACGGGCCGTTTTCTGAGAACTAGGCAACTTCTGCTTTTGCGCGGCAAACACTTGTGCTATCTTACTTAGAACGAACGTTCTAAGTTGGGCTAAGGAGGTTGCTTTGGTGATTTTGGGGGTCGACCCCGGCCTGGCGCACACCGGCTGGGGCATCGTCGAGACACGCGGGGCAACCTGCCGCGCCCGCGCCTACGGCTGCGTGGCCACAGGCGCCAAAGAGCCCATCGCGCAGCGCCTGGGCAAGATCTACGACCAGCTGGTAGAGGTCATCAACAAGTACGGCCCCACCCAGCTGGCCATAGAGAACGTCTATTTTGGGGACAACACCAAAAGCGCCATCGCCACGGCCCAGGCCCGCGGCGTGGCTATCGTGGCCTGCGCAAACGCAGGGCTCGAGGTGGGCGAGTACACGCCTATGCAGATCAAGCAGGCCGTCGTGGGCACGGGCGCTGCCGATAAGCACCAGGTCATGTACATGGTAAGAAACGTGCTTGCCTTAGACCACGAGCCCCACCCCGATCACGCGGCCGATGCCCTGGCCGCCGCCGTCTGCCACGCAAACCTCGTAAGAACGCTGGCCTTAGGAAAATCAAGGAGCGCTTTGTTGTGATTGTGCAGCTAACAGGAACATTGCTCGAGGTAAACCCCGCTTCTGTGGTCTTGGACGTGGGAGGCGTTGCCTACGAGATGGGCGTCTCGGCAAATACCATCGCCGCCCTGCCCGCGCAGGGCGAGGCGGGCGTCACCATCCTCACGCGCCTCATCGTGCGCGAGGACGCCATGGACCTCTTTGGCTTTTCCACCAAGACCGAGCGCGCCTTGTTCGACCAGCTGCGCGCCATCTCGGGCGTGGGGCCAAAGCTCGCGTTGGCGGTTCTCTCCACCTTCTCGCCGCAGCAGCTGGCCCACATCGTGACGGCGCAGGACTCATCGCGCATGGCGCAGGTGCCCGGCGTGGGCCAAAAGAAGGCGAGCCGCCTTTTGATGGAGCTGTCGGACGTCTTCTCTAAAAACGCCGAGCTGCGCGGTCTGGTGGGGCTCTCCACGCCCGAGTCGGCGCGCCTTGCCGTCACGGGCGCCGCTGCGGCTACGTCCGTCGAGGCCGACGCCACCGAGGCGCTTCTCGCCATGGGGTTCACCTCTCAAGAGGCCGAGCTTGCTTTGCAGGGGCACGAGAAGGCCGGCGCCGCTACAATCGAGAGCGTCGTCGCGTATGCCTTGCGCCGCCTGGGGAGTGGTAGATGATGTGGGAAGCCGCCGAGAAGGACTTGTTTGCCGACGCCAGCGGCGCGGGCGGGGCAGGCTTTGCCCCGCGCCGGGCGCAGGTGCCGCCGCGCGACGTTTCGGGCGAGCTTACCGGCGAGGACCTGGACCAGGACCGCACGCTGCGCCCCAAGAGCCTTGACGAATACTGCGGCCAGGTGCGCGTACGCGAGAACCTGCGCGTCTTGATCCAGGCCGCCAAAGAGCGCCACGAGCCGCTTGACCACGTGATCTTCTCGGGCCCTCCGGGCCTGGGCAAGACGACCTTGGCGGGTATCGTGGCAAACGAGATGGGCTCTAAGCTCCACACCACGTCGGGCCC
>CAVKOL010000165.1:0-4908 GCA_963658035.1 Bacteroidaceae bacterium
AGTCAGTCCGTGGGAGAGCAGGACGCCGCTGACCACCTTGGGGCGTTTCGTTGTTAAAAGGCCCTTCCTCTTTTGAGGGGAAGGGCCTTTTTGCGTTTCTCGGTTGGAAATTTATCGTACAATCGTTCTCATGGATACCTTATTTTCACGCATAGAGAACTCTGCTAAGAACGCCAACGCACCGTTGGCCGTGAGGATGCGCCCGCGCAACCTCGACGGCTATTTTGGGCAGAAGAAGGCGGTGGGCGAGGGCTCGTGGCTGCGCCGCGCCATCGAGCACGACACGCTTTCCTCGGTGATCTTGTACGGGCCTGCGGGTACCGGCAAGACGACGCTGGCGCGTATCATCGCGCACACCACGCACGCCGAGTTCGTTGAGGTCTCGGCCGTCACGGGAAGCGTCAAGGACCTGCGTCGAGAGATCGAGGCTGCAGAGAGCCGACTGCTCACGCAGGGCAGGCGCACGATCTTGTTTGTCGACGAGATTCACCGCTTTAGCAGGTCTCAGCAAGACGCGCTTCTCCACGCTGTTGAGGACCGTGTGGTGGTGTTGATTGGCGCCACGACCGAGAACCCCTTCTTTGAGGTCAACTCGGCGCTGATCAGCAGGTCCAGGATCGTTGAGCTCGAGCCACTGGACGATGAGTCGCTGCGGGCGATGCTTGTCTCGGCCTGCGCGAGCGAAGATGGGCTCAAGGGGGCCTTTGTCCTCTCCAAAGAAGCCGAGGACGAGATCGTGAAGCTTGCTGGGGGAGACGGGCGCGCCGCCCTGACCTCGCTTGAGCTGGCAAGCCAGATGGTGGATGTCGACCCGGATTGTGACGAGCCGGCAGAAATCACGGCCGAGAACGTCTTGGAAGCAAACCCGCGTCATGGCCTGAGCTATGACAAAGACGGGGACATGCATTACGACATCATCTCGGCCTTTATCAAGTCCATGCGCGGCAGCGACCCCGATGCCGTTTTGTACTGGTTGGCTCGCATGCTGGACGCGGGCGAGGACCCCAAGTTCATCGCCCGGCGCATCATGATCTGCGCGTCAGAGGACGTGGGCAACGCAGACCCGCAGGCCCTTCTCGTCGCTGAGGCCGCGTTTAGGGCCGTCGAGGTCATTGGGCTTCCCGAGTGCCGCATCAACTTGGCCCAGGCGGCGACCTACCTGGCCTTGGCGCCCAAGTCCAACGCCTGCGAGGCCGGCATCGACGAGGCCCTGGCCGAGGTTAGAAGCGGTCCCAGGCGAGAAGTGCCCAGCTACCTGCGCGACCGTCACCGCCCGGGCTCCGACGAGTACGGCCAGTACCTGTACCCGCACAACTACCCCACGGGTTGGGTTTCTCAGCGCTACCTGCCCGAGGGGCTGGACCGGGGCTGCTTCTACCACCCAAGCCCGCGCGGGTGGGAGTCGTGGCGCCTGGACGCGGCCGCCAAAGACCGAGCCGATGCACAAGGTGAGGTTTGACGGCGCCTATGTCGGGTAGAATGGGCTTTGTTGACTTGGAGTCAGCTTTTTTGTCTGGAAGTTCCCTCACGTGGAAGGGGCGGTCATGGATTACCTGTCCATCGCTTTAATCGTTCTTGTCATCGCTGGTGTTTGGGCCGTGGTCGAGGTCGCCCTCACGGTTAGGGGTGCCCGCAAGTCCATTGACGACGTCGTTTCTTCTGCCAACGAGATCTTGGCCCAGACCCAGCCCATCGTGAACAAGCTTGACGGCATGGTCGACGAGCTGCAGCCCGCGGTGAAGGAGGTCCCCGCCCTTGTCGAGAAGACCTCTGCTGCCATCGACAACGCCAACGAGTCCCTTGAGAGCGTGAACGCTATTTTGGGCGACGTCTCCACTGTGTCTGGCGCGGCCTCTGCCGTGACCGAGACCGTGAACAGCGCCGTCAGCGGCGCGGTCAACGGCGTTGCCAAGGGCGTCACCGCCGTGGCCAACAAGATCACCGGCAAGGCCGCCCCCGAGGCCGCCAAGCTCGAGGAAGGCGCCGCTGCAGCCAAGGGCGCTCTTGAGGAGGCCGCCAAGGAAGTCGAGCAGGCCGCGCACAAGCAGACCTCTTACGTCGTCTACGGCGAGCAGGGCCCCGTTCCCGAGGACGCTTCTGCAGACGTTGACGCCAAAGACGCCGAGTAGGGGAGTGAGATGTTGAGCAAGACCGTTCGCCTGAGCGTCCCCGCCGAGCCCGAGTTCGCCCGTATCGTGCGCATGACGGCAGCCAACCTGGCCGTTTGCTGCGACATGCCCATCGACGACGTCGAGGACGCGCGCATGGCCGCCGAGGAGGGCTTTGTCTACGCCTGCGCCACGGTGCAGGACGCCTGCGACATTAGCTTTACCATCGAGCAGGGCCAGGTGAGCATGACCTTCTCGCTGGGCCTTGACATGAAGGAAGAGGACGAGGATTCCTCGCTTGATTTGGTCGAGGCGCTTCTTGGCGCCATCTGCGACGAGAGCCAGGTTTCTGACGACGAGACCCAGTTGACGCTGATAAAGCGCACGGGCGGTTTTTATGCAGAGTAGCGAGCGAAGCGAGAAACGAGCCGAGACGCGCCTGTCTCGCCGCGCGCCCAAGGGCAAAGCGGCCTGGGACAAGGAGCTCACGCGCGAGCTTTTTCGCAAGTATAAGGAGGAAGGGGACGAGGGGGCTCGCGAGCAGCTTATCGTGAACCACCTTAACCTCGTGCGCTTCCTTGCCGCGAAGTTCAAGAACCGCGGCGAGCCCTTGGACGACCTGATCCAGGTGGGCACGATTGGCCTTATCAAGGCGATCGACCGCTTTGAGCCCGACCGCGGGCTTGAGTTCACCACCTACGCCACGCCCACCATCATGGGCGAGATCAAGCGTCACTTTAGGGACAAGGGCTGGAGCGTGCGCGTGCCCAGGCGCCTGCAGGAGCTTTCTTCCAAGGTCAACCAGGCGCAGGAGCAGCTCACCAACGAGTTGCAGAGAAGCCCTTCGATCGAAGAGATCGCCCAGCGCGTGGATGCCTCGGTCGAGGACGTGCTTGAGGCCATGGAGTCCTCGAGCGCCTACACCTCGGTTCCTTTGGAGGCTGGCGGCAACAGCGAGGACGACGAGGCGCCTTCGATCCTTGACCGCTACGCGGACGAGGACCAGGACCTTGTGGCGTCGGACGACCGCATGGTCTTGGAAGAGGCCATCGCCGACTTCTCGCCGCGCGAGCAGGAGGTCATTCGCATGCGCTTCATGGAGGGCATGACCCAGGTAGAGATCGCCGAGAAGCTCGACGTCTCGCAGGTGCAGGTCTCGCGCCTTCTGCGCCGCACGCTGCGCCGTATCCAGGAGAAGATCGACCCCGAGGGGCTCATGCGATGATTCTTGGCCCCAAACACGACGATTCCGCGACCCAGGCCCGGGTCAACCGCTGGCTGCCCCGTGCCTTGGCCGTTTGGACCGTCGTGGGTCTTTTTATTGTGGCGTGGCTCTCTATAGGCGCCCTGAGCTTTGTGAGGCAGGCGCTCTCGCTCATCTTGGTGGGCGGCGTCGTGGGCTTTATCTGCAGCCCGGTGACCAACCGGCTTGAGGACCACGGCGTGGGTCGCGGCCTGGCGGCACTGCTCGCGCTGCTGCTGTTCCTGGTCTTGCTGGTGGGGCTTATCTCCATCGTGGGCGGACCGCTTATGCAGGAGCTCATGGTTTTCTTGCGCGAGGTGCCAACCTATGTCGAGCAGCTGCAGCAGGCGCTCTCGGACTTTTGGGACACCTGGGGCACCAAGGCCGACCCCAAGCTGCAGGCCACGGTGACCACCGTTGTCTCCACGCTTTCTTCTATGGGCACGAGCGTTGCCTCTGACCTGGGAAAGCAGATCTCGACCGGCATCTTTGACAACATCGCCGGCATGGCCGAGGACTTGACGACCCTGTTCTTGGGCCTGGTTTTGGCCTATTGGATCGCCAAGGACTACCCTTTGATGGCCAAGGAGCTGGCCGCCATCGTGGGTCCTGCGCACAGCCGCGACGTCACCTTGATGCTGGCGGTCCTTTCGCGCTCGACCGGCGGCTATATGTACGGCACCCTCATTACCTCAATCGCCAACGGGCTTATGGTGGCGGGCGGCTTGGCGTTGGCCGGCCACTCCTACGCGGGCCTTTTGGGCGCCCTTACCTTCATCATGCACTTCGTGCCGGTGATCGGGCCTGCGCTCTCGGCCATTTTGGCCGTCGTGCTGGGGCTTTTCTCGGGCCCCGCCTTGGCGTTTGTGACCTTGATCATCATGATGGTCGCGCAAAACGTGGCCGACAACGTCTTGTCTCCGTTTGTGATGCAGCGCGCCGTGCAGATCCACCCGGCGTTGTCGCTGGTGGGCATCATCGTGGGCGGCTGCTTGGGCGGGCCTTTGGGTATGGTCATCGCCGTGCCTTTGACCGCGGCCCTTCGCGGCTTCTTTGTCTACTTCTTCGAGACGCGCACCGGGCGCCAGATCGTCTCGCAAAGCGGCGCGTTGTTCCGCGGCCGCGCCTGGAAGGACGCCGACGGAAACCCGCTGCCCGAGCTTGACGCCTTGGACGACGAGAACTTCTTCAAGGGTTCGCGCCTCGCCTGCGCCCTGCCCAAGGACGACGTCGCGGACATCGCGGGCACGCCTGCGCCCGACCCCGAATCGACGGGGGAGGAGAAGGGCGCGCAGGACCGTTAGTGCCCCGAGGACGCCCGCGCTCTTCTCGCCGCCTGCCCCTTATGTGGTTTAGGCGGGCAAAACTCCTTGCGGCCCCAAATACCTGCAAAGCAGCCAAACACGCTGTATACTTGCGAACCGTATGCGTAACTTTTGACGTGAATGCAGGTATGAAACATGAGCGCTGCTGACTACAAAACGTTGACCACCGCACAGATTCGCGAGGACTTCCTCAAGTTCTTCGAGTCCAAGGGCTGCAAGCTCTGCCCGTCGT
>CAVKOL010000166.1:0-4772 GCA_963658035.1 Bacteroidaceae bacterium
AGGTTGATGACCTTGGCCTGGACCGAGACGTCGAGGGCCGAGACGGGCTCGTCGCAAACGATGAGCTCGGGCTCGAGCACGATCGCGCGCGCGATGCCGATGCGCTGGCGCTGGCCGCCCGAGAACTCGTGCGGGTAACGGTACTTGAACGACAGGTCGAGGCCCACCGCCTGCATGATCTCCTCGACGCGGGCGTCTCGCTCGGCGCGCGTCTTATACGTGCCCGCGATATCGATGGGCTCGGCGATGATGTCGGCCACGGTCATGCGCGGGTTCAAGGACGAGTAGGGGTCCTGGAAAATGAGCTTCATCTTCTGGCGCGCAAGGGTAAGCGCGTCGCCTTGCAGGCCGGTGAACTCCTCGCCGTCGAGAATGACCTTGCCCTCTGCGGGCTCGGTCAGGCGCAGCACGCACTTGCCGGTGGTCGACTTGCCGCAACCCGACTCGCCGACAATGGCAAAGGTCTCGCCGCGGTGCACCTCAAACGAGACGTCCTCGAGCGCGTGCACGCACGAGGCGGACTTCTTAAAGAGGCCGCCCTTAATGGGATAGCGCTTAGTCAGGTGCTCGGCCTTGAGCACCACATCGTTTTGGTTGAGCTGGTCTGTCATGGCTACTCACCCCACTTCACTTTGTCGAACTTCCAGCACGCCGCGACGTGGCTCGGGTCGCCGTCGACCTGCGCGAGCTTGGGGCAGGCCGTGCGGCAGATCTCCTTGGCAAACGGGCAGCGCGGGTGGAACGGGCAGCCGCTGGGCAGCTCGTTGAGCATGGGGACGTTGCCGGGAATCGCGTAGAGCTTCTCGACGGCGTCGTCCAGCGAGGGGATCGAGTTGATGAGGCCAACAGAGTAGGGGTGCTTGGGGTTGGTGAAGAGCTCGCCCGCCGTCGTGTACTCGACCAGGTAGCCGGCATACATCACGGCGACCCAATCGGCCATCTCAGAAACGACGCCCATGTCGTGGGTGATGAGCATGACCGCCGTGCCAAGCTCTTCTCGCATGCGATCGATGAGCTGCAGGATCTGTGCCTGGATGGTCACGTCGAGGGCCGTCGTGGGCTCGTCGCAGATGAGAAGCTCGGGCTGGCAGGCAAGGGCCATCGCGATCATGACGCGCTGGCGCATGCCGCCCGAAAGCTCGTGGGGATAGCTGTTGAAGACCTTCTCGGGCGCGGGGATGCCCACGAGCTTGATCATCTCGAGGGCGCGGGCGTCGGCGTCCTTCTTGGACATCTTGGGGTTGTGGACCTTGATGCCCTCGCGGATCTGGGCACCCGCCTTCATGACGGGGTTGAGCGAGGTCATGGGCTCCTGGAAGATCATGCCGATGCGGCTCCCGCGATAGCTGCGCATCTCGTCGCGCGAAAGGGCCGCAAGGTCGACGTCGCCCAGGTTGATGTGGCCACCGACGACCTTTGCGGGCGGCTGGGGCAAAAGGCCCATGATGGAAAGCGCGGTCATCGACTTGCCGCAGCCCGACTCGCCCACCACGGCCAAGGTCTCGCCCTTGCGCATGACCAGCGAGAGGTTCCTGATGGCGGGAAGCTCGCCGTCCTCGGTGAACAGGCTGACGCACAGGTCGTCAAGCTCAAGCAAGGTCTCGGCGCTGTTGGCGCGCTCGAGCTCTGCCTCGACGACGGACTTGGCCTCGCCGCGGAGCTCGGCGTTTATCGATACGGTTGATTCACTCATGTGCGAGGCCTCCTTAAGAACGCATCTTGGGGTCAAGGGCGTCGCGCAGGGCATCGCCCACCAGGTTAAACGCCATAACGGTCAAGATGATGGCCACGCCGGGGGCAATGCTGTAAAACGAGCTCGAGGCGATGTAGGACTGGCTCGCCGAGATCATCTCGCCCCAACTGGCCATCGGGGGCTGGACGCCCAGGCCCAGGAAGGAAAGCGAGGCCTCGAGCAAGATCGCGTTGGGGATACCCAAGGTGGCGACCACGATGAGGGTCGAGATGCAGTTGGGAAGCAGGTGCTTCACGATGATGCGCCAGCTCTTGCCGCCAGACAGCACGCAGCTCTGGATGTACTCGGAGCCCTTGAGGCGCATGACGTCGCCGCGCACCAGGCGCGCGATGCTTGCCCAGCCGAGAAGACCCAAGGTGACGTAGAGATTGATGAGTCCCGGGCCCAGCGCGAACATCACGACGATGGCGAAGAGCAAGAACGGGAAACTCGAGAAGACCTGGATGATAAACGAGATGACCGCGTCGACCTTGCCGCCAAAGTACCCCGCGCAAACGCCGGCAAAAAAGCCGATGAGAAGCGAGATCGCCTGCGAGACGATGCCCACAGACAAGGACACGCGGCAGCCGTAGATGACGCGAGACAAGATGTCGCGGCCAAACTCGTCGGTACCCAAGAGATGGGCGCTGTAGGGGGCCTTGAGCATGTTGGAGAGCTCCTGGGCGTCGGGGTCGTAGGGCGCAAGCAGCGGCGCAAAGATCGCGATCAGGGCCAGCAGCACAACAAAGACCAGGCAGAACATGCCGAGCTTGTTCTTCTTGAAGATCTTCCAGCTCACCGCCCAGTAGCTCTGCGCGCGGCGGGCGGCGCCGGGCTTCTCGGCACCGATGGCCTTAGAGACGTCCGCGGCGACGCGCTCGGTCTCCTGGACCTTTTGACTGTGTTTGTCACTAGAGAGAAAAGCCATTACTCTGCAGCCTCCCCACCAAGACGGATTCGGGGGTCGACAACGGCGTAGAGGATGTCGACCAAAAGATAGACGATGACGCAAATGGCCGCGATGTACATGACGCCGCCCTGAACCAAGGGCAGGTCACGAGCGTTGATCGCGTCAAGAAGGAGCTTGCCCATACCGGGCATGGCAAAGATCGACTCGGTAAGGATCGAGCCGGTGAAGATCTCGCCCAGCTGCGTGCCGGCGATGGTGATGATGGGGATCAGCGCGTTTCTCAGCCCGTGCTTCAAGATGACGGTCCACTTGCGAACGCCCTTGGCCTCGGCGGTGCGCATGAAGTCCTGGCTTAGCACCTCGAGCATGGAGGTCCTGGTCACGCGGGCGATCGAGGCCGCGTAGCGAAGGCCCAAGGCGATCGTGGGCAGGACAAACGCCTGCCAGGTCTTGACGCCCGAAAGCGGGAACATCTTGAGCGTCAGCGCAAAGACGATCTGCAGGATGACGCCCACCCAAAAAGCCGGCGCCGAGATGCCAAAGATCGAGAGGGTCATCAGCACGCGGTCGGCGGCGCGGCCATGGTTCACGGCCGCCACAACGCCCACGACCAAGCCAACGACCAGGGCAAAGATGTATGCGGCACCCGCCAAACGAGCCGTCGTGCCAAAGGCGTTGGACATCAAAGTAGAAACCGCCTTGTGCTGGGTGTAGGACGTCCCGAAGTCTCCGTGCAGCATGTTGACGAGCCAGTTCACGAACTGCTCGAAAATCGGCTTGTTAAGGCCCATCTGCTCACGCACGCGCTCGACCGTGGCGTCGTCGGCCATCTCGCCCACCATGACGCGCACGGGGTCGCCCGGCACGATGTTGAGCACAAAGAACGTGATGGCCGAGATGGCAAAGATCACGCCGATGGCAAGAAGAACCCTCTTGATGAGAAAATCCCTCACGCTCTCCCCTCCTAGAGATATCAGCTGCTAAATCAAATACGCAAAACCCGTGATGTCGCTCGTGCGCCACAAACGCCATCGCCTCGGCCCTCAATCTCGAAGGCCGAGGCGGCAGATGCGGCGAGAAGACCCTTGGGCGAAAAACCTAAAGGCTCATGCGACCTTAGGCGGGGTAGCCGTCGGCGTCGGGGTCGACGCTCAGGTCATAGAAGTGGTAGATGAGGTTGCCGACCTTGGCGTTCTTGACGTAAGGCTTGGCAACGAAGGAACCCTTGGGCCAAAAGACCGGGATGGTGGCGAAGTCCTCGTGCGTGAGCAGGTGATCTGCCTGCTTGTAGAGGTCGGCGCGCTCGTCGGCATCCTGGGAGACGCGGGCAGCGGTCACGAGCTCGTCGAACTTCTCGCTGTTGTAGAAGGAGGACTTGCCCTTGGCGTTGTCGCTGTAGAAGTAGGTGTACATGTGGTTGTCGGCGTCGGCAAACAGCGGGAACCAGCGCGAGAAGGTGGTCTCGAGGTTGCCGCCCTTCCAGTCGGCGTTCCAGGTGGAGGAGTCCTCGACGGTGACGTTGACGGTGACGCCGACCTCGGCCCAGTAGCTCTGGATGACGGTCATGACGTTCTCGTACAGGCCGGGACGGACCTTGCAGTCCAGGGTGAGGTTGGAGGCGCCGGCCTCGGAGAGGAGCTGCTTGGCGCGCTCGGGGTCATAGTCAAGCGTGGCGGAGCTGTCGTGGCCGGGGGTTGCGGCGGCCAGCCAGCAGCCGGCGGGCTCGCCTGCGCCGGACAGCGTGTTGTCGACGATGGACTGGCGGTCGATGGCGATGGAGAGGGCCTCGCGAACGCGGACGTCCTTGAGCTTGTCGGAGTTGAGGTTGAGGTTCACGAAGTAGACGCCCAGGGTGTCGTAAAGGGTGATCTGGTCCTGGGTGTCGGGGTCTGCCTTGTACTGAGAAAGGATGTCGGTCGACAGGTCGCACCAGTCGATATCGCCGTTCTTATAGGCAAGAAGCTTGGTGTTGTTGTCGTCGTAGTAGTAGACGTCGATCTCATCGAGCTCGGGCGTGCCGTCGTGGTAGTCAGCAAAAGCCTCGAGGACAACCTCGGTGGTGTCGTCGTTAGAGACGATCTTGTACTTGCCGGTGCCCACGCAGTCGGTGCCCCAGCCCCACTTGTCGCC
>CAVKOL010000167.1:0-4742 GCA_963658035.1 Bacteroidaceae bacterium
TCCCCCCGCCGCGGGCGGGCGCCAAACCCCGGCGCCCGCCCGTTTTTCTCGCCGCTGGGGCCTTGTTGCGCCACTGCTTCGAGATTTCTTGGTTTAAATCCGGACCAGCCGAGTAGCCGCGTTCGCCCAACTGGGCAAACGCGCGCAAAACCGCCCCGGCTACTCGCCCTTCCCCGATTTAAACCAAGAAAAGTCGCGCGACCTTGCAAACCGGCCCCCGCGGCTCCGCAAAACCGCCGCCCCAAACCCGTCCGAGCCGCCCGCGCGCAAGCGGGTATACTGGTAACCCATTAATCAAAAGGCGCGCGGAGGCTCGATGGAATCCCTTTACACAAAGTATCGCCCGCAAACGTTTGAGCAGGTAGTAGGCCAAAAACACGTGGTCGAGACCCTCAAGCGAGCGGTCACAGAAAACCGCACCAGCCACGCCTACCTCTTCTGCGGCCCGCGCGGCACGGGCAAGACGACCATGGCCCGTCTGCTGGCCAAGGCGCTTATGTGCGAGAAGGGCGCGGGCCAGCTGCCCGACGGCACCTGCGAGCAGTGCCGCCTGATCGCGGCCGGCGAGCACCCCGACGTGGCCGAGCTCGACGCCGCCTCGCGCACCGGCGTCGACAACGTGCGCGAAGAGATCTTGTCGCGCGTCAACTACGCGCCCACCATGGGTCGTTGCAAGGTTTATATCATCGACGAGGTCCACATGCTGACCCCGGCGGCCTTTAATGCCCTGCTCAAGACCCTCGAAGAGCCGCCCGAGCACGTGGTCTTTATCATGTGCACCACCGACCCGCAAAAGATCCTGGCAACCATCTTGTCGCGCGTCCAGCGCTTCGACTTCCACAGCATCGCCAACGACGAGATGCTCGAGCACCTGTGCCACGTTTGCGAGCAGGAGGGCTTCACCTACGACCGCCAGGCCCTTGAGCTGGTGGTTCGCCACGCCCGCGGCGGCATGCGCGACGCCCTGACCTCGCTGGAGCAGCTGAGCGTCTTTGGCGCCGGCGACATCTCGCTGGCCTGCGCGCAGGACTTCTTGGGCGAGGTCTCGGGCTCGGTGCTGGGAAACGTGGGCACCGCGTTGGCCACCCGCGACGTCGCGGCCCTGTTTGCCGAGGTAGAGCGCCTGGTTGGCACTGGTTGCGACCTGTTGCAGTTCACGCGCGAGCTGGCCTCGCACGTGCGCGACCTGTACGTGCTGGCGGCCGCTCCCGGCGCCAACGCGGTTGCCGCCACGGCCGATGAACTGCAGCACCTTAAAGAAGAAGCCGCGGCCTTTGGCTCGCCCGACCGCCTGTCGTACGTGCTGACGGTTTTGGGCGACGCCTCCAACCAGATGCGCACCGCCGTCAACCAGCGCCTGGTACTTGAGGTCGCCTTTACCAAGATCGCCCGCCCGCAAAGCGACGTCACCTTGGATTCCCTGGCAGCCCGTGTGGCCGAGCTTGAGGCCCGCCTTGCCAGCGTTGAGACAAACGGCGTGCAGGTCGCGGCCCCTGCGGCGGCGCCGGTGGCGGCCCCGGCTCTCCAGCCTGCGGCGGCCCCGGCCCCTGCGGCAGTGCCGACGCCCCAGCCGGCGGCCCAACCCGCGCCCGCCCCGCGTCCCGCTCCTCAGCCGGCTCCCGCTCCGCGCCCGGCCCCGCAGCCCGCGGCCGCTCCGGCCCCGTCTGCCGCCGAGCCCGTCCACGCCCCGGCCAAGCCCGCCATCACCAACCCCGCCGAGCTGCAGCGCACTTGGAAGCACGTCGTCGACACCCTCCTCAAGGAGGCCCCGTCGCGCGGCTCGCTGCTCATGTCGGCCCAGGCAGTCTCGGACGACGGCGAGAAGCTCGTCGTGTCGCTGCCCAAGGGCTCTCGCTTTGCCGCCAAGATGCTCGAGCGAAACGACGTGCGCGAGGTCGTCGAGGGCGTGGTGCGCCTCTCGTTTGGTCGCCGCCAGATCCTGTACACCGAGTCGAGCATGGCCAACACCGCCATCGCCGCGAGCGATCGTGCGGCGAGAAGCCCGCAGGCCGCCCGCCCCGCGGCCCCCGCGCCGCGTCCGGCGGCGCCCGCCCCGCAGCAGGCCCCGGCCCCGCAACCTGCCCCGCAGCCCGCGGCGCCCGCCCCTTCCCGGGACTTCTCGATGCCCTGGGACAGCCCCGCCGCCTCTGCCGAGCAGCCCTTCGTTGACGACGAGCCGCCCGCCGACGCCTACGGCGCCATGCCCGATGACTACGCCGCCCCGGCCGCCGCGCCCTTCTCGCCGTCTCCGCAGCCCGCGGCCCCGGCCCCGCAACCGGCCCCCGCGCCCGCGGTACCCGCTCCGGCCCCGCAGCCCGCGCCGCCCGCCGAGCCCGCCGCCCCCGTCACCCCGCCGGCCGACCTCACCCCCCAGTTCGCCGACATCGCGGCCATGCTGGGCGAGGTCTTCAACCAGCCTCTTAACGTTTCTGTAGAACCTGCAGCCGCCGCGGGCGACCAAGACGCGGCCGCAGACCTCGCGTATGATGACCAAGGCGCAGACGCCGCCGACGATTTTGACCCCGACTCCTTCAACGGAGAAGACCAAGACGACGAGTAGCCCGGGCACCAGCCCAGTACTTCTCGCCGGCAAAAGAAAGGAACCAATATGGCTCGTGGTGGATTCAACATGGGCGGCATGAACCGCAACCAGATGATGCAGCAGGCCCGCAAGATGCAAGAGCAGCTCCTTGCCGCCCAGCAGAAGGCCTCCGAGACCGAGGTCAGCGCCAGCGCGGGCGGCGGCACCGTCAAGGTCACCGCCACCGGCGACATGCGCCTGACCTCGCTTACCATCGACCCCGAGGCCGTCGACCCCGAGGACGTCGAGATGCTCCAGGACATGATCATGGCCGCCGTCAACGACGTTCTGGCCTCTGCCGAGGCCGCGGCCAGCCAGCAGATGAGCGCCCTCACCGGCGGCCTCAACATCCCGGGCCTCTTCTAGGAAGGCCCAGCTTAGATGGCCTACACGCCAAACGACGGCCACGCGCTCCAGCGCCTTTTGGATGAGCTGGGCAGGCTTCCGGGCATCGGCCCCAAGTCGGCCCAGCGCATCGCGTACTACCTGCTGGAGGCCGATGCCGAGGAGGCCCGTCGCCTGGCGCACGCCATCCTGGAGGTCAAGCAGCAGGTCCACTTCTGTCCCGTGTGCTTTAGCTACGCCACGCGCGAGACCTGCGACGTGTGCATGGACCACACGCGCGACCGCTCCGCGATCTGCGTGGTCTCCGAGCCGCGCGACGTCTCGGCGATCGAGCGCACTGGCTCCTACCACGGCCTTTATCATGTCCTGGGCGGCGTGATTAGCCCCATGGACAAGATCGGGCCCGATCAGCTGCACGTCCGCGAGCTGCTCCAGCGCCTGGCAGACGGCGAGGTCCAGGAGGTCATTCTCGCCACCAACCCCGACGTCGAGGGCGAGACGACCGCGACGTACCTCTCGCGCGTCATCCGTCCCTTGGGCGTCACGGTCACCCGGCTGGCCAGCGGCCTTCCGGTGGGCGGCGACCTGGAGTACGCCGACGAGGTCACCTTGGGCCGCGCGATCGAGGCGCGCCGGGAACTATAAAGCTGCGGCCCGCACCGCCGGGCCGCCCAGAGAGGGAATACAAATCGCATGGCAACCAATCCATATGAACCAAACAGGCCCGCAGGGCACTACACGCAGCAGGGTTCGCCGTCGAACAACGCCTACGGGGCCGCGCCCGCCGCGCCCCAGGGCCAAAACATCACGACCCTCCACGCTGGCCAGGGCGCTCGCGTGACCACGCGAAAGAACGCCGCCCAGGCCGCCGAGCAGGCCCGCATTAACGCCGAGAAGCGCTTTGCCAAGCGCCACTCGTCCGACAAGCTCACGGCCTCGGCCAACCAGGCCCGCAGCCGCAAGAGCCGCGCCCAGCAGGCCGCGCCCGCCGCGTCCCAGGGTCCCGAGCGCACCCGCAAGAACATCTTTATCCTGGTGGGCGGCGCCTTCCTGGCGCTGGTCCTTCTCGTTGTGGTGGTAGGCTGCGTGGCCGGCCTCTTTGGCCCCTCGCAGGACCAGGCCGCCCAAACCAGCGAGTCCCAGGACACCTGGCAGCAAGAGCAGCAGCAGGTCACCACCACGGCCGACGACTCGGTGGTCTACCAGGGCATGACCTACACCATCGAGAAGCAGGCCTCGGGCAACTACGGCGTCGTGCGCCAGGACGCCAACGGCTCGGGCACGTCCACGACCGTCTTCGAGATCGAGGGCGAGCCCTGCGCCTTGATCCTTTACAACAGCGTCCTGGTCATCCCCGAGAACCGCAACGGCAACTGGGACGTGGTGAGCTACGTCATCGCCGACGGCTCGCTGCCCGCCTACGTCATGACGATGGACGGCAACGAGGCCGGAGGCTCGGGCTCCATCGAGTCGGCCACCCTGGACGGCTCTAACGTCATCGTCAAGGATTCCAACGGCAACACCACCTCTGTCGCCCTGGAGTAGGGCGCACGGCCCCGCGCCTTCGCGTCGCCCGCCAGCCCCAACCCCGCAACGCCCGCGCCCGGACCTCCCGGCGCGGGCGTTTTTTCTCGCCGCCAAACCGCCCGCAACCGCAAATCCCCAGGTCACGCACCGCGCCAAGAAAAAATCCGCCCAAATCAAAAATTTTTTCAAATTCCCACTAGACTCTCGGCCAAAGTCTATGTAATAATAACCCTCGCGCAAGGCGCACGGGGTGTTAGCTCAGCTGGTTAGAGCGCCGGCCTGTCACGTC
>CAVKOL010000168.1:0-4531 GCA_963658035.1 Bacteroidaceae bacterium
GGCGTAGTTGAGGCCGGCCTTGATGTTGCCGGTGCCGTGGGGAGCGGCGCGGTCGTAGTCGGGGACCTGCAACTTAACGGGCTTGACGCCGCCCTTGTAGTAGGGGCCCACGGGGGTCACGAGGATGCGGAACTGGTACTCGTCGGCGGGCTTGACGCCAATGACGTCGCCCGTGGCGAACATGAAGGGGCGCACGTAGAGGGTAGCGCCGGAGCCAAAGGGCGGCACCCAGGCGGCGTTGGCCTTGACGACCTGCTTGACGGCCTCGACGAACTTCTCCTTGGGGAAGGGAGGCATGCACAGACGCTGCGCGGAGTCGTACATGCGCTGGGCGTTCATGTCGGGACGGAAGCACACGACCGAGCCGTCCTCGGTGGTGTAGGCCTTGAGGCCCTCGAAGACCTCCTGGCAGTAGTGGAGAAGGCCGGCGCACTCGGACATCACGATGGTGTGGTCGGGGGTAAGCTCGCCCTCGCCCCACTCGCCGTCCTTGTAGTTGCAGACATAGCTGTAGTCGGTGTGCTGGTAAGCAAAGCCCAGGCTACCCCAGTCGATATCTTTCTTCTCCATGTGCCACATCTCCTTGCACGGGCGCGCCGGCACCTCGCCGGCCGCCATTGACGCTTTTGATACGTAATTGCCTAGGGTAGTCCCGATTCTTTGGGCCGGCCCGGCGTGTATCGCGCTGTTAACAAAGCGGGGCGCGGTGTCATACAATCTCGCCTGTTGCGAAATCGAGGAACGGAGAAACCCATGCGCATGTTTAGAAACGACTACTCGGAGGGCGCGGCGCCGCAGATCATGGAGGCGCTGGCGCGCACCAACGACGAGCAGTGCGTGGGCTACACCGAGGGCGACCCGCACTGCGAGCGGGCGCGCGAGCTCATTCGCGCCGCGTGCGGGCGAGACGACGTGGACGTGGAGTTTTGCATAGGCGGGACGTCGGCCAACATCGTGGGCGTGACGGGGATGCTCGCCGACTGGGAGGGCGTCATCTGCACCAAGGACGCCCACATCAACGTGCACGAGACGGGCGCGATCGCGGCCTGCGGGCGCACCGTGTTGGCCACGCAGGACGCCGACGGCTTCCTCTCGCCCGAGGCGGCCGAGCTGATGTACGTCAACCAGACCATGACGGGGCGCCACATGACGCTTCCCAAGATGATCTACATCACGAACGCCACCGAGTTCGGCGGCGTGTGGACGCGCGAGCGCTTCGACGCGATTTGCGACTGGGCGCACGGGCGCGGGCTTAAGGTCTACGTGGACGGCGCGCGCATGGCCGTCGCCCTGACATCAGAGGGCAACGACCTGACGCTGCAGCACCTGGCCGCGCGCGCCGATGCCTTCTACCTGGGCGGCACCAAGAACGGCATGCTCTTTGGCGAGGCCATGGTCATCGCCGACCCCGAGCTCAAGCGGTCGTTCCCCTACCTGGTGAAGGAACGCGGCGGCCTTATGGCCAAGGGGCGCCTTTTGGGCGTGCAGTTCGAGGCGGCCTTCGAGCAGCCGGCCGACGGCGGCGAGGCCCTGTACTGGCGCCTCGCCCGCGGCGCCAACGAGTGCGCGCTGCGCCTGCGCGAGGGCATGAACGAGCTGGGCTTCGAGTCGTACCTTCCCGCCAACACCAACCAGCAGTTCTTTGTCGTGGAGCCCGCGGTGGCCGAGAAGTTCGACGCGGCCGTGGGCTGCGAGACCTTCGCCCAGCTTCCCGACGGCCGGCGCGTCATCCGCTTTGTCACGTCGTGGGCGACGCGTCCCGCCGACGTCGACGAGCTTCTCGCCTTTGCGAAGACGGTTTAGGCGGGCGCGGGGCGCCCGGCGGAGCCGGCCGCGCGGGGCGCGCGAGCAAAAACGCGACAAGTCTGCCAACGAAATCAAATTAGGTGAGTAGCCGCAAAACCCGCACGTCTCTGACCTGCGGGTTTTCTTTTGGCAATTGCCGGGCTACTCGGACTAATCAGTTTCGTTGGCAGACTTGTCGCGTTTTTGATTTATGAAGCGCTCCAACCAGCCCGTCACTCGTCGACCGGGCGGCGGCGAAGGTCCTTAACCTGCGAGCGATAGTGCTTGGCGGCAAGCCGGCGCTCTTTGGAGGCGCGGGTGGGCCGGGTCTTGTGGCGCACCTTGGGCGGGACGCCCCGGCGGGCCAGCTCGTCGCGGATCTTTTGCAGGCAAAGCTGCCGGTTGCGGTACTGGCTGCGCGACTCGCGGCTCACCACGGTGATGCCAGTGGGCACGTGCACCGTGCGCACGGCCGAGTCGGTGGTGTTCACGCACTGCCCGCCCGGGCCCGCGGCATGAAAGGCCTGCACCTCGCACTGGGCCGCCAGTTTATCCAAAGGCAGCCGCGCGAGCTCGGCGTAATCGCGGTATGTCAGGTCGTTTGCGTCCATGCCCCTATCCTAACGCACCGGCACGCAAAAGGCCCCGCCGCGCGATGGGGGAATCGCGCGGCGGGGCCAGCGGCTCGGACGGGTAAGGCCTCAAATGACGAGGACCAGAAAACCTCGGCCTAGCCCTCGAGCTGCTTAAGCTTCTCGTAGACGTCGATGAAGTCCTCGGCGATGATGCGGAAGGACTCGGCGCCCATCAGCTGGTCCTCGGCGTGCATGAGCAGCATCGAGAAGTTCACGGACTTGCCGCCGGCGTCGTTGGCCAAAAGCTGCAGGTGCACGTTGTGGCCCTCGACGTAGGCCTCGGATCCCTGCTTGATCATCTCGCGGGCGGCGTCGAAGTCGCCCTCCTTGGCCTTGGCGATCGAGTCGATGTACATCGACTTGGCCATGCCCACGTTGGCGATGATCTGGAAGCAGACCTCCTCCATGTCGAGGGGCTGCTCGGCGGTGTTCTCGTCTGCCATGGCTACTCCCCAATGAGCGCGAGCGCGTCGGCCAAGATCTTCTTGGCGTTCATGCGGCCGTAGTCGACCATGGCGATGACGGCCACGGGCTTGTCGCCTGCGGCGGCCTCGGCGTCCTTCTTGGCATAGGCGATCTGCGGGCCGAGAAGAAGCACGTCGGCGTCGTCGACCTTCTCAAGCGCCTTGTTGAGCGGGTTGGCCTGGATGGTCACGTCGAGGCCCTGGGCCTTGGCCTCGGCCTGCATCTTTTGCACGAGCAGGCTGGTGGACATGCCGGCGTTGCATGCGAGCAGGATGGTCTTCATTTCATGCCCCTTTCTGTGGGACGTGCATACAAAGAAAGATTAAGGGATACGTCGGGCCCGGGGGTGCGACAAACCAGGCCCGACTAAAGACGGTGCGGGTGACGCTGCCTCGCGCCTACTCCTCGACGGAGCCCGCGAGCTCGGCCTGCTTGGCGGCCACGCGCTCGGAGACCTTCATGAAGGGCAGGTAGATGGCCATGGCCAGCGCGATCTCGACGACCTGCCAGATGGCGGCGCGGAAATCGCCGGCGGTGGTGAGGAAGGCAGAGATGACGGCCGGGGTTGTCCAGGGCACCTGGACGACGCAGGGGCTGATGATGCCCGCGCAGGTGAGGCCGTAGGTCGCGGCGATGAGCAGGTCGGGCACGAGCACGAACGGGATCATCAGCGGGAGGTTGAAGACCAGCGGGTAGCCGTAGATGACGGGCTCGTTGATGTTGAAGATGCTGGGCAGGATGGCCATCTTGGCGACGGTCTTGGAGGTCTTGCTCTTAGAGAAGATGAAGGTGTCAAGAAGCAGCGCCAGGGTGCAGCCGGAGCCGCCGATAAGGGCGAAGCTGTTGACGATCTGCATGTTCATGTAGTGGTCGGCGGGGATGGGCTGGCCAGCGGCGAAGGTGGCCATGTTGTCGACGATGAGCATGGTAAGGATCGGCTCGGCAAGGACGCCCGAGATGGTGGACTGGTGGATGCCCAGGCAGAAGAGGAGGTTTGCCAGGGTGTAGATGAGCACGACAGCCCACGGGCCGGCGTTCATGATGCCCTTGAGCGGGCTGGAGATGCAGGTGGAGATGATCGTCATGAGGTCGGTGCCGGCAGCGGCGAGAACCGCCGAGACAAGGCCGCAGACCGAAAGGGTGATCAGCATCGGGATCATGACGTTGAAGGACTCGGCGACCGCGGGAGGAACGCCCTCGCCGAGGTTCACCTTGAGCTTATCGACGCCGGAGACCTTGATGAAGAGCGTGACGGCGAGAAGCCCGACGATGATGGCGCCGAACAGGCCGTTGGTGCCGGTGTTGGTGGTGGACAGCACGCCGGAGGCCTCGACGCCGGTGAGGGCATAGCCGTCGGAGAGCTTGACGCCCAGGTCGGCCACGGCGTAGCTCATGGAGTCGGCGAGCTTGTCGTTGGCGTTGCTGGCCACGAGGAACTCGCCGAGGGTGGCGGTCACGGCCTGCGGCATCATGATGATGAACGACGAGATGCCGACGACCACGCACGCGACCGCGTTCTCGAAGCGCTTGTTCACGGCCAGGCAGTAGCCGATGAGGCCGGCGAGGATAAGCGCGCAGGCCGAGAGCGTGCCCAGCGTGACCGCGGAGCCCCAGCCCTGGACCGCCGCGAGCTCGGCCGAGCCGTC
>CAVKOL010000169.1:0-4432 GCA_963658035.1 Bacteroidaceae bacterium
TGGCGCTTCCAGCTGCCCAGGTGGACCTCAAAGATGTTGAGCGGGCTCTTGAGCATGGGGCGAGAAGAACGGGCGTTGAGCCACTTCTTGTCTTTCCAGGTGTAGCCGGAAAGGTCGGCCGTGCGAGAGGCCGTTCCCGGGGGCAGCTCAGCCGCAAAGGCGTAGGGGTCTGCCTTGTAGAGCTTGGAGCCGTCTTTGGCGACGAGAAGGAACTTGTAGAGCTGGCCGGCCACGACGCCGGGGATGAAGCCCTGCCAGACGTCGCCATGCTGCGAGCAAGTGAGGGGGTTTGCGCCCTCGTCCCAGTCGTTGAACTCGCCGATCACGTAAACGGCCTGCACGTCAGGGGCCCAAACGGCAAAGTGGTAGCCCTTCTTGCGGCCGTCCTTTGCGGGGTGGGCGCCCAGCTTCTCGTAGCTGCGGTACCAATCGCCGGTACCCATCAGGTACACGTCGTCGTTGCTTAAATAAAGGGTGCTATCTTGTGCTTCCATCAACGCCCCTTAGGTTTGTGCGCGCACTTTTGCGCGTGCGTTTAAAAATGAACACTCTCTGTTTTAGCACCTTCCCTTCACCGAATTCCCACACATCGGGGAACGTTTTTGGAACAAGCCAACTACCTGCGGTTTATTCTCAACTTATTTTTTTACAAATCGATAAGCGGTCTGTAAGTAAAAAACACTTGATTTGTTTCGCTGGTTCATATAGTGCGGGCAAAACGCAAAAAAGGACCCGCGCGCCGTCCAGAAAGCGCGCGGGTCCTTCTCGGTTATGAATTGTGCGGCTTCAAATAAACCGCAGGTGGCGGCTGCGTTACCCCGAGTCGCGTGGGCTTCTCGCCATTGCCGCCGTTTAGGCGCAGCCTTAGGCCTGGGCCAGGGCCTGGTCGAGGTCGGCGATGATGTCGTCGGCGTTCTCGATACCCACAGACAGGCGGATGAGGTCCTCGGAGAGGTGCGCGGCCTCAAGCTGCTCGGCGGTGAGCTGGGAGTGAGTGGTGGAGGCGGGGTGGATGATCAAGGACTTGGCGTCGCCCACGTTGGCCAGGTGGGTGAAGAGCTTGACGTTGTCGACAACCTTCAAGCCGGCGTCGCGGCCGCCCTTGACGCCAAAGACAACGACACCGCCAAAGCCGTTCTTAAGGACGCGGGACGCGACCTCGTGGCTGGGGTCGTTCTCCAAGCCGGAGTAGCGCACCCAGCTGACCTTGGGGTGGCTCTCGAGGAACTTAGCCACGGCCAGGGCGTTGTCGCAGTGGCGCTGGACGCGAAGCGACAGGGTCTCGATGCCGATGCCAATGAGCTGCGCCGCGTACGGAGACAGGGTGGGGCCAAAGTCACGCAGCTTGTTGGCCAGGACACGCGTGGAGAAGGGCGCGGCGGGCGCGGCGTCGGCGAAGATGGCGCCGTGGTAGGAGGGGTCGGGCTCGGTGATGGTGGGGAACTTGCCGGGGGTCTGCTTCCAGTCGAACTTGCCGGTGTCCACAACGGCGCCGCCCAGGGTCGCGCCGTGGCCGCCGATCCACTTGGTCAAAGACTCGATGACCACAGCGGCGCCGTCCTCGGCGGGACGGTAGAGGTAGGGGGTGGCAAAGGTGTTGTCGACAAACACGGGCACGGGCTCGGGCAGGGAGTTGGCGGCCTCGACGATGGCGGGGACGTCGGCCACGTCTACCAGCGGGTTGCCGATGGTCTCGACGTACCAGAGCTTGGTGTTCTCTTTGGTGGCGGCCACAAAGGCGTCGATGTTGTTGTTCTCGACAAAGGTCGTCTCGACGCCAAGGTCGCCCAGGGTGTGCAGGAAGATGTTCCAGGTGCCGCCGTACAGCGAGTCGGAGGCCACGATGTGGTCGCCGGCGCCCACGATGTTGGTGAGGGCCAAGATCTCGGCCGCGTGGCCCGAGGCGACGGCGACGGCGCCGGTAGCGCCCTCGATGGCGGCGACGCGGGCGGCCACGGCGTCGGTGGTGGTGTTGGTCAGGCGGCCGTAGACGTTGCCGGGCTTGGCCAGGGCAAACTTGGCGGCGCCGTCCTCGGCGGAGTCAAACTGGAAGGCGGCAGAGGCGTAGATGGGAAGCGCGGCGGCGCCGGTCACGGGATCGGGGGCCAGGCCGGCGTGGATCTGCAGGGTGTCAAAGTGCTTGGAGGGGTCCTGGGCAAAAGAGGGATCAAGCTGGAAAGGCATGGTTTTCTCCTTAAAGGGTAAGACGGCAGGCGCGCACGCCAGAGCGTCACATTGCTAAGTTTTGAGTTGTGAAGTGAGATGTGTGCAGAAGCAGGCTTAACGCCCGAGGTCTTAATCGGCGCAGTAGTGGAGGCGCCCGGGTCTAAGCGACCTCGGGCTTGCGCATGAACAACCCCATGCAAATGAGCGCGTTATAGATGTGCTTCTTCTTCATGGTTTTGAATCCTAGCAACTTGGTGGGAGATTGCCAACCCCTAATTTGGTAACGCCTTTGTTTCGCGGGGCCGGCAGGCCACTGCGGCGCAGCTAGACGGCCCAGCGGTCGCCTGCGGGCGACGCGATTTTGTGGCAGAAGCCCTCTTTTTCAAGCTCGGCGAGAAGGGCGGCGGCGGTTTCTGGCGAGACGGGCGCGCGGCCCGCGGCGGCTTCCTGGGCGGTGAGTTCCTGGGCGGCCTGCGGCGCCGTGACGCCGGCTTCGCGGCTGGCCAGCAGCAGGCGCACGAGGGCCGCGCGCTTTTGGCGGTGCGAGCCCTCGAACTTGGACTGGCGCGTGTGGGTGGCCGAGCGCCGCGACGGGTTGGGCTGGGTGCGCTTGAGGTAGGCGCCGTAGTCGAGAAGGGCGTAGTACCAGGTACGGGGGTCGTCTGCGGGAGCGGCGGGGTCCGCAGGGCCAGGGGCGTCTTGCGGGCAGGTGGCGTCGACCAGCGGGACCAGCTGCTTGTCGGTGATGCCCACCTGGCCGGGAAAGAGCTCGTGGAGAAGCACGGTGCGTACGTTTGTCTCCAAGTAGACCGAGTGCAGGTTGAAGGCAAAGGCGCGGATGCCCGCGGCGGTGGCAGGGCCTATGCCGGGGAGCTTGCAGAGGGCCTGGGCGTCCTGCGGAAAGGCGCCGCCCTCCCCTACCAGGGCCTGCGCGGCCTTTTGCACGGCGAGGGCGCGGCGATTGTAACCCAGGCCCTGCCACTCTTCCAGGACGTCGGCCTGCGGGGCGCAGGCCAGGGCGCCCACGCTCGGAAAGCGAGAAAGCCAACGCTGCCAGCGGCCGTCGACGCGCGTCACCTGCGTCTGCTGCAGCATGACCTCGGATATCCAGATGGCATAGGGGTCGCGGGTTTCTCGCCAAGGCAAGTCTCGGTATAGAACACGGCCCTGCTCAAGGACGGTGCGGCGAAAAGCGGCGAGCTGCTCTTGCGAGAAGGGCAGCTCTTGCGGGCACGCGGATTGGTTGCGGGATTGATGCGGCATGGGCACGGGCGTGGGCACGGGGGCGCTACTCGTCCCAGTCCAGGATGTGCCAGCCGTTGCGCTTGGCCACCGGCTTCAAGGTGTTGCCGGGGCACACGGCAAAGGCCTCGCGCGCGTGGGCGAGAAGGTCCTCGTCGGTGTGGTGGTCACCGTAGGCGTAGGCAAGCTCCCAGGTACCCTGGCCCAGGTTCTTGTTGCACCAGGCCTCGACGGCGCGATACTTCTCGTCACCTGCCAAGACGTTGCCCTCGACCTCGCCGGTGTAGTTGCCCTGGGGGTCTTTCTCCATCTTGGTGGCAATGCAGGCGTCGACGCCCATCTTCTTGGCCGCGGCCTGGGCAATGGGCTCGAAGGTCGCCGAGACCAACAGGGTCACGACGCCCTCTTTGCGGCGACGGGCGACCTCGGCCAGGGCGGCCTTGCGGTAGCGCGGGAGAAGGACGTCGTCGTGGAACTGGCGCATGATCTTGTCGACGTTGGCGGCGTCCATCTGCGTGAGGGCGCCGAAGACCAACTCGCGGGACTCGCTTTGGCGATACGGCAGGTGGAGCTTGTAGCGAAGGCCCCAAACGCCCAGGGTAAGGGCGCGGCCCAGGGTCATGATGCGGTGGCGCAGCAGGTAGGTGGTAAAAAGGGCGCCGGACTGACCGTCGACGGAGGTCCCGTCGAAGTCGAAGACGGCTACTTGGGTCTTTTGCGCATCAGAGGTTGGCATAGAGGTACGTCTTTCGCGATCGCTTGCATCGGGTCACATGATACCCAAACAGGGCGGGTGCGGCGGCGCGGCGGACGCAATAGGTCCCCCAGCGGACACGATTTGCGAAAAAGGTTTCCTTGTGTGGGGGCGCGACGGGCCGGGGAGGGAATTTAGGCATGAAAAAGGCCCTCCAATGGAGGGCCTCATCAAGTGCAATGGCGGGATGTAAGGGACTCGAACCCTCGACCTCCGACGTGACAGGCCGGCGCTCTAACCAGCTGAGCTAACACCCCGTGCGCCTTGCGC
>CAVKOL010000170.1:0-4337 GCA_963658035.1 Bacteroidaceae bacterium
GGTAATCTGCCGTGAGGGCGGCGATCATGCTCTGCGATTCCTCGACCTGGCGCCCCAGCGTCTTGGGGAACTCTTCGCCTTGCAGCTGGTCCTTGTCGGGGACGGAATGGTGGATATGGAGCACCTTCCAGGTTCCATCCACAAGCCCGTAGAGCATCGTGAACCTGCTGTCCATGTTGATGCTGGTATTGCCGTCGGGGAAAGTTCCCAGAATCAGCACCGAGCCAAAGGTCAGCACGTGTTCCTCATCGAGCCGCTGCTCTTCTAGGGTAAGGTCCGACCACGTGAACCTGATCGTTTCGCGCTGCTCAACATCAAACACAAAGGCCTGGGAGAACTCCTGCAGGTTCCTAAAGAACTCCTGCTTGCCGGTACCGATCACGCTCATGCTCTCGTCCAGCAAACCGAAGATGTCCGCATTTGCCTCGGGGTCGGAGTTTAGATAAGAATCCAAGATGTGCTCGGTGAGCTCCTTGAAATCAACTTCCATCGCAGCGGGCTCTTTTGCCATGGTGCGTACCTCCCAGCAAGACGCCGGAGTTTTTCCGGTGAGCCGATTTTACACGGTGCGGCGCAGCGGTTGTGCTGTGGAGGGGGCGGAGGTCGATTAGCGTACATGAATGCGAGAAATGCGCCGATTTTAGGGCCTTGTCAGTGGCGTTTCTCGGATTTGTGTACACTAATCGGCCCTTCTCGCCGTAGGAGCCTCCGACCCGCCTAGGCCGTGCGGCCCAGGCGCTCGGCGAGGTTGCGCCAGAAGTAACGCACGGGGCCGGGGTCGTGCGTGAGGCGCTGCGGCAGGGTGGGCACGCGGTCGTAAAGGACCTGCAGGTAGTCGCCCCAGTCGTCGCCAAAGTCCAAGATCTCGATGGTGTGGACGCGCTGCGTCTCGTGGCGCGAGAGGGTGACCTGGGTCACTACGCCCTTGACCTGTACGTGGTACGGTGCGCGCTCCACGGAAAGCTCGACCTGCGAGCCCAGGCGCAGCTCCTCGGCGTCGTCCAGGTAGACGTGCACGTTGTGCTCGGTGAGCTGCGTGGTCACGCCTTCGTAGGCGGTGCCCGGCTCGGGGCCGCTTAGCGTGCCGATGCCCTCAAGCAGCGTGACGCGGGCCAGCTCGGCGTCCTTGACCACGACATTCTCGCCGTTTGAGTCGCGGCCGTCGGCCAAGAAGAGGCTCATGCTCAAGAAGTACAGGTTGCGAACCAGCCAAAACAGCAGGACAAAGAGGCCCACCGAGACAACCTGCGTCAGCAGCCAGATCACGCGCGCGATGCCCACGATAGAGAGCGCCACCAGCACGATGAAGGGCGCCAGGCTGCGCCAGTCGGTGACGCGGCGCGTGGCCGGGCCGGATTTGTCGGTGACCTTGAAGGTCGAAAGCGTGATGCCCAGCGACTCTTTGACGATGGGCACCAGCAGGTGCGGCATGACGGCCGTCTCGTGGATGCCGCTCCAGCGGGTGGTGATGCGCCCCTGGCTTACCACGCGCAGGCACACAAACTGCGCGATAAACATGGGCAGCCAGTACACAATGAGGTCCAACCAGCTGCAGTTAAACACCGGTATGTTAAAGACGGCAAAGAGCAGCGGAGAAAGAATATAGATTAGATTCTTGATGGGAGAATACCAGTACACCACCGAGCTCCAGTAGCTCATGCGCTGCGCCGCGGTAAGGCCGGGGCGCCGCGTGATGCCCAGTTTGCGCGCCGTGACGATGACGCCGCGGCCCCAGCGCGTGCGCTGCTGGATGTGCTCGGCAAAGGTGTGCGGCGTGCTGCCCGAGGCCAGCGGGCGGGGCAGCGCCAGGCTCACGTAGCCGGCCGACTCGATCAGCAGGCCCGTCGCAAAGTCCTCGGTGATCGAGCCGGTGTAGAAGCCGCCGACGGCCTCCAGCGCCTCGCGGGCCAGCACGGTGTTGGAGCCGCCGTAGATCACGCTGTTGCTGGACGTCTTGGCGACCTCGACGGTGCGGTAGAAATAGTCCTGCTCGTTGGGGATGCTGTTCTCGGCGTAAAGGCCGTGCTGGAAGACGTCGGGGTCGTGGAAGCACTGCGGGGTTTGGAGCAGGCCCAGCTTGATCTGCTTCTCGGCAGGCAAGCCGGCATTGCGGCGCTCGGAGTCAATGAAGTAGGGGATGGTCTGCATCAGGAAGCCGCGCTGCACGATCATGTCGGCGTCCAGCGTCACGACGTACGGCGAGCTGGTGCGGGCCATGGCGGCGTTTAAGTTGCCGGCCTTGGCGCCCTCGTTGTTGGGGCGGTCGAAGTAGCCGATGCCCATGCGAGCGGCCAGGGCGCGCATCTGGGGGCGGCGCTTGTCGTCGCACAGCCACACGTGGACCTTGGCCGGGTCGGGGTATTCCAGGTGCTTGCAGCCGTTGATCGTCTTGGCCAGCAGGTAGTCCGGCTCGTTGTAGGTAGCGATGAAGATGTCGACGTCGGGGTATTCCTCGGGC
Organism: Bacteroidaceae bacterium; assembly: GCA_963658035.1. Lineage (GTDB taxonomy): Bacteria > Actinomycetota > Coriobacteriia > Coriobacteriales > Atopobiaceae > Paratractidigestivibacter. Next base: position 2,459 of record CAVKOL010000170.1, read on the forward strand.
GCGCAGGCGGGCAGGGGGTGGTGGCGCATGCCCGCCACGTCGCGAAAGTGCACCAGCGACTCGACGAAGCCCAGGATTTCCACGGCGAGAAGCACGATGTTGCAGGTGGCCGCCAGCCAGCCCCATTCAAACGGCACGGAGAAGAGCGTGCGCCAGCACAGGTAGACCAGCGTGAAGAACGTGCTGGCCAGGATGGTTGCCTGGCAGGCGAGGGCTCGCTTGGGGTCGACCTTGCTGGGCTTGGGGTCTTCTCCCAGGCGAAGGAGGTCCTCGTAGGTGCGGCCCTTCTTGGGGTGCCGGCGCACGGCCAGGCCCACTAGCAGGGACAACGCGACAAGCGCCAGGGCGCCCAGGGCAAACCAGCGCCAAGTTGTCTCTGGGGCCAGGTCCAGGCCCGCCGTGATTTGTTGCATCGCGATTCTTTGGGCCTCGGCCGTCTGCTGCGCAATACTGGTTTTCAAGCTAAACCACCCTCCCAAGCTGCCTTTATCACAACATATCACTTGGGGGTGCGGAGCGGTTTTTGAAGGGCAGCACTGGGCGGATTTGTTAACGCTGGGGCCGGGCGGCGCGGGCAGGCCGGTGGCCCTACCTGTCGTGCCCTTACAGTATGGTCCCGCCGTGGCCGTTCTCGAAGATTGTGTGGGTTTCTCCGTTGGGGCCAAACACGGTCTTTACCGAGCCGGTTCCCATCACGGTGCGGATGCCGTCGGGCCCAGAGATCATGTTGCCGTTTTTGAAGTAGGTGCCGATCTGGCCGTTGGGCCCTATGACGGTAAACATGTTGGACCCCGGGCCAAACACGGTGGTCACGTTGCCGCCGGGGCCAAAGAACGTGCGCGTGCCGGTCTGCGGCCGGTTGTTGCTGCCAAACATGGGGCCTCCAATCGTTCGAAGCGTCAAGAACATCATAAGCGTTGGTCGCGCGGCGGGGCTGAATGCACGAACTTGGGAAATGTGGTGTCTTGCACAGAAATGGCGAGTAGACCGGTGGTTTTGGGCTGCGTTTGCCCAGTTGGCGAGAAGCAAAATCGCTTGGCTACTCACTAAATCTAGACAAGACACCACATTTTGCGATTTCGTGTTTCGGCGGCGCTTCGCGAGCCCCAAATCGCTCGACCGGACGTTAATCCTATAGAACACCTAGGAATTGCGGGCGCGGGCACCGCGGTTTCGGGTAGCCTTATACCTCGTGAAAATCCGACAGATGAAAGGGCGGCTGTGGACGACTCGAGTTTTAAGGCGATGGCAGAAGAGATCGATGGCCTGATGGGCATCGACGAGAAAAGATGCGCTGGCCTGCGCGCCGATTCGGTGGCGGTCCGCGGCTACCGAGGCGTCGACAAAGAGACGGGCTCGATCAGCTTCCCCATCTACCAGACGGCGACCTTTGCCCACCCCGGCTTTGGCCAGTCCACGGGCTACTGCTACTCGCGCTGCGGTAACCCCACGCGCCTGGAGCTCGAGAACACCATTGCCGCGCTTGAGGGCGGCCGCAAGGCGATGGCTTTCTCCAGCGGCATGGCGGCCATATCGTGCCTGCTCAAGCTGGTCAAATCCGGCGACCATGTGGTCGTGAGCGACGACCTTTACGGCGGGACCTACCGCCTGTTCTCCCAAGTCTTCACTCAGTACGGCCTGGAGTTCACCTATGCCGACCTCACGGATCAGGCCGCGCTGCGCGACGCCCTGCGCCCCAACACGCGCCTGGTCTTCCTCGAGACCCCCACGAACCCCATGATGAAGGTCGCCGACATCGCAGCGGTGGCCGCGGCGGTGCACGACGCGGGCGCCCTTCTCGCCGTGGACAACACCTTCCTTACTATGTACTTCCAGCGGCCCCTTGACCTGGGCGCCGACGTCGTGGTCTACAGCGGCA
>CAVKOL010000171.1:0-4316 GCA_963658035.1 Bacteroidaceae bacterium
GCCGCGATCAACGCCGTGTCCGAGACGGGCGATACCCCCTCCGACGAGACTACCCACACCCACCACGCCTGTGGCAAGGCCGACTGCACCGACCCCACGCACGTCGACGTCGAGTGGACGGCCTGGGACAAGACCGATAGCCTGCCCGACACCCCCGGCTCCTATTACCTCACTAGCAACGTGACGCTTTCTGCCGCATGGAAGGTCAACTACAGCGTCAGCCTCTGCCTTAATGGCCACACCATTACCGGCGCGGACGGCAAGGACGTCATCACGCAATACAGCGGGGTCCTTGTCATCACCGATTGCCACACGGGCGATGCCGTGGGCAAGATCACCCACGCCAGCGGCTCGACCGGTCGCGGCGTAAGCGCCAACCGCGGCACCTTTACCCTGTGGAACGGCAAGATCTGTGGCAACACGTCTGGCTACGGCGCTGGCGTGCGTACCTCCGGCCAGTTCAACATGTATGGCGGCCCCATCACCGGCAACAAGATCAAACAGGGCGAGACAAGCAGCGGCTTTGGCGGCGGCGTGTACGTCGCCGGTTCTTTCCACATGTCCGGCGACGCGACCGTCACGGGTAACACCGGCAAGGACGGCGACGACTCGGCAGACAACGTCTACCTGCGTACCAACACCAGCATCAGCGTCGACGAGGCCGGCATGGGCACCAACGCGAAGGTGGGCGTGGGCTCTGCAGACGTTGCGTCTGGCCCCACCGCCGTGTACGGCTCTGCAGACACCACGGTCTTTACCAGCGACGACACTAACTACATCTTGGAACCCGACGGCAACGGCAACCTCAAGATCGCATCTGCGCACAACCACGCCGTGTGCGGCAAGTCCGCGTGCGACGAGGGCCACGAGTCCGTTGCCTGGAAGATGTGGGATAGCAACGACAGCCTCCCCACAGAGTCCGGTAACTATTTCTTGGCAGTTGACGTTTATCTTTCCGAGGGCTCTTGGACTGTTGATCGTGGGGTTAGCATCAATCTTTGCCTTAACGGCAAGACCATCACCGGGTCTACGGATCCGGGTGAGTGGACGATTGTAGTGTACGGCACCCTTGCCATTACCGATTGCCAGGAGGAAGTGGGCAAGATCACCCACGTCGAGGGCATAGACGGCGGCGGCGTCGTGAATTACGGCGACTTCACCCTGTGGAACGGTTCTATTAGCGATAACAGTTACGGTACTGGTAACGGTGCCGGTGTTCTTAACAACGAAAACTGCACCTTTACCATGTACGGCGGCACGATTGCGAACAACACCGCCTCTCTCACGGGCGCGGGCGTGTACAACTTGGGCACATTCAACATGCGCGGCGGCAGCATTACGGGCAACAAGTTGACTCAACAGGGTTCCCATGGCGCCGGCGTATACGACGCGGGAGCCATTAAGATGTCCGGCGACGTCCAAATCACGGGCAACGCCGACAATGACAACAATCCAAGCAACCTGTACCTCACCCTTAACCAGCCTATTGTGCTTGTTGGTAAGATGGGCGCAAGCGCGAGCGTTGGGCTTGCGGTCAGCGACACTTTTGTGAATCCCGTTGTCGTGACCGATGCAAACACAACCGACGGTTTCTTCTGCGACGACAGCACCCGCATGCTGACTGTCGATGCCGACGGACATCTAAGGCTCACGAGGCACACCCACTATATCTGCGGCGAGCAGGACTGCGCCGACGACCACGGCGAAGCCATTACCTGGATGCCGATTTCCAGCCTGGGCGAGATTGAGGGGCCCGGCAACTATTACTTGACGCTCAACGTCGAGCTTTCTGACACCTGGGTGTGCGAGTACGACGGCGTCAACCTGTGCCTCAATGGCCACAACATCATCGGCGCCGACGGCAAAGACACCATCGAGCTCACTGCCAAGGCGAACTTGACCATCACCGATTGCCACAGCGGCGACGACGCGGGCAAGATCATGCACGAAGAGGGCGCGAGCGGCCGCGGTATCGAGAATTACTTTGGCACCGTCACCTTGTGGAACGGCAAGATTTGCGGCAACACGTACATGTACGGAGCCGGCGTTCGCAACGACGGCAGCGGCAGCGTCTTTAACATGTACGGCGGTTCCATCACGGGTAACACCGGCTGGTACGGCGGCGGCGTGCGCAACGACGGCACGTTCAATATGACCGGTGGCTCCGTCACCGGCAACACGGCCAAGAGCCAGGGCGGCGGCGTGTACAACAGCCAGACGCTCAACGTTTCTGGCAGCGCGGTTATCAGCGGCAACCTTTTGAACGGCGCGGAGAATAACGTCTACCTTCCTAGCGGCAAGACCGTCACGGTTGAGGAGGGCAAGTCGCTTTCTGACTCGGCGAGCATTGGCATTACGGCCGCGAACGCGAGCTTGAACCCCACTGTGGTGAGCGGGACGACGAGTACGGCCAGGTTTGCGAGCGACGATGCGGGCTACAGCCTGGCGAGCAACGGCAACGGCGGCTTGAAGCTGGTGGCCGAGCACAAGCACGCGGTTTGCGGCAAGAGCGGCTGTGCCGACGAGGGGCACAGCGACGTTACCTGGACCGCGTGGGAGAGCACCGATAGTCTTCCTTCTGCGGCGGGCTATTACTACCTGGTCAATGACGTGACGCTCTCTGCGGCGTGGAGCGTGAGTACCAAGATCAACCTCTGTCTTAACGGGAAGACCATCACGGGGGCTAGCGGGCAGAACGTTATCTCGATCAGCGAAGGCGGCGACCTACTTATCACTGATTGCCAGGAGACGGCAGGTAAGGTCACTCACAAGAGCGGCGAGTCGGGCAGCGGTGTTGACAACGGCGGCACCTTTACCCTGTGGAACGGCGCAATCACCGGCAACGCGGCAAATACCGAAGGCGGCGGTGTACGCAATGCCTGGGCCACCTTCAATATGTATGGTGGCAGCATTGCCGGGAACAGCGCCGGTATTCAAGGCGGCGGTGTATACAACAATCATGGTACGTTTAACCTGATTGGCGGCGATATTTCGCAGAACAGGGCCTTGAAAAACGGTTGTGGTGGCGGCGTGTTCAACCTTGGCACCTTGATTATGACTGGCGGCAGTATCGCGAACAATACGGCCACTTATGCAGGTGGCGGCGTCTATACATACAGCATCGGTGCTTTCACCATGTCCGGCGGCAGTATTACGGGTAATACCGCCACTTCCGAGGCAGGTGGCGTGGCTTATTGGGACGGTACGTTTAACCTCTCGGGCGATGTGACGATTAGCGGCAATACGGCGGCCGGCGCGACCAATAATGTTCGTCTCGGATCTGGCGTAAGCATCACGGTCGAAGAAGGCAAGCCCGTCTCTGCTACATCTAAGGTTGGCATTACGGCCGCTAACCAGGATTCTTCTCCCACGGTTGTGACGGGCACGAGTTCTGCCAGCGGGTTCTTTAGTGACAACGCTTCCTATGTTGTGGTGGGGGATACCGAGGAAAACGTCCTGAAGCTCTATACCAAGACGCACACCAGCCACAAGATTTGCGGCGAGGTCGGCTGCGAGGATTCTTCTCACGGCAACGTGCTTGACTGGACGGGCATCTCGAGTCTGGATGACATTACTGCAGACGGCAACTACGTCCTGACCTCCGACGTTGCTCTGGGCGACACCTGGACCTGCAACTACAACGTCAACCTGTGCCTGAGCGGCCACACGGTTATCGGTGCCGACGGCAAAGACGTCATTGCGGTAGCCTCGGGCAAGAGCCTGACCATCACCGACTGCTACAGCGGCGACGCGGTTGGCAAGATCACCCACAAGAGCGGCGAGACGGGCCGGGGCATCGAGAACAAGGGCACGCTTACCCTTTGGAACGGCTCGATTACGGGCAACAAGGCCGATGACGGTGGAGTCGCCGTGTACAACACCGGCGAATTCAACATGCACGGCGGCAGCATTGCCAACAACACTATGGTCAACAGCCATTTGGGCATTGTTTGCAACCTCGACACCTTCAACATGTCCGGCGGCACCATCACGGGCAACACCGGCATGTATGGCAGCGGCGTGAGCAACGAGGCCGGTGCCACCTTCAACATGTCTGGCGGCTCGATCACGGGCAACAAGACGAACTCGAGCTACATCTATGACGGCGGCGGCGTGTTTAACACCGGCACCTTCAACGTTTCGGGCACGGTGAACATCGCCGGCAACACCAACAACGTCGGCGCGGCCAACGTCTATCTCAATGATGGGTGCATCACGGTCAACGAGGGTGACTCCCTTGACCCGGCGTCGCGCGTGGGTATTTCGGTCAACAGCATCGATGCCACTCCCTACGGCGTGAAGGGCTCGACCGATAC
>CAVKOL010000172.1:0-4297 GCA_963658035.1 Bacteroidaceae bacterium
GGTGCGGGGTGACCTCGCAGGTGACGGGCAGGCCGTCGGCCTTGGCGGCGCGCACCAGGTCAAGGCCCTTGCGGGTCGAGATGTGGCAGATGTGCAGCGGGCAGTTGGTGAGACGAACGAGCTCGATGTCGCGGTAGATCTCAAGCTCCTCGGCCAAAGCCGGCCAGCCGAACATGCCTAGGCGCGTGGATGCGCGGCCCTCGTTGACAACGCCGTGGCCCGAGAGGGACTCGACCTCGCAGTGGGCAAGCGCCACGCGGTCGAACTGCGCGACGTACTCCATGCAGGTGCGCATCATGCCGGCGCTCTGGACGCCGTGGCCGTCATCGGAGAAGGCGCAGGCGCCGTCGTAGACCATGTCGCCGATCTCGGCCAGGCTCTCGCCCTTCTCGCCGCGGGTCAAGGCACCGATGGGGCGCACGTGGCAAAGGCCGGCCTTGCGGGCGCGGTCGATCTGGTAGCGGACTTCGGCACCGGTATCGGTGATGGGGTCGGTGTTGGGCATGGTGGCCACGTCGGTGAAGCCGCCGTGGGTCGCGGCGCGGCTGCCGGTCTCGATGGTCTCCTTGTACTCGAAGCCGGGGTCCCTAAAGTGGACGTGCATGTCCACCAGGCCCGGGATCAGGTACTTGCCGGCGCAGTCGATGACCTCGGCGCCCTCGGGGGCGGTGAGGTCGGCGCCAACGGCACAGATCTTCTCGCCGTCGATAACAACGTCCATGACGCCGTCGAGGTTGACCTGGGGGTCGACGACGTGGGCGCCCTTAAGCAGAAATGCCATTGTTTTCTCCTCCCAAAAGCAGGTACATCTCGGCCATACGGGTCAAGACACCGGCGTTGACCTGGTCAAGAATGCGGGAACGCGCGCAGTCGGCGACGTCGGCGTTGATCTCCATGCCGCGGTTCATGGGGCCGGGGTGGCAGATGATGGCCTCGGGGCGCATCTTGTTGACGCGGGCCATGTCAAGGCCCCACAGGCGGTTGTACTCGCGGCGAGACGGGATCGAGGCGCCCTCCATGCGCTCCAGCTGGACGCGCAGCATGTAGACGACGTCGACCTCGGGGATCACCGAGTCGAAGTCGGCGGTCTGGGGCACGCCGTAGTAGTCGGGGTCGTCGACCTGGAAGGTGGGCGGGCCCACCAAGGTGACGTCGGCGCCCACGGTCTTGAGCGCGGGGACCAGCGAGCCGCACACGCGGCTGTGGGACAGGTCGCCCACGATGGCGACCTTGAGGCCGTCCAGGTGGCCGAAGTTCTTGCGGATGGTGTAGAGGTCGAGCATCGCCTGCGTGGGGTGCTGGTGCTTGCCGTCGCCGGCGTTGATCACGATGGCGTCGGTGTTCTCGGTGATCTTCTGCGGGGTACCGGCCAACTTTGCGCGGCAGATGAACATGTCGACGTTCATGGCGTCGATGGTCTGGATGGTGTCGGCCAAGGACTCGCCCTTGACCACCGAGGAGGTGGAGCCGCCCATAGAAAGGGAGTCGGCCGAAAGGCGCTTCTCGGCAAGCTCAAACGAGCTCTTGGTACGCGTGGAGGGCTCGAGGAAGAGGTTCACGATGGTGCGACCGCGAAGGGCGGGAACCTTCTTGATGGCGCGCTTGTTGACGTCCTCGAAGGCGCGGGCCGTGTCCAGGATCTGGTAGATGTCGTCCTGGGTGAGGCTCGTCGTGTCGATAAGGTGTTTGACGGAAAGCATCTAGTTGGCACCTCCAACGGTGTTCTTGGCCGGCTTGGTCCAGATCTCGACGGAGTTCTTCTCGTCGAGCGGGGTGATGGAGACGCGCACGTCCTCCTCGTGGGACGACGGCACGTTCTTGCCCACGTAGTCTGCGCGGATGGGCAGCTCGCGGTGGCCGCGGTCGACCATGACGGCCAGCTGGACGGTGCGGGGACGGCCGTAGTCGATGAGGGCGTCCAAGGCTGAGCGCACGGTGCGGCCGGTGTAGAGGACGTCGTCGACCAAGATGATGTCGTGGTCGTCGAGCGAGAACGGGATGTTGGTGGCGTGAAGCACGGGCGCGATGGAGCGGCTCACGTCGTCGCGGTAGAAGCTGATGTCGAGCGTGCCCACCGGCGGCAGGACGCCCTCGATCTTCTCGATCTCCTTGGCAAGCAACGGGGCAATGACTGCGCCGCGGGTCTCGATGCCCACGATGCCGATGCCGGACGCCCCCTCGTTTCTCTCCAAGACCTCGTGGGCGATACGGGTAAGGGCTCGCGCCATTGCCTGCTCGTCCATGATCTGGGCCTTCAAAGTGGCCTCCATGGAACTCCCTTCGTCGAGAAAAAAGATGCCCTGACCAGTAAGTTTGGTACAGGACATCCAGTGAGTAGCTATGTTGTGGCGGGCCGCACAAGCCCATTCACCTTACTGGTCTCTCGTACCGCGCTTAAAGGTTCTTGCTTACTTTACGTCAGCACGACAACAGACACAAGGGAAAATCGGGGCGATCCGCGAGCGGCGGTCTTCTCGCCTAGTTGAACTGCGCGCGGTAGGCCTCGCAGACCTCCTTAACGGGGCCGTCCATGCGCTGCTGGCCCTTCTCAATCCACACGGCGCGGTCGCAGATGCGCTCGACCTGCTCCATGGAGTGCGAGACGAAAAGCACCGTTACCTTGCCGCTTTGGATAAACGACTGGATGCGCTTCTCGCATTTCTCCTGGAAGAAGACATCGCCCACCGAGAGGGTCTCGTCGACGATGAGGACATCGGGCTCGGTCACGGTCGCGATGGCAAAGGCGATGCGGGCCACCATACCGCTGGAGTAGTTCTTAAGCGGCATGTCCATGAAGTCGTTGAGCTCGGCGAAGTCGATGATGTCTTGCAGGTGCTCGTCGATGAATGCACGGGAGTAGCCCAGAAGCGCGCCGTTGAGGTAGATGTTCTCGCGTGCCGTGAGCTCGATGTCGAAGCCCGCGCCCAGCTCGATCAAAGGCGCGATGTTGCCCTTGACCTGGATGGAGCCCTCGCTGGGCTCAAGGACGCCCGCGATGCACTTGAGCATCGTGGACTTGCCCGAGCCGTTGGTGCCCACCAGGCCCACGACCTCGCCGCGGTGCACGTCAAACGAGATGTTGTTGAGGGCGCGGAACTCTTGGAAGAAGAGCTCGTGCCTCATGATCTTGATGAAGTACTCCTTGAGGTTGTTGAGCTGCTCGGAGGCCATGTTGAAGATCATCGAGACGTTCTTGACCTCGATGACGACGTCGTCATGCTGCGTGTTTTGGGAAGTCATGTGAGGGCCCCCGGCCTAGATGTAGAGGATGAACTTGTGCTCGGTCTTGCGGAAGACGATGAAGCCGATGACCATGGCGAGAAGGGCCCAGGCGGCTCCGATGGCAAGGACGGTGAGCGACGGCGAGTTCTGGTAGACGATGGCGCTGCGCATGATCTCCAGGTAGTTGTACATGGGGTTGGCCTTGACCACCCAGATGACGATGCGAGGCGCGTTGGAGTTGGTGAGAAGCGAGATGTCCCAGAAGATCGGGGTGAGGTAAGTCCAGGCGGTGAGAAGGACGCTCCACAGGTGAATCATGTCGCGGAAGAAGACGGCAAGCGCGCTGATGAGCATCGAGACGCCCATGCTAAAGACCATGACCAAGAAGACCGCAACGAACATCCACAGGATGTGGACGTCGGGGATGACGTGCGAGAAGAGCATGACGATGGCCACGGCGATTAGCGAGAAGAGGAAGTTTACCGTGGCGGAGAAGACCTTCTGCACCGGGAAGAGCCAGCGGTCGACCTTGACCTTCTTAAGCAGCGGCGCCGCGTCGATGATGCCGCGAAGGCCGCTGGAGGTCGACTCGCTCATGAGCGAGAAGGTGATGTTGCCCACGATGAGGTAGAGCGGGTAGTTCTCCACAGTCGAGCCGCGCATGAAGTACGAGAAGACGAAGCTCATGATGAGCATCATGAGAAGCGGGTTGAGGACGCTCCAGAGCACGCCAAGAACCGAGCGGCGGTAGCGCAGCTTGAAGTCCTTGGTGACGAGCTGTTGCAAAATGAACAGGTCCTTGGAGGAGGCGCCGTTGATGTGCGCCCTGCTCAGGGCCTTGGAAGAATCCTTGCTCAAGTTTGCTCCCTGTGAGTAAACGAAGGTTGGCGATTGAACGTGTTCGATGCTATCACAGGGCCTGGGGACTAATGGAAATCTGTGGGCAACGGACATAAAAGAAAAGACCGGAAGGCTTGGCTTCCGGTCTTTGAAGTTGCTGGCTCCCCGGGCAGGATTCGAACCTGCGACACGCTGATTAACAGTCAGCTGCGCTACCACTGCGCCACCGGGGAAT
>CAVKOL010000173.1:0-4283 GCA_963658035.1 Bacteroidaceae bacterium
GCCTACGCCGAGGGCGGCGGTGCCTTTGTGGCCCCCGCACAGCTGGTGGGCGACTTCTTGCAGAGCGCGCCCTCGTCTGACTGCGGAAAGGTCCAGCCCACCTACCCGCGCGGCGTCACCTACACCCAGATCGACGGTTGCCTTCCCGACTACATCACCCAGACCCTGCGCGCGGCGATCCCCCGCATGGCCAGGAAGCTTCGCGGCTTCGATGCGCCGGACGCCGTCTTGACCGGCGTCGAGACGCGCTCGAGCTCGCCCGTGCGCGTGGTGCGCGGGCAGGACGGCCAGTCGACGGGCGTGGCCGGCCTGTGGCCCGTGGGCGAGGGCGCGGGATACGCCGGCGGCATCATGAGCGCCGCCACCGACGGCATCCTTGCCGCGGCTAAACTTGTCGATTATCTGCGTTGAGCTGCGCCGCGACCTCGCGGAGCTTCTCGACCCACACGTCCATTGACTCGGTGACGGAGCCGTCGCCCAAAAGCGCCGCCTCCTGCTCTTGCTGTGACGGGGCGGCGGCGAACTGAGGCAGCTCGAACGTTGGCACAAAGGCCTTGGCCAAGCCCACGACCGCCTGGATGAGATAGCTTCTTTGCTCGCCGTCCAAATCGGTGAGCTGCGACAACATGGCGGGCACGGTCTCGGACAGGTTGTTCTTGAGGCCGGCCAGGCTGTCCTGCCCGCCCGCGTACAGCACCGAGAAGAGCGCGTTGACAAAGCCCTCGCGCTCCTCGTGCGACATGGCGGCGACCCACTGGTTGAGGCTCTGGTCCACGTAGACGGCGCTGCGCGACATGTCGTCCGCCTCGACAAGCGAGGTGCCCTCGACCACCCACGAGAAGGGGTCGTGCTGCATGGGGCCCATCTGCGTGGAACGTACCACGGTGTAGTCCTCCTGCTGCTCGAACATCATGCCGATAAGCGACGACTCGGGCACCGTTTTTCTCAGCTTGTCGCCCACGCGCGCGTAATCGGCCGAGGCCAGGGCCTCTGCCGTGAAGCCGGGGCCGTCATGCGAGAAGACCCTCTTCACGCGCTTGAAGGTGAACGGCCGGCAATGCGCCGCGGCGTAGACGGCGAGGTTACCGCCCTTGGAGTGGCCGCCCACGTAGAGCGGGGCGCGCGTCGACTTGGCCTGGGCCTCAAGGTACTCGACGGCCCTCACCTGCGAGGGGACGTTGGTCTCGAAGGCCATGTTGAAGTCCTCTTTCCATCCCACCAGCGAGTTGTCGGTCCCGCGAAAGGAGACGTAGCACTCGCCGTTGGGGAGCTTCAACGTACAGGCGCTGAACTGCTTTTGCTGCTCTTCGTCGGTCTCGCACACGTAGTTGCACAGGCGCGTGCCGCGAAGACGGGGCGAAGCCACGGCACAGGCGAGAAGCTCGATCAAGCCCGCCGGGTCCCACAGCCCCTCGCACATCTGGTCAAACCAATCGGCGCGAAAGATGTCGGCAAGCAGCATGCCCTTTCCCGTGCGAGCGGCAGTGGCCTCGGCGGGCAGGCGATAGTACGAAAGGCAGGCCAACACCAGGCTGTCGCAGTCGCCCAAGGGACGCTCGGCAAAGCTCTCGAACTCATGCATGAGATAGCCAAAGACGTTCTCTTTGCGCGGCGGCATCTCTTTGGACATACGGTACCTCTCCCCTCCTGGGCGGCAAACGACACCGCCTGCCTGCTATTTCTTGCGCGGCCGGTACTTCTTCCTGGTGGCGTGCGCGCTCCCCTTGCGCGCCCCCGCCTTTAGGCGCGCCATGACGTCGTCTTCCGAGACGCCCTCAAGGTGCGCCTTCACCTCGACCAGGCGGTCACGGGCCGCGGCGGCGCGCTCGAAGTCCATGTCCTCGGACGCGCGGATCATCTCTTCCTCGAGGCCCGCCGCCACTTCCTCAAGCTCGGTGCGCGACAGGTCGCCCAGCTCAAAGACGTGCCGCTCTTCTGGGGCGCCCTGCTCGTCTGCACCCTCGCCCGAGGCGGTGTAGAACGCGCCGTCCTTGCGCTTCCTCTTGCCAACGTTGGCGTCGGCCTCGCTGATGAAGCTCGCGATGTCGGTGATGGACTTCTTCACCGTGCGCGGCACGATGCCGTGCTCTGCGTTGTAGGCCTCCTGCAGCTGGCGGCGGCGCAGGGTCTCGTCGATCGCCTGCTGCATCGAGTCGGTCACGGTATCGGCGTACATGACGACCTTGCCTTCGGCGTTTCTCGCCGCGCGACCCATCGTCTGTATCAACGACCTGCGGTTTCGCAAGAAGCCCTCTTTGTCGGCGTCCAGGATGGCCACCAGCGAGACCTCGGGGATGTCCAGGCCCTCGCGCAAAAGGTTGATGCCAACCAGCACGTCGATCTTTCCCTGGCGCAGGTCGCGGATGATCTCCACGCGGTCAAGCGTCGCCGTGTCGGAGTGCATGTAGTTGACGCGGATGCCCTCGTCCAAGAGGTGGTCGGTGAGGTCTTCTGCCATGCGCTTGGTCAAGGTCGTGACCAGCACGCGCTCTTTTCTCGCCACCCGGTCTTTGATCTCGCCCAGAAGGTCGTCAATCTGGCCGCGCACCGGGCGCACGTCCACCATAGGGTCGAGAAGACCCGTGGGGCGGATGATCTGCTCGACCTGCTGCTGGCTCACCGTCTCTTCGTAGTCGCCCGGGGTTGCCGAGACGTAGATGAACTGCGGCACGCGCGCCTCGAACTCATCGAAGCGAAGCGGACGGTTGTCCAGCGCCGACGGCAAGCGAAAACCGTGCTCTACCAGGGTGATCTTGCGCGAGCGGTCGCCCTCGTGCATGCCGCGGATCTGCGGCACCGTGACGTGGGACTCGTCGATGATGCACAGCATGTCTTTGGGAAAATAGTCAATCAAGGTATAGGGCGGCTCGCCGGCCTCGCGCCCGTCCAGGTGGCGCGAGTAGTTCTCGATGCCGGTACAAAAGCCCATGGTCTCCAGCATCTCGAGGTCGTAGCTCGTGCGCTGCGCCAGGCGCTGCGCCTCAAGCAGCATGTCGTGGCTCTTGAGCTCGGCCACGCGGGCCTCAAGCTCCTCGTTTATGGTCTGCAGGGCGCGGGTGATCTTGGGCCGCTCGGTCACGTAGTGAGACGCCGGCCAGATGGGGATGGCGTCGAACTCGCGCAGCACCTCGCCCGTGAGGTTGTCGAACTCGGCTATGGTCTCGACCTCGTCGCCAAAAAAGCCGATGCGCAGGGGGTTCTCGGCATAGGGCGGGTAGACGTCCACGGTGTCGCCGCGCACGCGAAAGGTGCCGCGGCCCAGGTCGTAGTCGTTGCGGTCGTACTGAATGTCGATCAAGGCGCGGATAAGGTCGTCGCGCTCAAGCGGCTCGTCCTTGCTCACGTTGGGGGCCAGGCCCGCGTAGTCCTGCGGGCTGCCGATGCCGTAGATGCACGAGACCGAGGCCACCACAATGACGTCGCGCCGCGAGAGAAGGCTCGACGTTGCCTGGTGGCGCAGCTTCTCTACCTCCTCGTTTACCGAGGAGTCCTTCTCGATATAGGTGTCTGTCTGCGGGACGTAGGCCTCGGGCTGGTAGTAGTCGTAGTACGAGACGAAGTAGACCACCGCGTTGTTGGGAAAGATCTCTTTCATCTCGGACGCTACCTGCGCGGCCAAGGTCTTGTTGGGCTCCAAGATCAACGTGGGGCGGTTCAAGGCCTCGATGGTCTTGGCCATGGTGAAGGTCTTGCCCGAGCCGGTGACGCCCATGAGCGTCTGGTAGCGCAGGCCGTCCTCTACCCCTTTTGCCAGCTTGGCGATGGCCTGCGGCTGGTCGCCCGCGGGCTCGAAGGGCGAGACGACCTTGAGGGGAACATCGCCGTGCTCTACCCCAAAGCGCTGCAACTGCGCGCCAAAGCGGGTATCTGTTGGGTGTTGCTCGGTCTTGTGCGCCATGGTCTTCTCCCCCAGGAAACGTGAGCGTGACACGAGTGTACCCCATTGGCGAAAAAACAAACAGTTGTTCGAACGAAATTTTTGGCTCGCCTGCGGATAACCTTTCGCCGCGCCGCGTGAGCTAAGGTAGAATCATGCTCCAAAATCAAACGCAAGGAACTTCCATGGCAACCGATTCCCGCAACAAAGACAACGGCGCCCCGCGCGCGCCCTGGTCAAGGTTCCTAAGGGGCCTTATGGGCAAACGCGGCGAGAAGGACGGCGCGGGCCGCCCGGTGCCGCCCGCGGGAGCCGGGAAGCCCGCGGGTGCACAGGGCACGAAGGCCGTGGCAGCACCGGCTGCCGCAGCGCCTGTAACGGCGGTTAAGCAACCTGCCCACACCCC
>CAVKOL010000174.1:0-4115 GCA_963658035.1 Bacteroidaceae bacterium
ACGTCGGCCTGGAACTGCATGAGGTAGCCGTTGGCGGTCACGCCGCCGTCGGCCTTAAGCTCCCCCACCGCAAGGCCGCTATCGGCCCGAAGGGCGTCCAACACGTCCGCCACCTGGTACGGGATGCACTCGGCGCAGGCCTTGACCATCTCGGCGCGGCCCGTCGTGCGGGTCACGCCGGTGAGAAGACCGGTCGCCTTCGCGTCCCACCACGGCGCCCCCAGGCCGGTAAAGGCCGGCACAAAGTACGCCGCGTCATCGGGGTTGGCCTGCGCGATCAGGGCCTCTACCTCGCCGGGATCGCCGATCAACCCCATCTGGTCGCGCAGCCAGCTAATAACCGCGCCCGTGTAGTTGAGGTTGCCCTCCAGCACGTACGAGCGCTCGCCGCCAAAGTCCCAGGCAATGCTCGACACCAGGCCGTTCTTTGACTCCATAAGCTGCGAGCCCGTCTGCATCATGACCGAGGAACCCGTGCCGTACGTGGCCTTGACGTCGCCCGCCTCCAGGCAGTTCTGCGCGGCCAGCGCGGCCTGCGAGTCGCCCAGCACGCCGCAGATGGGCACCGCCCGCTCAAACAGGCCGCCCATCGTGGTATGGCCAAACACGCCGTCCGAGCACACCACCGTGGGCAGGGCCTCGCGCGGCACGCCAAACAGCTCGCACAACCTTGAGCTCCACTTGCCCGTGCGAATATCCAGCAGCTGCGTGCGGCAGGCGTTTGACGGCTCGGTCAAGAACAGGCGCTCCTCCGACAGCTTGAACACCAGCCACGAGTCGATGGTCCCCAAGCACAGCGTCCCGGCGTCGCGGGCCTCGCGCACCGCGGGCACGTTTTGCAGCAGCCACGCCATCTTGGCGGCCGAGAAGTACGGCGACAAGGCCATGCCCGATACCTCGCGCACCGTGTCCTCGGCGTCCGGGGCGGCGGCGCGAACCGCATCGCACACCCCCTGAGCTCGGCCGCATTGCCACACAATCGCGCGGGCCAGCGGCTCGCGACGCTCGCGGTCCCAAGCCAGGCACGTCTCGCGCTGGTTGGAAATGCCAACCGCGCGCACCTCGCCCGCCGCCACGCCGGCCTTCTTGCACACGTCGCGCGCGCAGGCCAGCACGTTGGTCATGATCTCCTCGGCGTCGTGCTCGACCCAGCCGCGCTCGTCCACGTACTGCTCGTGCGGGCGAGACGTCTTGGCCACAAGGTCGCCCGCCGCGTCAAACAGCAGCGCCTTGGTGCCCTGCGTGGACTGGTCGATGGCCAGGACAAGGGCGCGCTTCTCGCCCAATGCGGCCATGGCTAGGCCCCCGCCTTCTCTAGGAACTCGCGGGCAGACGCGGCGATGCCGCGGGCGTCCAGGCCGTAGTGGGCAAAGACCTCGCGCGAAGTGCCAGTGATCACGGGCGCGTCGGGAAGCGAGAGGCACTTGACGGGACGCGGGCACGTCTCGCCAACTACCTGGGCCACCATGGAGCCCAGGCCGCCAAAGGGCGAGTGCTCCTCCACCGTCAGGACCGCGCGGGCACCCTTTGCGGCGTTGACAACGGCCAGCTTGTCCAGCGGCTTCACGCAGTACATGTCAACCACGGTGGTCGAGACGCCCTGCTGCTCAAGCAGCGCGGCGGCGTCGTAGGCGGGCTTGACCATCTCGCCGCACGCGATCAGCGCCACATCGGTGCCGCGGCAAAGCACGGTGGCCTTGTCCATCTCAAACGGGCAGTTGTCCTGGGCATAGACGTCTTCCACGGGATTGCGGCCCACGCGCACGTAGGCGGGCTTCTCGTCTTCAAGCAAGGCCTCGATCAACTTGGCCGTCTGGAAGCGATCGCTGGGCAGGTAGACGCGCATGTTGGGGATAGCCGCCATGGCCGCGATGTCCTGGGCCGAGTGGTGACTCATGCCCAGGGCGCCGTACGACACGCCGCCCGAGATGCCGATCAACGTGACGTTGGTGTTGGAGTAGGCGCAGTCGACCTTGGCCTGCTCGTACGAGCGCGTGGAGACAAACGACGCGGGGCTGGCCGCGAAGGCCTTCTTGCCGCAGGACGCCAGGCCCGCCGCGATGGAGACCAGGTCCTGCTCGGCGATGCCCACCTCGATGGCCTGGTTGGGAAACTGCTCGAAGAAGGGCGTGAGCGAGGCCGACCCGCGCGAGTCGGAGCAAAGCACGACGATGTCCTTGTCGGTTGCCGCTTTGGCGAGAAGTACGTCGCAGATGGCCTTGCGGTTTGCGATCTTGTTAGGCATTGAGGGCTCCTTCCTTGGCGGTAAAGTCGGCGACGATCTGCTTGTACTCGTCAGCGTTGGGCAGGTGGTGGTGCCAGGAGGCCTTGTTCTCCATGAGAGACGAGCCGTACCCCTTGGTCGTGTTGGCGATGATCACCGTGGGCTTGCCTTTGGTCTGGGCGGCCAGGGTAAAGGCACTGTCCAGGGCGGTGAGGTCGTTACCGGGGATGGAAAGGACGTTCCAGCCAAAGGCGGCCCAGCGCTCTTCCTGGCTGTCCTGCTTCATGACGTCCTCGGTCGAGCCCGAGATCTGCAGGCGGTTGCGGTCGACCAGGGCACACAGGTTATCCAGGGCGTAGTTGCCCGCAGACATCGCGCCCTCCCAAACCGAGCCCTCTGCCAGCTCGCCGTCGCCCATGAAGACGTAGCTGCGATAGGCGCGGCCGTCCATCTTGGCGGCCAGGGCCATGCCCACGGCCACGGGCAGGCCGTGGCCCAGCGAGCCGGAGTTCATCTCGATGCCGGGCAGCTTGTTGTTGGGGTGGCCAATGTAGGGGCTACCAAACTTCTGGAAGCGGGCCTTCACGTCGTCGAGGTCCAGGTAGCCCTCCTCGCACAGGACGGCGTAGTAGGCCTCCATCGCGTGGCCCTTAGACAGCACAAAGCGGTCGCGGTCCGGGTCGTCGATGGTTGAGGGTTTGATGTTGAGATGGTTCTTGTACAGCACCATCAGCGCGTCGATGACCGACATGTCGCCGCCAATGTGTCCGCCGCCACCTGCCATGATGATGTCCACGCAGTCGCGGCGCAGGCGCCAGCGCAGGTGCTCGAGCTCGGGGATGCTTGCCATTTAGTTCTCTCCTCTCAGGTAGGCCTTCACTTCTTCTTCGTTGTCGTCGTAGAGATCCGGCGCAATGCCCAGGTACTTGCAGGCTTCGTAAAGCACGGGGACGACGTTTGCGTGGATGGCCACGCAGTGGTGGATGTAGGGGCCCTCGACGATGCGGGCCTCCAGGCGCTTGAGGTTTTGGACCTCGACCCACAGGTAGGTGCCCATGCCGGCCGGGCCGTCGATGCCGCGTGCGTTGCCAAGCAGCAGCGAGTACTCGCCGTTGTCGCCGTCAAAGCGGGCCAGGGTAAGGTCGCCGTGCTTGGCCTCGGCGGTAAGGGCGCCGGGGTGGTCGAAGGCCAACGGGTAGGTGAGCTTGGGCTTGTTGCAGGCCACCGAGCAGGGCCAGGGGCCGCAGTGCTGGAGAAGCTCGCCGTTCTCGTTGTCGGGGTGGCGAACGGTCCAGTCGGCAAACATGCCGCGGTGGCGGCCCAGGTCTGCGGCCTCGACCATGAGGGCCGTGATGGCGCCGTGGATGTCGGTCTCGCAGACGATGGGGATGCCCATCTCGTTAAGGATGGCGTTTGCGGCGCACGGCATGATGCCCAGCTCGTCTTGCAGGGCGTTCCAGCACTGGATGGCGCCGGCGTTGCAGCCGCACTTCTCGACCAGGCGCTTCATGGCAATGGCCAGGCCCGCGACGTCCGGGGCCTTCTCGGCGGGGATGCAGACCTCGAAGCTCTGGTTGATGTGGGCCAGCATCGCGTCCATGGCAGGTTGATCTGCCTGGGCGTCGCGCACGGCCTCTACCAGCTCGGTCATGGGGATGGGCGACAGCTGGATGTTGAACTTCTCAAGCAGCTCGCCCTCGTTGCACATGGTGGACCAGAAGTCGAAGGGGCGCGTGGCCATCTGCAGGATGCGGGTGTGGCGGAAGGTCTTGACCACGTTGCACACGGCCAGGAAGTCCCAGACGCCGCGCTCGAACTCGGGGTCGGTCAGGCGGCAGTTGGTCATGTAGGTGAAGGGCACCTGGAAGCGGCGCAGGACCTTGCCGGTGGC
>CAVKOL010000175.1:0-4030 GCA_963658035.1 Bacteroidaceae bacterium
GCCTCCGAGGTCATCGGCGAGCACGTGGACATGGACACCCCCGTCGAGCACCTGCGCGAGCTGTGCGAGTCGCGCGGCATCGAGACCCAGGACAACTGGGGCGCGGGCAAGCTCCTCTTCGAGATTTACGACGAGCTGGGCGAGGCCACGCTGGTCAACCCCACCTTTGTGTGCGACTACCCCGAGGAGGTAAGCCCCCTTTCCAAGCGCAAGGACGACGACCCGCGCCTCACCGACCGCTTTGAGCTGGTCATCTGCGGCCACGAGTACGCCAACGCCTTCTCCGAGCTCAACGACCCCGTCGACCAGGCCGGCCGCTTTGCCGAGCAGGTCGCGGCCAAGGGCTTTGGCGACGACGAGGCCATGGGCTACGACTACGACTACGTGCGCGCCCTTGAGTACGGCATGCCTCCCGCGGGCGGCATCGGCTACGGCATCGACCGCATGGTCATGCTCTTCTGCGACGCGCCCGCCATCCGCGATGTCCTGCTCTTCCCGGCCATGAAACCCGAGACCATCACCCGCGCCGACATCGCCAGCCAGCTGCCCGAGACCACCGACGGCGCCGCCGCCTCTGTTGACGCCCTGGCCGACGACGCCGAGAACGGCGCCGCCAACGAGGCCGCCGCGGGCCGCGCCGAGGCCAAGCCGCTGGAGACCGGCCTTACCCGCGACCAGGCCTTCGACCTGCTCAAGCAGTACAACGAGGACCCGTTCCACATCGCGCACGGCCAGACCCTCGAGGGCCTCATGCGCTACTACGCCGAGAAGTTCGACCCGGCAAACGTCGAGTTCTGGGGCCAGGTCGGCCTTCTCCACGACCTTGATTGGGAGAAGTTCCAAGACGAGGTCAACCACACCGTCAAGGCCGCCGAGATTCTGGCCGAGGCCGGCGCCAACCCCGAGCTGGCCCACGCCATCCAGACCCACAACTCGGACAACAACCCCGAGCTGCCCGCGCCCACGGCCAAGATGGAGTGCGCGCTGTTTGCTTGCGACGAGCTCTCTGGCCTGATCCAGGCCGCGTGCCTCATGCGCCCGTCCAAGTCGGTCATGGACTTCGAGGTCAAGAGCCTTAAGAAGAAGTTCAAGGACAAGCACTTTGCGGCCGGCTGCAACCGCGACGTGATTCGCAAGGGCGCCGAGCTCATGGGCATGGAGCTCGACGAGCTCTTTGCCAGCGTGATCGACGCGATGAAGGCCATCCAGCCCACCTGCGAGGGCGTCAACTAGAACGGTCTTCTCGCCACCTTAACCTGCGCGTACCTGCGAGCGCCCCGGCAGCCATAACCCGGCTGCCGGGGCGCTTCTTTGTCTCGCGACTGCTAAATAACCATCGTGTCCATACTTCCTGGCGCGACCTGAGCAACACGTGTAAAGCAGTACGATTGGCCTGCAAGCAAGGGGCGCCAGCGCCCTGCGGCCCACGACAAGGGAGGCCCACCATGACCGAGCAAAACGCAACCCAGCTCAACGAACGCCAGCTCAGCGATGCCGAGCTCGCCGGGGCCGTGAGTGGTGGTCGCGGTGGGTGCACCTCTGTGTCTACGATATCCGCAAAGGGCATCGACTATGGACAAATAAACGAATTGACGCACGTCATCACCTATCATCCCTGCCCGCGCTGCGGCAAGCCGATGCACTCCGAGTGGTACGCGGCCAGGTGGTACTGCGACCCCTGCAACTTCAGCGAGTATCATCCCCGCGAGGCAACCTGGAACGGCACCGAGGAAGAACTCATCGCCGCCGCGAGCTAAAACCCGCCCGTTTTGGCCGCTTGCCACCACCCCGCCTGGTTTATCCCATAGTAAAACTGGTTTCATTGAGTAGCCGCCGTTTATGCGTGCTGCTCAACTGGGTAAACACGAGGTGTTTTAGCTTGGCTACTCGATAAAGTCGGTTTTACTATGGGATAAACCGGGCGGGACCTTTAGTGCCAGTCGAAACCGAGCACTTCGTCCCTCAGCCGTGCCTCGGTCTTGCGTTCGGCGTCGTTTTTGGCCCGAAGCTTGCGGCCGAGCTTGCCCGCGACGACGCGGGCGATCGCGTCGAGCTTCCTCTTGGAGCCAATCTGGTCGTGCGTCACCGGGACAACGTCGATGCCCATAAGGTCAAGGGCCGCCTCGCGCGTGAAATCCGAGAGCTGGCTGTCGACCGTCGCATGCCAAGTCTTGCTGTGGCACTCGAGGTCGACGCCCGCGTCCCAATACAAGTCGCAGAAGCAGCAGTTTCTTTGCGCGATGAGGGCTGCGTCGGGCGTGAGGCCAATACACTTGTTGTACTCGAATCCGTCAAGGCCGGCGCCGCCGCAGCGGGTCGGCAGGCCCAGAAGGACGCCGACCTGCGCCTCGAACGGAGACGCGGCGCCTCCCACGACGAGCTTTGCCGCGCGTGCCAGGCGCTCGCGGCCGCGCCGGGATTCGGTTGCCGCGGCAAAGTGCTGGAGCGCAGTTGGGGTCGTCAGGGGGTCGCGCGACCACAGGTCTGTCAGGGCGCCGTTGGAGTCAAGGCAGGGCGACCAGCCGCCGATGCTTGGCAGGCGGTTTTGGTCGCAAAGAGACTGAATGATGCCGGCCATGGGCTCGGGAGTGTGGAAGACAGAGAAGCAGCCGCAAAGCTCGGTGGCCACAAGCAGGGTTTGCTCGAAGTTCATGTGGGCCGCGACCTGCTGCAACGTGAACTCGGGCGAGGTCACGCCAAAGGCGTCCGTGGCCTCGCTAATCGAGGCAGCGGGCAGCTCTTGGCGCCAAAGGCGCGGCCTTACGAGGCCCGACTCTCGGATCTCACCTTTATAGGCACTGAGGACGTCAAAAGGTTCGTTACCGCAAAGTGACAGCAGCGGGACAACGTCCATAAGCGTGCGATAGGTCTCGCCGGGACCGCCGCAGTGCTTCTTCTTGAACTTCTTCTGGGTTTCGACATAGTTGGCCGACAGCTGCTCGAGGTCCTGATTGGTCAGAAGGCGGGCAAGGCGTTCATCGGCCTGGGGAGCAGCGGTCAAAAGCAGCACCACGGGCGGGATTCGCCAGTAATGAAGGGCGGTTATGTCGCAAATGGTGATGTCCATGGGCAGACGCTAGCAGATGGGCCGACTTATCCCATAGTAAATTCGGCTAGAGCAAGTAGTCGACTGGATGAGCGCTGCGTTTGACCAGTTGAGCGGCACGTATAAACGGCGGCTACTCGACAAAGTCGGTTTTACTGTGGGATAAACCAGGCGGCTGCGCCCCGGGACCGGTTTTGGCCCGCCGTGCCGCCCTCGCGCCCTGCGACGCGCCCGTGCCAAGGCGTTGCCGTCTGGTGACGCCGGTTTGCCATCGCGCCTGGCGGGGTACATACTCTAGATTGACTATTCAGCCTTTTTGCCACCGCGCGAGCGCCCGCTCGCCCCCCGGCGCAAAAAAGCTCAACGAAAGGTATGCACCAAGCATGTTTGAGAAGTTCACCGACAAGGCCCGCAAGGTCATGAGCCTGGCCCAAGAAGAGGCCCGCGGCCTGGGCCAGATGTACGTGGGCACCGAGCACCTCCTTCTGGCCCTCATCAAGGAGGGCGAGGGCGTGGCCGCCAAGGCCCTGGCCAAGCTCGAGGTCACCTATGACGAGACCCTCGACACCGTCCGCGACCTCACCAGCACCGACAACGAGCCCGTCCCCGGCGGCCACATCCCCTTCACCCCGCGCGCCAAGCGCGTGCTTGAAGACGCCTACCGCGAGATGATGACCCACGGCCAGACCTACATCGCCACCGAGCACCTGCTCCTGGGCATCGTGAGCGAGGGCAACGGCCGCGCCATGGACGCCCTGCGCTCCATGGGCGTCTCGGGCGACGCCGTGCGCAACGCCGTCAACGACCTGGCCTCTTCCAGCACCGAGAATACCGCCAACAAGCAGCGCCCCACCCAGGGCCAGGTCTTCATGGGCGTCGGCGGCGGCTTCTCCAACCAGCCCTCCGACGACGGCTCCTACCTCGAGAAATACGGCCGCAACCTCACCAAGCTCGCCGCCGACGGCAAGCTCGACCCCGTGATCG
>CAVKOL010000176.1:0-3915 GCA_963658035.1 Bacteroidaceae bacterium
CCTCGCGCTCGTTGTTGATGAGGCAGCGGGCAAAGTAGTCGGTCTTCCAGGCGTTCTTTTGCATGGAGTCGGCAACGCGCTCGCTCATCTCGCGGGCCCAGGCCACGTCGGCGCCAAAGGAGGCGTCGAGAAGCTCGCCCATCTCGGCAAACTCGTCGGCCGCGATCTTGAGCAGGCACGCGTTCATGACCGACTCGGTCATCTCGTTCTCCCAGGCGACGCCCCACTCCTGGCCCTTCTCGGCCAGCTGCTTGCGGTAGAGCTCCTCTTTCTGGGGCCCCTTGTAGACGACCTTGTCAAGGCGCAGGGTATCGTTCCAGTCGGCCTTGTCCAGAAGCGGCAGGCCGTGCTTGCCCACGCTGATGCAGCCGGAGTAAGTGAGGGCGGCCTTCATGGTCTCCCACAGGGTGCGGGTCTTGCCGTCAGTGCCGGCGATCGGGAACTCGGTGGTCAAGAAGTCGGTGTCGCCGCTGATGGTGACGTAGCGGTAGACGGCCTGGACGAGCCACAGCTGGTCGTCGGAGCAGTCGCCCGGCTCCTTGCCCTTGAAGGTGAAGTCGTGGTAGGCGTAGCCCATCTCCCAGACCTGGCGCACCCAGTTGGAGAGAAGGTCGCGCACGAGGTCGTTCTCGCCCATGGCAGACAGGTAGTACATAGAGGCGTAGATGTCCTGCACCTCGCGGAAGCCCATCTCGCGGTAGGACTTCTGGGTCCAGGCAAAGGCGCGAGAGACGTAGGTCTGGTAGAGGACCTGGAAGGGCAGGTTGTGCGAGATGTAGGCGTCATACTTGCTGTCGCCCGACTCCATCTGCAGGTAGTTGGTGTAGCGCGCCCAGAAGAGACGGACGTCGGCCAGGGCGCGGGTCAGGGCCGCGGAGTCGCGGTAGGTGTCCACCAGCTTGGGCAGGGCCTCGTCAAAGGGGACGTCGTCGCCCGCGGAGCCGGACATGCCCACGAACTCGTCGATGGTAGCGGTCTCGCCGGGCTGCAGATTAAACGTTTTCGCTACGGCGAAGAAAGGCGCCATCTTGCGGGAAAGGGCGTTGGGAAGGTGGCCCACCAGCTCGGGGTGCGCCAGGGTGCTCGAACCCACGAAGTCGGCAAGCGAGGTGCAGTACTCGTCCATGCCCTCGCCGTCCTTAAGAACGGTGACAAAGCGCTTCTTGTTGCGCTCCTCCGAAGGCTTGGCCCACAGGGTAAGGGCCATGGGGTCCTTGCCGTCGTAGACGACCTCGGCCTCCTGGACCAGGTTGGCGTAGATGACGTCGCCGGCAAGGGTGCCCGGCTCGGCGATGCCAAAGCTGCCGGTGAAAACGATGCGCAGGTCGCGGGGGTTGCTGTCAAGGTTCTTGACGGTCACGCGCTGGGCCTCGACGGCGCTGGGCATGCCGGGCTCCTGCGGCAGGATGAAGATGGTGCGCTCGATGGCCAGGCCGTCGCAGGTCACGTAGTTGATGCGGGTCCAGCCCTGCGAGTGGGTGCAGGAGGCCGACTCGACGTTGGTCTCGACGTCTGCCGAGTAGAAGATCTGCTCGCCGTTCTCGGTGAGGTAGAACTGGCGGTTCTCGGGCTCGCCGTTTTGCGAGGGGTCCAGGACAAAGCGGGTGGCCAGGACCTGCTCGCCGCCGGTGGCCCTAAAGGAGCCGCGGCCCAGGCCGTCGACGGCGCCCTTGGGAGTGGTGCACAGGGGGTACGGGTAGCCCGCGCGGTTGCCAAGCAGCAGGTTCACGCCGTAGTGGGAGCTCACGGGGTAGGCCTTGAGGTCAAGCGAGAAGTTGCCGTCGGCGCCCAGGATGCCCGCGCCCGCGATGATGCGGGTGACGGCCTCTTTAGCGGCGCTCACAACAGAGCCGGGCACCTCTACCAGGCCGTTTTGGGTCTCGGCGGTGACGACCTCGCCGGCCAGGAAGAGGACGACGGAGCCCTCGACGGAGTCGACGAAGGCGGCCACGTCGCGGTTGGCCATGAGGTGCTGGCAGACGGGGGCCTCGTAGGGAAGGCCGACGAAGCCCAGGGCGCGGGTGCGGGCCGCGTCCAGATAGGTGGCGTCCAAAACGACGTCGGCGACCTTCTCGCCAAACAGCTCGCGCACAAAGTCGGCGGCGGGCTTGACCTGCTCTCGGGCTCTTTCGGTGGTGAAGTTCATCAAGTTCCTCCAGAAGATTGGTTAAACGTTTTCGTTACTGAGGGAAAGGGTTTCTGTATTGGTACAGGAAGAAAAAGGGAATTAGGAAGCGAGACGGGCGACGGTGGCGCCGGCGAGGAGCTTGCCGGGCACCACGATCTTCTTAGGCTTGTATGCCTTGCCCTTCTCGATTGCGGAGAAAAGCTCTTGGACGGCCACCTGGCCCATGGCCTCGGCGTCCTGCTGGTAGGTGGTGAGCTCGGGGCGCATGTAGCCGGTGAGCACGATGCCGTCGTAGCCCACGCACGAGATGTCTTTGCCCACGGTCTTGCCCATGCGCACAAGCTCGTCCATGCCGCCCAGGTAAGAGATGTCATCGGGGAACAAAACGCAGGTAGGAGCGTTGTCCAAGGCAAGAAGGGCACGCACGGCCTCGCCCGCGCCCTCGGGGTCGTGGAAGCGAGACTCGCGGATGTAGTCGCCAGGCACCTCGATGCCGCGGCGGGCACAGGCCGCCTTGAAGGCGTCGATGCGCTCGAGGGTGACCAGTCCCGGCTCGCCGTGGATGAAGGCGATGCGGCTGTGGCCGAGGGAAGCCACGTGGTCGACGATCTCTTCCATGCTGCCGGGGTTGTCGCTCCACACCGAGGTACGGCCCTTGAACTCGCGCTCGATCGAGACGACGGGCATGGGGCTTACCGAGAGGCGCTCGAGGTCGTCCTGCTCGATGTTGCCGTTGCACACCAGCACGCCGTCGCAGTTGCGGCGCATGGCGTGGGCGGCGTAGCCGTACTCAGACACGCCCTTGTCAGAAAGGAAGGTGAGGTCGTAGCCGGCGGCCTCGGCGCTTGCGCGCACGGCGGTGAGCATACGCGAGAAGTACTCGTGGTCCATCTGGTTTTGGTACACGATGCCGATGTTGAACGAGCGCGAGGTCTTGAGCGTCTGGGCAGCGCCGTTGGGGTAGTAGTTGAGACGCTTGGCGCACTCGCGCACGAGCTTGGCGTTCTTCTCGCTGATGCCCGGCATGTGGTTCAAGGCCTTGGAAACGGCGGCCACAGAAAGGCCCGTTTCTTCTGCGATCATCTTCAACGTGACCATGGGGCCCTCCTTTCTTGGCGCCGCCAGATCCAGGCAGACTTGTTAAACGTTTTCGTAACTTAAGTATAGACGGTCGAGCGATAACGTTTTCGTTCTTTTTCTACATGCCGTGAGCGGTCGAATGCAGCCGGTGAGCGTAACGTGCGCGCCCGCCGGCTGCGGGACACCCCAGCGAAAACTTACGCTGCAGGTGCCCCTACCAGGCCTTTAAGCAAAGGGGTTCTCGGTGGGGTACGGCAGGCTCGCCGGCTGGTTGTAGGCGATGTCTTGGACGCCCAGGTAACGCAGGACGTCGAAGAGGGTCTTGCCAGCGTGGCTGAAGGCCACGGCGCCGTGGTGCGGGTAGCGCTTCTCGATCAAGACGTGGCGGTAGAAGCGGCCCATCTCGGGGATGTCGAAGATCGCGATGCCGCCAAACGAGCGGGTGGCCACCGGCAAGATCTGGCCCTCGGCGACGTAGCTGCGAAGGTTGCCGTCCGAGTCGCACTGCAGGCGGTAGAAGGTGACGTCGCCCGCCGCGATGTCGCCCTCAAGAGTGCCGCGGGTGAAGTCGGGGTCGGAGCCCGCGGGCTCAAGCAGGCGGTGCTGGATCAGCTGGTACTTGACGGCGCGGTCGGCGCACATCTTGCAGCTGGGGGTGTTGCCGCAGTGGAAGCCCATGAAGGTGTCGGTGAGCTTGCAGTCGAACT
>CAVKOL010000177.1:0-3894 GCA_963658035.1 Bacteroidaceae bacterium
ACGAGATCGACCAGTTCGTCGAGTGCGGCATGTGCGGCACCGCGGCCGTCATCTCGCCCGTCGGCCAGATCGACAACGGCGAGAAGAGCGTCGTCTACGGCATGGAGCACGTGGGCCCCGTCATGCAGAAGTTGCGCGAGACCTTGACCGGCATTCAGTCCGGCGAGATCGAGGACAAGCACGGCTGGGTCGTCAAGATCGACGTGGAATAAATCCGCGCAATTCTCAGTAGCTCGTTGAGTAAATTGGGCACCGTCGCGTACGGTGCCCTTTTTGGTGGCGAGAAGGTATACTAGGCGGTTGGAAAACGGCGCCTGCGAGCAGCGCGGGCTTTTCTCGAGAGGACAATCACATGGGACAGAAGGTTCAGGGCACCGAGGACCTCTACGGCGGCTACATGCGCGCCTGGCAGCGCATGCAAGACGTCGCGCGCGAGCTGTTTGGCGCCTACGGCTTCGACATGATCGAGACCCCGGCGATCGAGCAGGTGGACACCTTTGTCCACGGCATCGGCGAGTCGACCGACGTCGTGCGCAAGGAGATGTTCCGCGTGGTCTCGGGCGCGCTTTTTGGCGACATCCTTGAGAAGGGCACGGAGGCGCACCTCAAGCCCCGCCAGCGCATGGCCATGCGCCCCGAGGGAACCGCCGGCGTCGTGCGCGCCGCTGTGGAGAACAACTTCGTGCCGCAGGGCGCCGCCCCGGTGAAGCTGTGGTACGCCGAGGCCATGTTTCGCGGCGAGCGCCCGCAGAAGGGCCGCCTGCGCCAGTTTCACCAGGTAGGCGTCGAGTGGCTGGGCGCGCCCGATGCCGCCGCGGACGCCGAGTGCATCATCATGCTGATTGAGTTCTTCAAGCGCCTGGGCTTCGATGCCTCCAAGCTGCGCCTCTACATCAACTCGATGGGCGACGGCGCCTGCCGCCCCGCCTACCGCGACAAGGTTAAGGCTTTTATCCTCGACCACGCCGACGAGATGTGCGAGGACTGTCTCGAGCGCGCACAGATCAACCCGCTGCGCGCCTTTGACTGCAAAAACCCCAAGTGCCACGAGGTTATGGCGGCGGCCCCGCTGGTCAACGACCACCTTTGCGGCGACTGCGCCGAGCACTACGCGCAGGTCAAGCGCTATCTCGACGCCGCGGGCGTCGCCTACACCGAGGACCCCACCTTGGTCCGCGGCCTGGACTACTACACCCGCACGGTCTTTGAGGTCGAGGTCGAGGGCGCGGGCGTGGGTGCCATCGGCGGCGGCGGCCGCTACGACGGTCTGATGGAGCTCGAGGGCGGAAAGCCCACCCCCGGCATCGGCTTTGCCGTGGGCTTCGAGCGCATCTCCCTTGCCCTTGCCTCCCAGGGCGTCGAGCTGGCGGGCGCCGAGCCCACCTGCGTCTACGTCGCCGGTGCCAGCGCCGAGCAGCGCGACGCGGTCTTCGCCGCTACTTTGGCCCTTCGCCAGGCTGGCATCCGCGCCGAGGCCGACTACCAGGGCCGCAGCCTGAAGTCCCAGTTCAAGCAGGCCGACAAGCTCCACGCTACCCTGTGCGTCGTTTTGGGCGCAGACGAGGTGGCCGCCGGCACCGCCACGATCCGCGACATGGCCACCCACGAGCAGGTCCAGGTGCCCATGGCAGACCTGGCCGCCCAGGTTACCGCCCGCCTGGCCTAAGGCCAAGGCCGCGCGCCCCATCGCATGGCAGCCAAGCCCCGCATACCCAAGAGCCTTAAAGAACAAGACGTCGTCCACCTTGACGGCGTCTTGCTTTGCGTCGACAAGCCGGCCGGCATCCTGGTGCACGGCGACGGCACGGGCGCGCCCACCCTCACCGACCTGGCCCGCGCTTGGCTTGAAGAGCAGGGGAGAGGAGCGGCCGACTTGCAGGCCCTGCAGCGCCTGGACGTCGAGACAAGCGGCCTTGTGCTCTTCTCGCTGGACAAAGAGGCGCAGCCCGCGCTGGATGCCCAGGTCGCGGGCCACGACATGCGCAAGCGCTACCTGGCAGTCGTGGGCGGCTCGCCGTCTTTTACCGAGAAGGTCATCGACGCGCCGATCGCCCGCGACCGTCACGACGCGCGTCGCATGCGCGTGGGCGCCTCGGGCCAAGGTAAGCCCGCCCAGACGCGAGTCAAGGTCATTGCCCGCGCCGCCGGGCGCACGTTGCTGCAGGTAGAGCTCGTGACCGGCCGGCGCCACCAGATCCGCGTGCACCTGGCAAGCATCGGGTTGCCCATCGTGGGCGACCCCCTCTACGGCGGGGCTCGCCCCAAACCGGCCCTTGGCGAGAAGGGCCTGCTTTTGCATGCCTTCAGCGAGGAGGTCATCCACCCCGTCACGGGTGAGCGCCTGCACCTCGAGACCCCTTGGCCTGCCCGCCTGGGCACTTCCTGGCACTAGCGCCCCAACGCGGCCTTCTCGTCAGCCCAAACCCACGCGCCGTCTCGCCCGCCGCGCCCCTTTCGCTACAATGAAGAACCCCGCGCCGCCGTGCGCCCAACGTTCTTCTCGCATAAGACAAGAAGGTAGAAATGCTTCGAGTTACCCAGGCCATCCTGCACGTCTTTGACTTCGAGTCCGGCTCGTTGTACCTGTCCCAGAACCCGCTGGACATCGCCGATAAGGCCACCAAATCCTATGTCCAGCGCAACTGCCGCAAGATCTCGGCCAACGCGGACAGCCAGCACGGCACCTTCTCGCCCGAGTCGGGCTTTGCCGGCGAGCTGGAGCACTACCTCAACGGCGGCACCGACTTCACGGCCTTCTCCACGCAGATCGCCCAGTGGTTTTGGGAGGAGCTGCGCCGCGCCGATGACCTCGAGCAGGCCGACCTTCTGGTCGCCGACTTCACCGACACCGACGCCGGCGCCACCGAGACGCCCAGCGCCACCGACCTTGACCAGGCCTTCGACGGTGAGGCGGGCGCCCGCATGTTCGCCGTCGTCCTTCTCCCGCGCCGCCAGTCCTTTGTCCATGAGGTCGCCGGCGCCGACAACCAGATCGCGCGCCAGGACGCCACGCTGCCCAACCCCTCGCAAAAGATCGACAGCTACGTTTTGGTCAACTGCCAGACGATGGACATCGACTTTCACGACAAGGAGCGCGCGATCGCGGGCCAAAACAGCCTGATCATCCCTGACAAGTTCCTGCAGTGCACCAGCCAGGCCTCCAGCCACGAGGTCATCGACCAGGTGAGCGAGATCGTGTGCGACGTGGCCGCCGAGTACGGCATGACCGCCGCCGTCGAGGTGGGCCGCGCCAAGGCCCTGGTCGCCGCCCGCGCCGACGCCGACGAGGTCATCGAGCCCGTCGAGGTGGGCCGCGCCATCTTTGAGGATCGCCCCGACATCGTGGAGGCCTACGAGGCCCGCGTGCAGGAGGCAAAGCTTCCCGAGGAGGCCCCGGTGCGCCGCGGCGTGGCCAACCGCCTGACCAAGAGCCACAAGATCCGCACCGACACCGGCATCGAGATCACCTTCCCCTCGAGCCTCACCAACAGCCCCGAATATATAGATTTTGAGACCGGCGACGACGGCCGCATCTCCATCACCATCAGGAACGTCGCGTCCATCGAGAACCGATAACCCCAGCTACCACCTGGTCTTTTTACACGGCGCACGACATTTCATGACACGGGCGCAACGCCCGCGCACCGTGCGGGATACCGAGCCTTAATTCGTGCGAAACAAAGCGCCGTTAAAGTGTCATCTCGTAAGCCGAAACGCCACCAACCAAAAGAAAGAGGCGCACATGGGCAAGGACAAGGTCACCGAGGAGTACGGCTCCCTTCTCTTCACCGACAAGGTGATGCAGGAGCGTCTCCCCAAGCCTACGTACAAGGAGCTCGCCAAGGTCATCAAGGAGGGCAAGGCCCTCGACCTCGACATCGCCAACGAGGTCGC
>CAVKOL010000178.1:0-3891 GCA_963658035.1 Bacteroidaceae bacterium
CCTCACCCTTGTTCTGTTTATCAGCGTCCATCATTATCCTCCCCCAACAGCAGCGAGAAGACCTTAGCGCCGGGCTACATAACCAAGCCAGCCAAGCGCGACAGGTTTGTGCGCAAAGCGATTGAAGGAGAGCCGGCAGACACCTACGACGATATCAATCTGCTCTTTGGCGAGATGTGCCCGAAGGCCGTTGTAATCAGTTAGACAAACCAGACCTTTATACTTGGGCAATAAGCGCCAGAACGCCGTCCTTAGGGACGGCGCAAAGTACTCAAGAAGAGCAAAGCATGGTGAGTGGCATATGGGTTTAGTCGGAACACTGGTGGGGCTATCAATTGCAAGGGCGTTTATACGCAGGGCACGCACCAGTTCGGAGCCGTCTGATGCCGATGACACCGCAAGCCGCCGCTATACCACCTGCAGGTTTGATAATGGCGTCACCGAGCAAGAGTTCGACCAAATAGTTACCGAGGTTGCCCCCAGGCTGCCCAGATACATCTCTCATGAAAGGGATGGGGCAATCGTTCGAGTAACGTTCAAATCAAATAGCGGCCTAACTCAATGGTCGGCCCGCGTTGGTTTTGCAGAATATGGAACACTGACTTCTGACTACTGGGTCAAGAGTAACAACAGCGATTCGATTCTTCCTAATGTGCTTGGAGAGAGAATTGCCGATCGGCTTAATCCGCTGCTGGAGAAAGCCAAGGATGCCAACCCCACAACAGATGCCGACGAAATCTCAAATACAGAAGCCAAGTCCGATCGGCACGATTGGATAGTAATTTTATGCTGCCTTGCGTTGCCGCTAATCATGTACATTGCATTGGCTGGCCATTCGTATGTCGACAGTACCATTCATCGCAATCAATCAAAGATGCCCCTGTCCAGCCAGTCGATGGTTGGGAAGAACTATGCAGACGTCGAGAAAAAGCTGACCGAAGCGGGATTCACGTCTGTGCAGGCCGTTGCAAAAGGCGATTTGCCATGGTTCCTACCGATTAATTTTGATAACGACAAAATCGCCGAAGTGCAGGTTGACGGCATTGAATCGTTTGAGGCAGGGGACTGGCTGAACTCAAATACAAGTATTGTTCTTTACTATCATTCCCGCCAAACTTGACCTGTCGCGACAACCATCAGAAAGTCTCGCCGTCAATCAAGTACGCACTGCAAGCCCCGGGAGCACTGTATGCCAAACAACATCGACGTCAAACGTCAGGTAGACACCGTCTTTAGCATCGCCAACACGCTGCGCGGCACCTACCAGCCCGACAAGTACCGCGATGTCATCCTTCCCATGATCGTCCTGCGCCGCTTGGAATGCGCCCTTGCCCCCACCAAAGACGCGGTCTGCGCGGCCTTTGAGGCAAACCCAGACACTCCCGACGCTATCCTGCGCAAGAAGTCGGGCTTTGCCTTCTACAACACCAGCCGCTACACCCTGGCAAAGCTCCTGGCCGACGCGGCGTCGCTGCCGGCAAACCTCAAGACCTACCTGGACGCGTTCTCGCCCAATATCAAGCAAATCTTCTCGGACCTCGAGTTTGACAAAGAGATCAAGAAGATGCATAAGGGCGCCAAGCTCACCGGCGTCGTGCGCAAGTTCTCGGAGCTCGATCTTGACCCGACCACCGTCAACAACGTGGCTATGGGCTACATGTTCGAGGAAGTCATCCGCCGCTTCTCAGAAAACGCCGAGGCAGGCGACCACTACACCCCGCGCGAGGTCGTGCGCCTTCTCACCCGCCTAGCGCTTGCCGAAGGCTGCGACGACCTTTCCACCCCCGGCAAGGTCGTCAAGGTGGGCGACTTTGCCTGCGGCACGGGCGGTATGCTCTCGTGCGCCAAAGAGGAGCTTGATCGCGCCTACCCCCAGGCCGACGTCTACCTCTACGGCCAGGAGGTCATCCCCGACACCCACGCCGTGTGCCTGGCAGACATGCTGATCAAGGGTCAGCGCGCCGAGAACATCCGTCTGGCCGACACCATGAAAGAGGACTGCTTTCCCAACGACAAGATGCGCCTGGTGCTTATGAATCCCCCATTCGGTCAACCGTGGGGTGGCAAGGACGCAAGTGACGGTGTTGAGAAGGCCGTGCGCGACGAGGCCAAGAAGCTCACAAGCGATAGCCGCTTTCCCGCCGGCCTTCCCGCCACAAGCGACATGCAGCTGCTCTTCATGCAGCACGTGATTTACAAGCTGGCAGACGACGGCCGCGCCTGCGTGATCTCCAACGGCTCTCCCCTCTTCTCGGGCGGCACGTCCTCGGGCGAGTCACAGACCCGCCGCTGGCTGCTGGAAAACGACTACGTCGAGGCCATCGTGGGCCTGCCGGGAGACCTCTTCTACAACACCGGCATCGGCATCTACGTATGGGTTCTTTCTAAGCAGAAGGCGCCGCATCGTGTGGGCAAGGTGCAGCTCATCGACGCCACCGCTGAATGGGAGCCCATGCGCCGCAGTCTGGGCAACAAGCGCAAGCAGCTGAGCGAGGCCCACATCGAGAAGATCGTCAGCCTCTACACCACCTTCGAAGAAAGCGACCAGGTGCGCATTCTTCCCTGCCGGGAGTTCCTGTACAAGGAGTACACGGTCAAGCAGCCCCTACAACGCAGCTACCAGATAACCCCCGACCGCATTGATGCCCTGGCCGCGGCGAAGTTCAAAGACGACTTCCACAACCCCGCCAAGATGGAGGAACTAAGCCTTATCGACGAGGCCGACCTCACCACAAAGCAGACCAACCAGCTGACCGTGCTCAAGGCCGCAGAGCCCGTCTTTGAGCAGATGATTGACTTGCTGCGCGCCAACGTCATGGACGAGCCCACGCAAAATTGGCAAGGTTTTGAGAAGAAGGTTCAGGAGCTGCTGGCGACCCTTCCCGATTACAAAGAGAAAGAGACAAAAGACCAGCGCAAGTCTGTTGTGGCCAAAGTGGTCGACGCGATGTCTGCCATGGATAAAACTGCGCCCCTGCGTTACAAGCGCGACGGCTCACTGGTCTATGACGACGCCACCAAGGACACCGAGCTTGTCAAGCTTAGCGAGGACGTGGACGACTACTTTGCCCGCGAGGTCTATCCCTATGTGCCCGACGCCAAGTACTTCGACGAGGAAAGCGAGAAGACCGTGAAGACCGGCGCCGAGATTCCCTTTACCCGCTACTTCTACAAGTACGAGGCCCCCGAGCCCTCCGACAAGCTGCTGGAGGAGTTCAACGCACTGGAGGCCCAGCTCCAGAAGCAGCTCAAGGAGCTGATGGGGTGATGGCCGGCATGAAGGACAGCGGCGTCGAGTGGATCGGCGAGATCCCGGAGGAGTGGGTTGCTGAACCCCTGCGTATTAACGCCGAGTTTTCGAAAGGCTTGGCAATAACCAAAGCCAACCTAGTCGAAAAGGGCGTAAGGGTAATTAGCTATGGACAGGTTCACTCGAAAACAAATTCGGGAACAGCAATGCAGGAAGACCTGCTCCGTTTTGTGCCGAACAGCCTGGCCACAGGGAATGCCTCGCGCTTAAATACGGGAGACCTCGCATTTGCCGATACGTCGGAGGACAGAGATGGTCTCGGCGCCGCGGCGTACAACGATACAGATGAGGTTATATACGGCGGCTATGACATCATTATTTGTCGGCCCAATCAAGATAAGCTTGACGGAAAGTACCTTGCCTATCTTACTCTTACGGACGCTTGGCGTTCGCAGCTGCGAGCGTACACAACCGGCGTTAAGGTTTTTCACGTCACACAAGGGCTGCTTAAACATTGCTATGTGTTGCTGCCTCCCCACAAAGAGCAAGTTCGCATAGCCAGTTATCTCGACCACGAGTGCAGTAAACTCGATGCTGCTTTCTCGGCAATCGAAACCCAGATCTCCACCCTCGAGCGATAC
>CAVKOL010000179.1:0-3627 GCA_963658035.1 Bacteroidaceae bacterium
AGAGCCTTCTGTTCACCTTCATCATGTGCTTCCTGATGGTGCTTTGGATGAGCATTTATAACGTTGCCCGCCAGCACGGCGCGATCAGCGCCTCGGTCATTGCCGACGCCTGGATTGGTTTTCCGCCGGCTTACATTTTTGCCATGCTGTGCGACTGGTTCATCGCGAGCCCGCTGGCCAAGGGCTTTGCCTTCAAGTACTTGGTGACCCCCGGCAAGTCGAGCCCCCGCGCCATGACCCTTGCCGTCTCTACCTGCATGGTCTTCCCCATGGTCTTCATCATGTCGCTCTACGGCGCCTTCGAGGGCGCCATCCACGCGGGCACCCTCTCGATCGTCCCCATGGCGTGGCTCACCAACATCCCCTGGAACTTCGTCATGGCCCTGCCTTGGAACCTGCTGGTCGCGGGCCCCATCGCTCGCTGGCTCTTCCGCCGCGCCTTCCCCGAGGGCACCGTCCTGGCTCAGCCCGTCGCCCCGGCGGCCGAGCCCGTGATGTCCGCGGCCGAGCCCGCGGCGTAAGCCTTTTCTCACATAGTTAGAACTACGGACCCGAGCTGCGGTGTGCGGCTCAGGTCCGTTTTGCGTTGGTGGCGAGAAGGGCGCGGCGGGGTGGGGGCGTCGTGCGGGGCCGGTCTGCGGCACGGCGCGGCCAGGTGCGTCGGTGCGTCCCTACGCCAAGAGGTACTTCCAGACCGCCTGCGCGCAGCCGCCGTGGTCGTTGTCGGTAACCTGCACGTTGGCAGCCGCGACGGCGTTCGCGTTGGCGTTGCCCATCGCGATGCCCAGGCCCGCCGCGCGAAGCATGGCCAGGTCGTTGTCGGCGTCGCCCACGCCGATGGTTTGCTCGGCGCCAAGACCCAGGCGCTTTGCCAGGGCGAGAAGCCCCACGCCCTTGTCGATACCGGCGGGCGAGGCCTCAAGGCTCGCGCCCTCGGAGTAGGCCAGCTCAACCGGCAAATCTTTGATGCGTGATTCCAAGATCGCGCGGTCATTCTCGTCCTTGAGGTGAAAGTTGATCTTGGTCACGCGGGCGTCCGGCGCCAGCAAGACGGCGCACACGTCGTCGACCTTGATGGCCAGCGCGTCGTACATGGGCTGGTAGACGCCCATGCCAAAGGCCGAAAGGTCGTCTCCAAAGAGGTGATTGGCATAAAAGTCGCAACCAATGAAGCCCTCGATGCCAAGCTCGAGGTCCTCTGTTGCGGCCAGCATCGCCGCCACGACGTC
The DNA here is from genome assembly GCA_963658035.1 of Bacteroidaceae bacterium. Classification (GTDB taxonomy): domain Bacteria; phylum Actinomycetota; class Coriobacteriia; order Coriobacteriales; family Atopobiaceae; genus Paratractidigestivibacter. Next base: position 1,230 of record CAVKOL010000179.1, read on the forward strand.
TTGCGGGATGGGGAAGTCCTCCAGGATCTGCTGGTTTTGCAGGTCGTAAAGGCAGGCTCCCGAGGCGCAGATCGCGTACTGGACGCTGGCGGGCAGGTCGTCCTTGTACATGTCGATCATGACGGGGCAGCGGCCCGAGCAAATGGCCGCGTGCTTGCCCGCAGCCTGCGCGGCGTCGATGGCCTCGACCGAGGACGCGGCGACCTTTTTGGTGGAATCCAGCAGGGTACCGTCCATGTCAAATGCGATGAGTTCGTAAGACATTTGATGTTCTCGCCTTCTTGCGCGGGCCTCGTCGTGCCAAGGCCGCGCGGCCGGTGGGGGTGCGGCATAACAATAACCCGGCCGCTCTGCCGAGGGGCCGGGTTATTGGGCATGTACGTAAAGTACGTGACTTATAGCTGGTGGGATGCGGCTGGCGGCAACCGCGCCGCGTCCTTCTCGCCGCCTAGTTGGCCGCCTGCGCGAAGGAGCCCTGGCTCTCGCGCGCCTGATCGCCCAGCTCGGAGTACATGGCGCCGCCCAGGATAAGAGCCGCGCCCAGGATGTTTGCCGGGGTCATGGCCTCGCCCAGCAGCAGGGCCGAGAAGAGCACGGCCGAGAGCGGCTCGAGGTAGCCGAGGACGGCCACGCGGGTGACGGGCAAGCCGCCCATCGCAGAGAAGTAGAGGTAGCAGCCAAAGCCGGTGTTGATGAGGCCGATGCACAGGATGCCCAGGATATTGAGGTGGCCCATCTGCGCGGCGGTGGGAAGGGCGAGGGTGCCCAGGCCGGCGTTGGCCAGCATGTAGACGGCAACGATGGCCAAGCTGCCGCAGAGCTGGACGGCCGAGGACTCCAGGCCGCTGATGTCGGTAACCTTCTTAGAGAAGATGACCATGAGGGCATACATGACGGCGCTCATGCCGCCCAGAGCCAGGCCCGCAGGGGCGATGCCGGCGCCCAGGCCCTGGCCCACGACCAGGAAGGCGCCCAGAAGAACGGCCGCGAAGCCCACGAGCTTGACGGCGGTAAGGCGCGTCTTGAAGATCAGCGGCGAGACGGCCATGACGATGACGGGGCCGCAGTAGAAGAGAAGCGAGGCTACGCCCACGCCAATGTAGTGGTAGGACTCAAAGAGGAAAAGCCAGGCAGCGCCCAGGGCGGCTCCAGAAAGGGCCAGGTAGAGGGCCTGCTTGGGGTGAGCCTTGGAGGCCAGGTTCTGGCGGTTCTTGCGGGAGAACATGACAAGGCCCGCGAGAAGCGCCGCGCCAAGGAAGACGCGGGCGAGGACGATAAAGGTGCTGGGCAGGTCAATGCGGTTTGCAACGATGCCGTTGGTGCCAAAAAGGACAAGGGACAGCAGGTACTTCTGGGTGTCTTTCGACATGTTGCAAGGCCTTCTTTCGTCGTGTTTTCCGTTGGCTAGTGTGACAGGGCCGCGGTGAGAAGAAAAGCGAATGTTTGGCATACGTAGCATGCTAAAATCGCATGAATACAGCGACGCGGCGAACGGGCGGCAAAATGGACGCGAACATCCTCAAATACCAGGCATTTGTCGAGGCGGTGCGCGCGGGGACCATCACCCGCGCGGCGCGCAATTTGTCGTACAGCCAGTCGGGCATCAGTCGCATGATCGCCGACTTGGAGCAGGAGTGGGGGATAACACTGTTGGAGCGCGGCCGCAAGGGCGTGGTTTTGACCAGCGACGGCGCGGCGATTCTGCCCATGGCCGAGGCGATCTGCGAGGATTACCGGCGCCTGCTGGCCCGCGTCGACGAGGTGGCGGGCGTTGTATCGGGCTCGATTGTGATCGGGACCTTCTCGAGTGTGGCGACCCATGTCCTGCCGCTGGCCATTCAGCGGTTCCAGGAGAAGCATCCCAATATTGGCTACGAGCTGCGCATGGGCGATTACTCCGAGATCGAGGCGTGGGTAGCCGACGGCCGCGTCGACTTTGGTTTTTTGCCGTATCCACCGCAGGTCGCGCGGGCAGACCTGGCTCGCGAGGTCGTCTTGCAAGACGAGCTTCTGGCCGTCGTGCCCGAGGGCCACCGCTTGGCCGCGGCCAAGAGCGTGACCTTGGCCGACCTTTGCGAAGAACCGTTTATCCTGCTAGAGCACGGCAACGACAACGAGGTCTCGCCCTTGTTCGAGCGCGCGGGCCTCAACCCCCACGCGCGTTTTTCCACGTGGGACGACTACGCGATCATGTCGATGGTCGAAAGCGGCCTTGGCCTGGCCATTTTGCCCGAGCTGATCTGTCGCCGCTGCAACTACCGCGTGGTGACGCGCCCTTTGCGCCCCCGCGTGCGCCGCGACATCGCCGCCGTCTACCGCCCCGGCCTCCTCTCGACAGCCGCCCGCGCCTTCCTCGACGCCAACTTCGCCGACCCCGCCGCCGTCTGACGGCCGCGGG
>CAVKOL010000180.1:0-3435 GCA_963658035.1 Bacteroidaceae bacterium
TCTTGGCCAGCGACTGCTCGAGGCGGTCGATCAGGTAGAGCTGGTCGATGTGCTTTTCCTGGCAGAGAAGCTCAAGGGCTTCCATCATATCGGACGACATATGGGCTTTTCCTCCTTATTTGTTCTCCTTGGAGCCCAGCTTGGAGAAGTCGGGCTTCAAGGTGCATTTCTTGATCTGGTCAAAGGCGATGGCGACCTTCTCGCCGTCGCACTCGAGCTCAACGGTGCCGTCGGTGATGCCGAGAAGAACGCCGGTGAAGCGGCGGCGACCCTCGAGCGCGACGGTGGTGAGGGCCACGGTCTCGCCGGCAAAGCGGTCGAAGTCGGCCTCGCGGCGAAGCGGGCGGTCGAGGCCCGGCGAGCTCACCTCAAGGGTGTAGGCGGCCGGGAAGGGGTCGACCTCGTCGATCGCGGCGGAAATCCACTCGGTCTCGGCGGCGACCTCGTCGAGCGAGATGGTTTGAGCCTCGGGGTCGGCGTGGTCGATGCGCACGCGGACGCAGGGGTTCTTGGTGGCGCCCACGATCTCGACAGAGACGACGTCGATGCCGTGCTGGGCGCTGGTCTTCTCGAGCTGGTCCAAGATGACCTGCTCGGTAGACTCTTTGGCCATGTGACCTCCCATCACCTGTAGACATAAAAAGAAAGCGGGGCGAAAACTCCACCCCACTTCCTGCGTTTACTACTTCATTAACAGGGACAATATACGCGTTTTCCCAGCTAGCGTCAAACTTTGTGAGAAACCCACCCTCGCTTGTCTCCACCATATGCCCACAAGACGCGATCGGCAGCGGCGTTCTTGGGCACTGCGGCGCTTCTCGACCAGAAACTCCTCACCTACCCTCTCTTTTTAAGCAGTCGTCCAACAAAACCCCAGTTGAGAGCAACCTTGCTCCCAAAATTAGATACTAGGTGAGGAGTTTTCACGGCTAGCAGGCTTCCAAACCCCGCACCTTAAAGTTCTTTCTTGGTCCCAAGACCACAAAACCCCAGTTGGCGAGAATGTCTAGGCCCAAAACCTAATCAAGGTGCGGGGTTTCTCGGCGAGAAGACCTTCGCCTACTTTCGCTGGCGCGCTTTCTTAACGGCCAACACAACAAGGAATATGGCAAGCGCCAGTGCGACGACAACGCCAAGATATATCCCGATGATTTCAAAGCCGCTCAACCCGTAAACCATATCGGCGCCTCCTTGCGAAACCAAAAACGTGCCAATTACGTTAGCCGGACCGTTCGTAAAAGTCTGTAGCAAATGCGATTTGCTACATGATTGGGCAGGTAAATGGTAGGGATTTGGCGATGGGCGCAGGTTAGACGGCAACCTCGATCAAGGCATAGGCCTTCCAGTTGCCATGCAGGTTGTAGCCAGAGGCGTAGCCACCGTCCCAGGTAATGGACGAGAAATCGTCCGTAGCCTCTTTCATGTCTCCGACCTCCACAACACGAAGTACCGTGCCGGGGTCCTTGACCGATGAAGCCGACGTGAACTCCGGCAAATATCCCGCGCTTGCCAACGCAGACGCCGCCGCATCGGCGCACATGCCAGTGACATTAGGGACGTCGCCATAGGCCGAGGCAACCGTACCGTTTGGTGAATCCAGGTAGGTGTGTCTCGGCCTCAGGGCAATCGACAAGACGACAACAGCCGTGACGATAGCGAAACTGGCGAGAAGACACTTCAGGAAGAGGAAGCCCAGGCCCCCGCGGGGCTGTATATCAACAGGAGTCGGCGTTTCAGGTTTGGCGGTCGCCTCTTGGGCAAGCGAGTTTCTCCACGCCAGACATTCCTGAAGCCCAAGGAACTCGACCTTGTTGGAGACCCCAAGCTTTTGATAGGCGCGCTGGCGGTAGCTGCCCACGGTCGAGGCGCTGACGCCAACAAGCGGGGCGGCCTCGGCGGCGGTTAGGCCAAGCACGACCGTGCGAACAGCATCGGCTTCCCGATCGCTCAGCCGTGCCTTATCGAGAAGCGCCTCGAACCGATCGGGTCCGTGAGGCACAGAAGTAACGTCAGTCATGCTCGTCTCCGCTCTTCCGGTGACCTTGATTTTACCTCTCCCCTACAAGCAAGCCCAAAACAAAAGGGGCCGCGCGATGTGCGCGGCCCCATGGAATGCGGTATGCGAGAAGACCTAGATGGCGACGATATTGACCAGGCGGCCGGGGATGACGACGACCTTCTTGATCTCTTTACCGGCGAGAATCTCGGCCACGGCGGCCTTGGCGGCCTCGGCAACCTCGTCCTCGCTGGCGTCGACGGCCACGGTCACGCGGCCGCGGACCTTGCCCTTGATTTGGACGGCGATCTGGACCTCGTCGGACTTGGCCAGCTCGGCGTCGAACTCGGGCCAGGGCTCGTTGTAGACCGAGCCCTCGAGGTGCAGCGCCTCGTGGTAGAGCTCTTCTGCCCAGTGCGGGCAGATCGGGGCGAGCATGGCCACGATAGAGCGGGCGGCAAAGAAGTCGAGAGCGGCGTCGCGCTCGCCTGCGGCCAGGTACTTGGTCGCGGCGTTGACGATCTCCATCGCCGCCGAGATGGCGGTGTTGAACTGGCCGCGGTCGAAGTCGGAGGTGCTCCTGGCGCCCAGGCCGTGAACGGTGCGGAAGAGCTCGGCCGCGCTGGAGCCCAGGCCCTTGGGGTCAACGGCACCCTGCTCAGCGCCGCAAGAGAGCTGCCAGACGGCGTTCCAGGCACGCTTAATGAAGCGGTTGGCGCCGGCGACGGCGTTCTCGTCCCAGTCGAAGTCCTTCTCGGGCGGGGCGATGAAGAGGATGGCCAAGCGCATGGTGTCGGCGCCGTAGGGCTCGATGACGCTCGAGGGCGGCACGACGTTGCCCTTGGACTTGGACATGACGTCGCCGTTCTCGTCCTTGACCATGCCCTGGCACAAAAGGTTGGTGAAGGGCTCGTCGCAGTCGATCATGCCCAGGTCGCGCAGGACCTTAGTCCAGAAGCGGCTGTAGAGCAGGTGGAGAATGGCGTGCTCGATGCCGCCGATGTAGTTGTCCACCGGCATCCAGCGGTCGACGGCCTCTTTGGAGAAGGGCAGCTCGTCGTTGTGGGGGTCGGTGTAGCGCAGGTAGTACCAAGACGAGCAGGTGAAGGTGTCCATCGTGTCGGTGATGCGACGGGCCGGCTTGCCGCACTTGGGGCAGGTCGTCTCGTAGAACGGCGCGTACTCGGCCAGGGTCTCGCCGGCGCCCAGGTCCAGGTTCTCGGGCAAGGTGACGGGCAGCTGGTCGTAGGGCACGGGCACGTCGCCGCAGCAATCGCAGTGGATCATGGGGATGGGGTTGCCCCAGTAGCGCTGGCGAGAGATCAGCCAGTCGCGCAGGCGGAACTGCACCTTCTCACGACCCAGGCCGCGCTCAGACAGCCAACCGATGATGGCGTCGACGGCCTCGGAGTGCTTGCCGCCCTTGAGGCCGGTGAACT
>CAVKOL010000181.1:0-3406 GCA_963658035.1 Bacteroidaceae bacterium
CTGCGCAACATCAACGAGGAGTACATCCTCAACCGCACCAAGGACATCGCCAAGCTGGAAGAAGAGATCGCCGAGCTCAAGGCCACCTTGGCCAGCGAGAAGAAGATTAAGGACGTCATCCGCGGCGAGCTTGCGGCCGTCAACAAGAAATACGTGACGCCGAGAAAAACCGGGCTCGTCTCGCCCGAGGATGTCGTTGAGGTGAGCCTGGAGCCCGAGGTCGAGGAGTACCCGGTGACCATCATGGTCTCGCGCCACGGCTACCTCAAGAAGATGACCGACCGCGTTTTGAGCCGCGCCGCCGCTCTTAAGTACAAGGACGGCGACGAGCCCTTTATCGAGTTCGCGTCGAGCAACACGCACGACCTTCTCGTCTTCACCGACAAGTGCCAGGTCTACAAGACCAAGGTCGCGGCCTTTGAGGACACCAAGTCTGCCCAGCTGGGGTCCTTCTTGGCGACAGACCTCGACTTGGAAGCCGACGAGAACGTCACCTGGGTCATCGACCCCGAGGACTACACCGCCGACCTGCTGTTTGTTTTTGAGAACGGCCGCGTGGCGCGCGTCGCTTTGTCGGGATACGCCACCAAGACCAACCGCAAGAAGCTCAAGAACGCTATCTACGGCGGCTCCAAGCTGCTGCACGCCACGGTGCTCAAGGAGGACCGCGACATCGCCCTGGCCACCAACGACCAGCGCCTGCTCAACTTCAACACGGCCCTTCTCGCCACCAAGACCACCAACAGCACCCAGGGCATCCAGGTGGTCACCAAGAAGAAGGGGCGCATCGTCGACGCGGTGGGCCAGCTCGAGGACTTCCTGGGGCCGGACGCCTATGTCGAGAAGTTCAACGCGGCCAAGCTGCCCTCGGCCGGCGCCTCGATTAAAGAGACGGACATGAAGAGCCTCTTCGATTTGGAGGGGTAGGGCCGCGTCGACCACGCCCCTCGCGCGAGCTGTAATTTTGGGACTTGTCTGATGGTTTTGGAGCCGCGCGGCTGTAAATCCGGGACTTGTCTGATGAATCGGCATTAAAAATCGGGCTTGTCTGATGTTCAAGTATCAGACAAGCCCGATTTTTGCAGGTGGGTGGGGATGCGGAGAAGGGCGCGCGGGGTTGTCGCGGCGCCCTTAGAGCTCCTTCTCCCAGAGGTTGGTCCAGCCGGGGAGGTCCAGGCCCTCGTAGGGCAGCCACACCGGTTTGTGGCGGATGAAGCCCTCGCGGGTGTAGAGGTCGTTGGCTGCCACGTTGGCGACGCTCGTGTTGATGCGTACCACGTGGGCGCCCAGCTCGCGGGCCCGTTTTGCCGCGCCGGCGAGAAGAGCCGACGCGACGTGCCTGCCCTGCGCGGCCGGGTCGATGGCAAACAGGTGGTAGCAGGCGGCTTCCTGGGTGGGCAGGGGCTCCCAGTCGGCGGCGCCCAGGCCGCGGCCGTGGCCGGGAAGCCAGCCGTCGCCCATGTCGGTGTCGTGGTCGACAAAGACCAGGCCAAGAGGGGCAGCGCCGGGCACGGGCACGCCGTCGCGGACATCTGCGGCGTCGTAGGCGGCAAGGCCGATCCCGCGGGCCAAGAGGTCGTCGGCCAGACCGCGCGGGGGCCACAGGTCCTTGACCCAGCCGCTGGTGCCAGGGCGGGCCACCACGTGGTCGTAAAGCGCGTTGGCAGCCTTCGAGACCTCGGGCCCCACCGGCACCACGGCGATGCCCTCTGGCACAAGTCCCGGGCGCACGGCGTGGCGCACGTCGTTTCGCTCGATGCTGTGCAGCACGCCCTCGGTCACGTCGTTGGGGGCCACCTTGGGCAGCGTGTGCTCGGCGCCCTCGACAAAGTAGCACTCGGCGCCCGGGATGGCCTCGGCGATGCGGCGGGTCTCCTCGGGCAGGATGCAGTCGAACTCGCCCGCCATGACGGTCACCGGGCAGGAAATCGTGCCCAGCGACGCGGCGTCGATCTGCGGCTGGTCGACCATCAGCTGCAGAAGCTCGGCGATGCGGCCGGCCTCGGCGGGGGAGGGCACGGGGTTGCCGTCCTCGTCAAAGGCGCCTTCCCAGCCGTGTGCGGCCCAGGCGGTGTTGGCCGCGGCGGCCTGGGCCATGAACTCCTGGTCCTCCTCGCCTAAGCCTGCGGGCGTGAGGTTTGCGCCCACCGCCGTGAGCGACAAGACATGCTCGCCCCAGTCGCGGGCCAGAAGCAGGCCCAGGATCGCGCCGTCCGAGAAACCCAGCACGTGGCATTCCCATACGCCCAAGCGGGCCAGGACCTCGCGGGCGTCGGCGGCCATCAGCTCGTAGGAAAGCGGCGCGCACCCGCGGGTCGACTCACCCTGCGCGCGGGAGTCCACGGCCACGACGGCGCGGCCGGTCTCGACCACGGCGTCGATGGTGGGGCCAAAGATCCCGTGCTCTTCTCCGTTGCCGTGAAGCATCAGGACGGGCGGCACCTGGCCGCTGATGCCAAACGGGGTCCCGGCGCAGTCGCGCACGCCGTGCGGCGCGTAGACAAAGGCGGCGATGACGGCGCCGTCGGCCGTGGGCACGTCGACGCGGCACACCAGGTTGGAGTGGGGCCGGTCGTAGGGCCTGGGGATATGGACGGGCGGGAACTCGACGCCGGCGCCGTTCTCGCCGCAGCCGCCACAGCCCGCGCCGCAGCCCGTCTCACGCATGTCGTCGCACATAAAAACCCTTACTTCTTCTTGATCTGGCTGGGGTGCTTCTCAAAGAAGTCGAAGCGCGGCGGCAGGGCAACGATCGCGTGGTCGCAGGTCTTCTCGCCGGCAAGCTCGCACAGCTCGGCCGGGGTGGCAAGCGCGTGCTCCCACGAGAAGAACGTGTCTGCGTCAAAGCCCATGTGCTCGCAGATCTTCTCGCATCCAGAAGGCACGGCCGGGTGCATGAGCAGCGTCACCGTGCGCAGGGCGCAGAAGGCGTCGGCCAGGGCCTGCGCGTAGGCCGTATCGTCGCCCTTGGCGGCCTTGCTCGCGTCGTCCCAGCGCTTGTTCTCGGCGCGGCACAGCTCCTCGGCGATGCCCAGGGCGCCGTGCGCGTCGAAGCCGTAGGCCGCGGCCTCGAAGTCCAGGGTCGCGTGGCGGCAGGCCTCGACCACGTCGTTATGCGGCGCCACAGCGGGCAGCTTCGACTCGCACACGTTGGCCGCGCCGTAGAAGCAGCTGCGGGCCAGGCGGTTGAAGATGTTGGTGAGGAAGGCCGACTCCTTTAAGGCCGGGTCGACGATGCGCGGGTCGTCCTTGACCAGCACCTCCTCGCCGGTCTTCTTGTCCTTGTGCGAGACACTTGTGTCAAACGGCTTGGGGTTGAAGCTCACGGCCTTCTGGTCCAGGCCCAGCGACAGCCAGTGGGCGCGCAGCTGCTCGGGCGTGTAGGCGTCCAGGAGCTCGGCGGCCA
>CAVKOL010000182.1:0-3328 GCA_963658035.1 Bacteroidaceae bacterium
GGATGACGGTGGAAATCATCTTGTGGGAACCTCTGATCTGGGAAGAGTCTTAGGAGGCGCAGATTAGTTGGAGCCGCGCATACCTTCGATGTGGACACGGACAACGACGCCCTCGAGCTCGGCGATCTGCTTGAGAAGGAAGCGCACCGAGCTGGTGAGGTTGCTCACGACGCTGGACATGTTGACGCCCTGCTCGACGATGACGTGCAGGTCGATGACCACGTGCCCGTCCTCGGTAGCGACGTCGATGCCCTTACGCAGGCGAAAAGAGGGAAGAAGGCGGACGACGCCCGCGCTCTCATCGATCTCTGCCATGCCAACCACGCCGTAGCACTCGAGCGCGGCATAGCCGGCGAGGTCTGCGATGCAGTCGTTGGATACCTTAAGTGTTCCGGGAACTGCTGCCATGAGGTCTCCTCTCGAAGAGCACACCTATAGAATTCGGTCATACGTCAAGGGATTATAGCGCAGGTGTCGCGCAAGATGAAACGGCTAAATGTTGAGGCATCAACATTTACGCGCGCTCCACAAAAAAAGGGAGGTCGCGTGACCTCCCTACCAAGTCAATTGAAAGGCAGATTAGCTGCGGGCAATCTTGCCGGACTTGAGGCAACGGGTGCAGACGTTTGCCTTACGGGCGTGACCGTCGACCACGACGGTGACGCGCTGGATGTTGGGGCGGAACTTGCGGGTCACCGTACGGTGGGAGTGGCTGATGGAACGACCAGCAACGGGGTGCTTACCGCAGAACTCACAAACCTTGGACATGACTAAACCTCCATCTGGGCGCGGCGCGATCGCGCCCGCAATTCACAAAGCCGTACGAATATAACACAGGCCAAAGCCCATGCAAGGAAAAAACGCAAGTTGTTGGGGAGTTATGGAGCAATAACACCCTTTTTGCACTACTTGAGCAGAACCACCGCCAAGCAACCACATCTGCAAGTCACTTTTGCGCCCTCTTGTTCTACCACATTGGAGATGCCCAGGTCGGCCAAAAGGGGCAAAGAATAGTCGCTAAGGGGCCATTTGGCGCCTTGAATGTCCAGCCGGGTGCCGGGCGCCAGGGCTATGACCGAGAAGGTCTGGCCGGGGGCGGCCGTCTTTCCAAGCTCCCAGGCGGGAGTGCCCGCAGGCGTAAGGACGCGCATCTCGAAAGCGTCCTCGACCAGGCGCGCGGCGGCGGCCGGTGCCTGAGTGAGAAGACCCACGACGGCCAGCTGCTGGTCAAGACGGCCGCCGGTGGCGCAGGTCACGGTGAGGTCCAGAGGGGCGCGGTGTCGCGCGGCCTCATGCGCCGCGCAGCCGATGGCAAGCGACAGGTCGGTCGCGTACTTCTCGGCTGGAAAGGCAATGTCTGTCGTGGCATGGGTATGGGCCCAGGCGGCGGCTTTCTCGCCCACCGAGTCGAAGTCGCCCACGAAGACCTGGGGGGCGACGCCGGCGGCATAGAGGGTGTCTGCCCCCCTATCGGCGGCAACTATATAGTTGGCCTGCGCGGCAAGGGCCTGCACCAACGAGGGCGAGCTGGGCTCGGGCGAGCCGGCCACGACCAGGGCCTTAAAGGGAGGGGCCGCCGCGTCGGGCGCCGCGGGGCGCTCATAGTCGCCGAAGACGCTCCAATGACAGCTCGGCGTAGCCGTGGGCGTAGATGTCGCAGTACGGGGCGACGTCCTCTTCGCGGCGGCCGTCGTGGTCGTTCATGAGGCCCACGACCTTAAAGCCGGCCTTATGGGAGGTCTGGACGCCAAAGGGCGCGTCCTCGAAGACCCAGACCTGCTCGCGTACCTGCGGGTCCTTCTCGTCTAAGCCAAGGCGGCGGCAGGCCTCGAGGTAGACGTCGGGAAACTCCTTGTCGCGGCCGACCTCCTCGGTCGAGATGACGTCTTGGAAGTAGCCTTGGAGATTTTGGGCCTCAAGGGCGCAGCGCACCTCGCGCACCGGCGTGGAGCTGGCGCAGACCATGGGGATTCCCGCGGCCTTTAGGGAGTCGAGAAAACCGTAGACGCCGTCGAAGGGCTCGACCTCGGTCTGGTAGCAGTGGCGGACATGGGCCAAAAGCTGCTCGTAGACGTCGTTGGCGCTTTGGTAAAGGCCAAACTCCTCGTGGACGATGCGGCACATCTCGCGCATGGTGACTGGCTCGACACGCTCGTAGAAGCCGACGGGCGCGGGCTTGCCCAGGTGGTCGAAGGGCCAGACGGCCGATTTTCTCCACATGGGCATCGAGTCGACGAGCGTGCCGTCGCAGTCGAAGATAGCGCCGAGAATTGCCATGTTTCCTCCCTGCCGGGCCCTCGCGTGTGGCCCGTTGGTTAGCGGCTTGTGTCGTATGTGGACATATTACGCCACGCTGTTTAGGCGCGCCGTAAATTTGGGGTAAAGTACCTGTGCTAAAAACTCGAGTTAGAAAAGGTATTGGCTATGGCACGTTACGACTATAAATGCTCTGCTTGCGGCGAGGTCTTTGAGGTCGAGCACCCCATGAGCGAGACGCCCGACGTCCGCTGCCCCAAGTGCGGAAGCGAGTGCTCGCGCGTCTTTGGCGCATCGGGGATTGTCTTCAAGGGGTCGGGCTTCTACAACACCGATCAGCGCGGCGGCTCCTCATGCACCGAGGCCACCAGCTCTTCTTGTGCAGGCTGCCCCAACGCGAACTAAGGTCTTCTCAGCACCGCCTTTTGAGCCCCCGCGACGCCGGGGGCTTCTTTGTTTGGGCCGATGTTTGTACAAAGGTCGGCGAAATTAAAGAAATGAGGGCCGATTCGTACAAACATCGGCCGATATCGAGAAAAACGCGGCGATGTCGTACAAACATCGCCGCGTTTTAGGATCGTTGCCGGGCCTCACTCCCCGACAAGCCGTGCATAGAGGTCGCAGAGCTTCTGGCAAGCTTCGTAACTGCTTTCGTATAAAACGGAGTCGTATATCGCGAGCTTACCGGTAGCGCCTATCGTTACCGTCGACGCCGAGCTAAACACCAGCAGAAACATGGAGCCGCGACCTCCGGTAAGGCCACCTTCAGGAATCGTCGCGGGGCTATCTGAGGTCTCAAGGTCAAGATTCGAGACAGCCTCGACGACCTCAGCAAAATTATCTTCGCCGATTTGCGAAACCGAGCAGCCGTCAAGCGAGAAGAGAAACGCGCCCACAACATCCTCGCCGCTGACGTGAACTCGCGGCCCTTGGGCATCAGCGGCGCTATTGCTCCTCTCGCCACCGCCCACGGAATCCGAAGAACACGCGGTCAAAGCGAGAAAAGAAGCCGCGAGAACAAAAGCCCTTCTTTCGATCATCGCTTGCCCTCCGATCACCACCGGGAAATCGC
>CAVKOL010000183.1:0-3197 GCA_963658035.1 Bacteroidaceae bacterium
CGCGCCTTCCTCGACGCCAACTTCGCCGACCCCGCCGCCGTCTGACGGCCGCGGGACAGCAAAAAGTGCGAAAGACGGGCGCACTCGACGTGTTTATCAAGTAGCCGGGTATTCAGGGTGGCAAAACCGCAGGTAGTATTTCACTTGAGCCTCGGTCTATGCGCTACGCTTCGTTAGTGGGGACCCCGGACAAAATCTCGGACCTCGGGAGAGGTCCAGGAGGGAGTCCGATGTACACCAAGGAGGAACGCGAGGGCGTCCTTTGGGAGTTCCACCGCAGCGGGCTGAGCGTCCAGGCAGAGTGCGATCGCCTGCCCCTGTTCCCCAGCCCGGACGTGCTGTACGATTGGCTGCGTATGGAGGGGCGGGGCGAGCTTGCGCCGGCCGAGATGCCCGACAGGGCCCGGCGCATGCACTGCCTGCACGGCCGGGGCGGCTCCGCCCGGGCCAGGCGCGAGGCCCGCGCGGCGGCGAGGAGGGCGGCCATGCAACCCGAGCAGCAGAGCGTCTGGAGGGAGTGGGCGGCCGAGCTGCCGGACGACCCGGCCGAGCGCGCGAGGATGCTCGAGGTCAAGCTCGCCGAGGCGACGGCGGTGTTGGACGTCCTAAAAGCACCAGGCCCTGGCTCTTTGAGCAGCTCGGAGAAGCGCAGGGCGGGCGAGGCGGCCAGGGCGGCATGCCCGCTGGTGAGGCTGAGGGACGTGACCGAGACCCTCTCGATACCCAAGAGCACCTACCTCGACCAGGCCGCCAGGGAGGCCAGGCCCGACCCTAAGGCCGCTCTCAGGGCCAGAGTGCGCGCGTCCTTCGAGGCCAGCGGCGGCACTTACGGCGCCGAGAGCGTGACCGCCGACCTGCGCAGCGGCGAGGGGGACCCCGTCTCCTGGCGCGACCTCGAGCCGGGCGACATGGAGACGCCGGTCATCGCCTCCGAGAAGGTCGTGCGCTCGGTCATGCGCGGGGAGGGCCTGGTGTGCCGAAAGGCCGCCCAGATGAAGCGCCGGGCCCGCTGCAGCAGCTACGGGGGCGAGCTGTGCGACCGGCCTCCGAACCTGCCGCTGCGCGAGGACGGCACCCACGACTTCGGCGCCGACGAGCCGGGCGTGCTCGCCGTCACCGACGTCACCGAGTTCGCCCTCGACGGCTACAAGGCATACCTGTCGCCGGCCATCGACTGCCTAGACGGCTGGCCGGCGTGCTGGTCCGTCTCGCCCCACCCCGACTCCGAGCTGGTCGTGGGCATGCTCGAGGACCTCGTGGCGGCCGTCCGCCCCACCGAGGAGAGGCCTCTCGCCGTCCACACCGACGGCGGGGCCGTGTACATGGGCGAGAAGTGGAGGGCGACCTGCGAGCGGTCGCACGTGACGCGATCGATGTCGCGCAAGGCCAGGAGCCCCGACAACGCGCGCGCCGAGGGCTTCTTCGGCACGTTGAAGAGCGATTTCTTCGAGGGGCAGGACTGGACGGGCGTCGGGTTCGACGAGTTCCGCGAGAGGCTGGACGGCTACATCGAGTGGTGCCGCAGCGGGAAGCTCAAGAAGTCGCTAGGATGGAGGACGATCAGGCAGAGCCGCGAGGAGCAGGGGTACCCCGTCTGACGCGGTTTTGGTCCGGAAAAACGTCCGGGGTCCCGCGCAGCTTAAACCCTACTGGTGGCACGCCCCCGCGCGCTCGTATTTGGGCTCGCAGCACACGTTGATTCCTAAGCGCCGCATTACCTGCTCGTCGGTGGGCGAGATGATGACCGAGAAGAACGCGTCGCATCCGCGCAGCTCATCGAGGCCGGCCAGCACCTTGGCCGCGACCTCGCTGTGCCCCGAGGTGATCGACAACGCGATCAGCGTCTCGTCGGTGTGCAAACGGTGGTTCTTGCTGCCCAGGTAGTGCGTCTTCAAGTGGCTAATGGGCTCAATGGCCTCGTCGCTTATGACCTTAAGCTCCAGGTCAACGCCGGCCACCGCCTTAAGCGCGTTCATCAAAAGCGAGCTTGCGCACCCCAGGCGCGCGCTCGTCTTGCCGGTGACCACGCGGCCGTCGCCCAAGATCATGGCCCCGGCCGGCGCCCCGGTCACTTGCTCGCGCGTAAGCGCCGCCGACCTTGCCGGCGAGAAGTTCTTGTCCACGCCCGCCTTTTGCATGATGGACTTCAACCGCCCCACCTGCTCAAGGCCCAACCCGGTGCGCTTGACCTGCTCGCAGGCGGTGAAGTAGCGCCTCACGATCTCCATCTTGCTGGCCTTGCAACAGGCCTCGTCGTCCTCGATGGCAAAGCCCACCATGTTGACGCCCATGTCCGTCGGGCTTTGGTAGGGACTTTGCCCCATGATCTTCTCCATCAGCGCGCGCACCACGGGGAAGGCCTCGACGTCGCGGTTGTAGTTGACCGTCGTCTTTCCGTAGGCCTCCAGGTGGAAGGGGTCGATGACGTTGGCGTCGTCCAGGTCGGCGGTCGCGGCCTCGTACGCGATGTTGACCGGGTGCGTGAGCGACAGGTTCCACACGGGGAAGGTCTCGAACTTGGCGTAGCCCGCCTTCACGCCGCGGCTGTGCTCGTGATAAATCTGCGACAGGCAGGTCGCCAGCTTGCCCGAGCCGGGGCCCGGCGCCGTCACCACGACCAGCGGCCTTTTGGTCTCGACGAACTCGTTTTTGCCGTAGCCTTCGTCCGAGACAATGAGGTCCACGTCGTGCGGGTAGCCCTCGATGGGGTAGTGCAGCTTGCAGGCGATTCCTAGCTCGGACAGGCGACGGCGAAAGACGTCTGCCGCCGGCTGCCCCGCGTACTGCGTGATTACCACGGCCGCGACGGCCATCCCGTTGCCGCGAAGCAGATCCACCAGGCGCAAGACGTCCTCGTCGTAGGTGATGCCCAAATCGCCCCTCGCCTTGTTCTTCTCGATGTGGTTGGCGTTGATGGCGATGATGACCTCGACGTCTGCCGCCAGGCTCTTGAGCATGCGAAACTTCGAGTCGGGCTCAAAGCCGGGCAGCACGCGGCTGGCATGGTAGTCGTCAAACAGCTTGCCGCCAAACTCCAGGTAGAGCTTGCCGCCAAACTGCCCCACGCGCTCGCGGATGTGCGATGCCTGCAGGTCGATGTAGGTCTGGTTGTTGAAGCCGCATTTCATGTCTTCTCATTTCGCGTCAGTTGCCGTTTAACGTCCATAGTGTAACAAGCCAAGCCGCCGTCCCACCGC
>CAVKOL010000184.1:0-3191 GCA_963658035.1 Bacteroidaceae bacterium
GGCTCCGGCTCGGGTTCGGGGGCGGGCTCGGGCTCAAGATCCGGCGCGGGCTCCGGCTCGACCTCAACGGCGGGCTCCTCAACGACCTCAGCCTCGACGGTCTTCTCGGCAACTTCCTCGATTACGGTCTCTACCTGCGCCTCGTTGGTCTCTTCGACCTCAGCGACAGGCTCCGGTTCCGGCTCGGGCTCTGCCTCGACCACAGGTTCCGGCTCCGGCTCGACGACCGTCTCGATGTGCTTGGGCTTCAAGGGCTTGACGACCTTGCCGCCCTTCTTCTTCCACGACTTGCCCGCCGGGGCCTTCTCGCCGCCGCCCTTGCCGGCCTTCTCTAGCATGGCGTCGTAGTCGGCGTTGGCCAGGACCGTGACGTAGATGTAGCCCTTTTTAAAGACGGTGACCTTGATGAACTCGTTTAGCTCGTCGGCCAGCGAGCGCATGTCGTCAAAGCCCAGGTCCTGGGGCCAGATGTTGTCGGCCTCCAGGGCCTCCTGGGCGCGCGACATCAAAGTTTGCTTGCCCACGCCCAGCTCGCGAGAGAGCAGTCGGTACAGATATAGTCGATTACCTGCGGAAATCTTGGGCATGACGGACCTTTCTAAAAAGCGCGCCCACCGGCGCGCGTCAGTTTTCGCGGTTCTCTACCTTACTACCCCGCGGCCCAAATCGTAATCAGGCGGGCAAACGGGCGGCCGGGCGGTTGGTTTTTCTCGTTAAGGCGCATGCGGCCAGAAGGGCTTGCGGGGCGCGGGCGCGCTTGGCCTTGGCAGCTATAATGGCTGCATCGCGAATGCCGCGCTGGTAGGCGGGCCGTGAGTGAGCGGGAGGACAAAATGCTTGATATCAAACGAGTGCTGGCGGCGGCCCAAAAGGAGCCTTCCGACGAGCCCTTGACTCCGCTTACGACCCCGTGGGGCGAGAAGATCTTGGCCGGCGAGGAGCCCACGTGGACCCACCCGCGCCCGCAGTTTTGCCGCGACGGCGCGGTGAGTCTCAACGGCTGGTGGGATTTCTCGGTGGGAGACGACCAAGCCTTTGACCGGCGCATTCGCGTGCCCTTCTCGCCTGAGGCCGCGCTATCAGGCATTGGCGAGAAGGTCCCGGCGGGTGCCGAGCTGTGGTATCGGCGCCAGATTGAGGTGCCGGATTTGAGTGGTGACCGCCGGGCGCTTTTGCACTTCGAGGCCGTGGACTGGGCGTGCGCCGTGTGGGTTAACGGTGTGGTAGTGGGGGAGTGCGAGGGCGCTTACCTGCCGTTTAACATTGACATCACCGATGAGCTACTGGCGGGCGGCCGTGGCACGGCCGAGCTTTGCGTACGCGTGATTGACCCCGGCGATACCGGCCCTCAGCTGCGCGGCAAGCAGAGCTCGAAGCCCGGGGGGATTTGGTACACGGCGCAATCGGGCATTTGGCGCGACGTTTGGATGGAGGTCGTGCCTGCGGTTCATTTGACCGCGCTTCGCGTCGAGACACCGCTGGATGGCCATGTTGGGCTGCACGTTCTTGCAACAGATGCCGCCGCCGAGGTCACCGCGCGGGTTCTGGACGGCGGTCGCGAGGTGGTCCGCGTAACCGGCTCCGCCGCCGAGCCGTTGCGCATCGACGTGCCCAATCCTCACCTGTGGTCGCCGGAGGACCCGCATTTGTACAACGTTGTACTAACCTGCGGTGACGACGTTGTGCGTAGCTACTTTGGCATCCGTACAGTTGAGGTTCGCCCCGATTCTGCCGGGGTGCACCGCGTTCACCTTAACGACCGTCCTGTTTTTCTCCGCGGCGTCCTTGACCAGGGCTATTGGCCCGACGGCCTTATGACCCCGCCCGCTCCCGAGGCCCTTGAGCACGACATCCGCTCCATGCGCGACGCCGGCTTCAATCTGCTGCGCAAGCACATCAAGGTTGAGGACGGTCGCTTCTACGCGGCCTGCGACCGCCTGGGCATGCTGGTGATGCAGGACGTTCCCTCGGGCGGAACGGCACCGTACTCGCTGTGGCACACCAGCCACAAGCCCACGCTGTTCCGTGCGTCGTGGGCGGCCAAGCGCGACACCGGCGATCGCGCTTGGCACGACTTGGGCGCGGACGACCCCGCCTACCGCGACGAGTGGACATCTACCTGCGACGGTATGGTTTACCTGTTGCGCAATCACCCCAGCGTGATTGCGTGGTGCCTCTTTAACGAGGGCTGGGGACAGTTTGACGCCAGATCGGCCACTCAAAGTGTGTGGGACCTTGACCCCTCGCGTCCCGTTGACGCGACCAGCGGTTGGTACGACCAGGGCGCGGGTGACTTTTGGAGCATCCACAACTACTTTCGTCCGCTGGGTCCCGAGCCCCGCGCCGCCAAGACCGGCCGCGCCTACCTGCTCTCCGAGTTTGGCGGCGTGACGCTTGGCGTTGCTGGCCACGTCTCGCGCGAGACCGCCTATGGCTACGCCGTCGCCGCGGACGCCGAGGCTTTTCGCCGCGAGGTCGCCACGCTGCTGGCCTCCGCAGACGCCTTGGAGGCCCAAGGCTGCTCCGGCTTCGTATATACGCAGGTCAGCGACGTGGAAGAGGAGGTCAACGGTCTTCTCACCTATGACCGCCGCGTCAACAAGCTCAAGCCTTAGACGGCCACCGCGCGACCCTCAAATTCAAAAACGCGACAAGTCTGCCAACGAAACCAGATACGCTCAGTAGACCAAAAACCCGCAAGCCTCTGACCTGCGGGTTTTCTTTTGCAAAATGCCCGGCTACTCGTCCAAATCGATTTCGTTGGCAGACTTGTCGCGTTTTTGATTTTCGAAGGCCTTGCGGGGTCCCAAAACCGCCTACCTAAACCCTTCCCACTGGGGCAGGGGGAACAAGAAGTCCTCGAAGCGGGCCCACTCGGCCAGAAGGTCGATCTCGTCGGGCGCCGCCAGCCAGCGGCCCTCCAACCCGTAGATCGCTGCCCACGTGCAAGAATAGGCCGTCTTGGCGTCGACGTCCTCTGGCACGAGCCACGGCAGCTCGACACCGTCCTTCTCCAGCGCGTCGTGCGTGCGCTCGAGAAAGTACTCGTGGGTGACGCTGCCGGGCAGGCATGCGTCCACGTTGAGGGTATGGAACAAAAGCACCAGCTCGCGGCGGGCGGCGTTAGCCTCGATGATCATGCGCGCGTACTGGGGGATGAGCGGGCGCTCGCCCTCGCGCGAGCCGCCAGG
>CAVKOL010000185.1:0-3173 GCA_963658035.1 Bacteroidaceae bacterium
ATTGCTCGAGGCGCCGTTGCGCTATTGAACATTCTTGAAGGCGATAAGCCCCATGCATTAAAGTTCGCAGGTGTCCAGGGGCGTCAGCGAGTGGAACTTGCCGCTGGTCTTGATTTCGTAGACCTCGTTGACGCTGTAGGGGAGAGACGGCAGGTCCATCCTTGTGATCAACACGAAGTAGTTGGACGAGCCCTTGACCGCGTCTGCGAAGTCATGGCTCAAGATGTCCTTGAAGCCCTCGTCCACAAAGACGATCGAATCGGAGAAGCCCTCTAGCTGCGCTTTCCAGTTGATGTCGGTCAGCGCCACGCACGGACGGTCGCAGGCCACGTTCACGCCCGACTGGTCGCCCAGGCGCATGTGGTCGGTGACCATCTCGAACAGCGTTGTCTTACCGGTGCCGCTGTTGCCTTTGATAATCGTGATGTTGCGGTGCACGACAAACTTGTAGCTTGTTCCCCTGCGGCGAGAAACGCTTACCTCGTAAGAACCTTTCACGGCGCGCTCCTAAAGGTAGGGGATGGACTCGTGGATGAGCTCGGCCATGTTGTGGACGATCTTGCCGCTGTTAAGCACGCGGATCTTAAAGTCCTTCTCGCCAAAGTCCATCATGTGGCGCAGGTTGATCACGAGCTTGCGCTTAGCGGCGATGTCCAAGATCCACTTGGCGCAGTTGTCTCCGCAGGTCGAGGCGTTGAATACCTGTGTGCGGTCGAACCTCATGAGCAACAAGGTCTTCACGCCGCCAGAAAGCTGCAGGGGAGTGATGCTGCCCAGCACGGGGCTTTCGATAACGCTCGCGCTCACGACGCGGGACCGGTCGACGTCCTCGATCATCTTGACCGAGTCCGGGTTCGTGATCCACGAGTCGCGGTAGGTGTTCTTAAAGTAGACGGCGGTGTTGAATATCGCGTCGGGCATCTCACCGAAGTAAACGCTCAGCAAAGCAGCTCCTAGGCTAGAAGATGGGTTGGTTTGTATTGTAACCAACATCCCAGCCTTCAGATTAAGTTGTGAAAGAACGCGCCCGGGGGCTGCGGGCGGCTATCATGTACTTAAGAAAACGATGCTCAGGACCAATGAAGGACAGGCTTTGGCAACTAAAGTTCTTGTTGTTATCCCGGCCTATAACGAGGCCCAAAATATAGTCTCGACGGTCAAGACCGTAACCGACCAGGGCTACGACTACGTGGTCGTCAACGACGGCTCCACCGACAACACCCTGCAGGTTTGCCGTGAGAACGGCCTCAATGTTCTTGACCTGCCGCAAAACCTCGGCATCGGCGGCGCCGTTCAGGCGGGCCACAAGTACGCGCAGCGCTTTGGCTACGACGTCGATATCCAGGTCGACGGAGACGGCCAGCACGACCCGGCCTACATCCCGCTTTTGGTCGAGCAGATCGAGTCCGGCGCCGACCTTGTCATCGGCTCGCGCTTCCTTGTGCAAACCGACGGCTTCCAGTCCACCTTCATGCGCCGCGTGGGCATCACTTGGCTCTCGTTTGTCATCAAGGCCGTCAGCGGGCGCAAGATCACCGACCCCACCTCGGGCTTTAGGGCATCCGGCAAGAAGGCCATCGACCTGTTTTGCAAGAGCTACCCCATCGACTACCCCGAGCCCGACTCCATCGTGAGCGCCATCAAGGGCGGCCTGGACGTGCGCGAGGTCTCGGTCCTCATGCGCGAGCGCCAGGGCGGCACATCCTCCATCGGCGGCTTCAAGAGCATCTATTACATGATCAAGGTCACCCTCGCGATCCTCATCGCCGGCGCGACCAAAAGGTAGGACACATGATTATCTCGCTTAGGTTTTGCGTGGGCGTTGTCTGCCTGCTCATGTTCGTCTACGTGCTGTCTCTTGTGAAAAAAGAGAAGCTTATGCTGCGCTACTCGCTGTTGTGGCTGGTGCTGGCGTTTGTCTTGATTCTGTGCGCGGTGTTTCCCGGCCCCGTCTTTGAGGTCGCCAAGCTCTTTGGTTTTCTCACCGCCTCCAACTTCATCTTTGTCGTTGGCTTCGTGTTCCTGCTGTTGATCGCGCTGTCGCTCAGCTCGGTCATAAGCAAGCAGACGACCTCTATCAAGAACCTCACCCAGCGCGTGGCCCTTCTCGAGAAAGAGCTTGAGCTCAAGGAGAAGGACGCCCATCCCGGCGAGAAGTAACGCGCCGGTTTTTTAACACCCCACGAAAGGCCAATGCTTTTGTACACCCCTTCTGACCATACCTTTGTTTTGTGCGCCTACGGCGAGTCACCCTATCTTGAGGAGTGCCTTACCTCGCTTCTCGCCCAAAAGACCAAGACCTCCGTCATCATCGCGACGTCCACGCCCAACCAGCACATCGACGCCGTTGCCAAGGCGCACGGCGTCGATGTCTTTGTCAACGAGGGCAAGCCCGGCATCTCGCATGACTGGAACTGTGCCGTCGCCCACTGCTCCACGCCGTTGGTGACCATTGCCCACCAAGATGACGTCTACCAGCCCGAATACTCCACGGTCATGCTCGACAGCATGAACCGCAGCAAAAACCCGCTCATCTTCTTCACCAACTACGGTGAGCTAAGAAACGACGCCGAGAAGGACGAGAACCAGCTTCTTGGCGTCAAGCGCCTGATCCTTAAGCAGATTCAGAAGAAGGGGAGCGTGTCCAAGCGCTCGCAGAAGCGCCGCACCATCGCGGTGGGGTCCGCCATTTGCTGCCCTTCCGTCACCTACAACGTGCCCGCGCTGCCCAGCCCGCTGTTCTTGGACGACATGAAGTGCGACCTTGACTGGCAGGCGTGGGAGCGCTTCTCAAACCTCGAGGGCTCCTTTGTGTACTCGGACCAGATCCTCATGAGGCACCGCATCCACGAGGGCTCCGAGACCACCAATCTCATCCACGACAACACCCGCAGCGCAGAAGACCTCGTCATGCTGCAAAAGTTCTGGCCCAAGCCCATTGCCGCTCTGATCAACAAGGCATACGGCTCGAGCCAAAAGAGCAATGAGCTGTAGCGGTCAAGACATTTTGTAAGCCTAGGTAGTCGAGTAGAAGTTGTGCCAGTCGACTCCTTTCGCTACTTGGTTTCGTCTGCTTTTGGAATCATCAAAAACGAAATTAGCGTTGCACCGTTGCGTAGTATGCCTTTTCGCCAGACGTCTGCCTTTGTGAGTTTGCAAATTCGACATAAAGG
>CAVKOL010000186.1:0-3158 GCA_963658035.1 Bacteroidaceae bacterium
AGATGCCGATGCGGTTAAGCGAGGTGTCAACCATGATGAGCCAGTCGGTGTTGCTGGCGTAGTTTTGGGCCATGTAGTACATGCGCACCTGGTCGGAGCTCATGGGCGGGACCTTGGGCTTGTTGGTGTAGGAGTTGGCGGTGCTGCCCGGCGCCGGCGAGCCCTTGAGGCGCAGGCAAACCTGTACGCCCTCGGCCCGCAGACCCACCGAAGTGGTGCCTGCTGCGGCGCCGTTGCAGGTCCAGCCCATCCAGCCGTAGTCCTCGGCGTAGACGCGGTACCACACGTCGTAGTACTGGGCCAGCTGCCCGGTGAGCCAGATCTTGATTGCCTCCACGCGCTTGCCCTGGCCCACGGTGCCTGCCACAGAGCCGTTGGACACCGCCGCCTGCCAGCCTTCGTTTTGGACATGCGTCTGGTAGGTGATCGAGCCGCTGACGTTTGCGGAGGCAGAGATCTTGAGGGCCTCCATGCGCAGGCCGCGGCCGGTGGTGCCGGCAACGCCGCCGTTAGAGACGTTGGACTGCCAGCCCACGTTTTGGACATGGGCCGAGTAGGTCACGCTGGGAGCGGTGAGAACGGTCGGCGTGCTTGAGCTAGGGCCGGACTGCCCCTTGGCTACCAAGCGGATGCGCACGGCCTCGGCCTCGCGGGTAAGGCCGATGGTGCCCGCCTGCGCGCCGTTCTTGGCCCAGCCGAGCCACCCTACGTTGGCGACATGGACCTGGTAGTAGACGTCGTATTTTTGCGCGGCGGCGCCGGTGAGGCTGATCTTGACCGCCTGCACGGGAAGGCCGCGGCCGGTGGTGCCGGCAACTCCGGTTGTGGCGTCCTGCCAGCCCACGTTGTGGACGTGGGCCTGGATCTGCACGCCCGAGCCCTCAAGGCCCGAGCCCATAACGGCGCAGGTCAGAGCCTCAAGCTGCAGCGAGCGGCCGGTGGTACCCAAAGTGATGTCGGTGCCCGAGGTGGCGTCGAGCCAGCCGTAGCTGGCAACGTGCGCCTGGCCCTGGAGACGCACCGAGGTGTCGGCGGCGTAGGCGTTTGCTGTGGAGCCGGGTGCCTTGCCGCCCTTTGCCACCAGGACAACCTGGACGGCCTCTATGCGGTTGAGGCACTTCTCGCTGCCTGCGGTCTCGCCGTTCTTGGCCCAGCCCATCCAACCAACGTAGGCGGCGTGGACGCGGTAGTAGACGTCGTATGAGTTGGCCATGTCGCCGGTGAGGCGCACCTGGATGGTCTGCAGCGGCGCGTTGCCTGTGGGGGAGGTTGTCCTGCTGCCGGCGTTGAGCCAGTCGCCCATGGAGGAAAGCGACGTGGACGCGCGGTATTGGATGGAGCCCGACACCCAACTGGCGTCGTCGATGGTCATGGAGAGGCCGAGAAGGGCGCGGCTCTGGCCGGTGGTGCCGGCCTGCTTGCCGCCGTTGACGCCCGCTCTCCAGCCGCGGCCTGCGACGTTAGCGACAACGTTTACCGAGGTGGCGGCCTTGGCCTTGAAGGCGTTGCTGGTCGTGGGGCCGGCCTGGCTCTTGGGCACCAGGCGGACCTCGATGGCCTCGATGGAGCTACCGAGGCCCTGGGTGCCGGCGGCGTCGCCGTTTTTGGCCCAGCCCATCCAGCCAACGTTGTGCGCGTGGACGCGATAGTAGATGTCGTAGGAGTTGGCCACGTCACCCGAAAGGCGGATACGGACAGCCTCAAGGGCGCGCGACTTGCCGGTGGTGCCCGCCTGGTTATCGGTCCAGCCGGCGTCCCAGCCTTGGTCAGAGATGTGGGCCTGGACCTGGACGGAACCGCTGACTCCGGTGAGGGCGAACTTCAGGGCCTCCATGCGCAGGCTCTTACCGGTGGTTCCGGCGACCTTGCCTGCGGGGACGGCGTCTTGCCAGCCGATGTTTTGCACGTGGGCCTGAACGGTGAGGGTGGCCTTCGCGGTATCGGCCTGGGCCTCGGGCTCAGCGGCGTCGGTCTCATCCGTGGGCGCGGCAGGGGAGACGGGCGTGGCGTCGGTCTTGGTGTCGGCTTTCGCCTCGGTTTTGCCCTCGGTCGTAGTGTCGGCCTTCTCCTCGGGCTTTACCGTCTCGTTGGAGTCCGCCTCGTCCTTCTTGGCGTCCTCGGCGGCGTCGGTCTTGTCCTTTTCGGTTACACCCTCGGACTCATCGACGTCCTTGGCGGTCTCGTCCGGCGTAACTTCGTCGATGTCGGCGTCTTCGACGTCCTCAACGACTTCGGTGACCTCGGCCACCGTGCTTGTCTGCGTCACCTGCGCAGCCGTCTCGTCTGCCCGGGCGGGCAAGACGTACAGGCACGACGCGACGGCGAGCCCCGCGGCAACGGCCACGGCAAATCTTGGCTTTCTCATCCCCACAATCCTCCCAGAAAGCTGTTCCAAACCTAAAGTTCAAGTATGTGGCCGAGACAAGCCAGCGGCAAACCCTTCTAGGCGAACGCGGGGGCACATTTAACAAACGGCACCCCGATTGCTCGAGGCGCCGTTGCGCTATTGAACATTCTTGAAGGCGATAAGCCCCATGACCTTATCCGCGTTGCCTGGTTCGGTGTAAAACTCGGCGAGCTTATCTTTCCTGTAGGGGTGCGCAGTGCTGGCGGTTTCCTTCTTGAGGACCGCTGTGAAGAACTGCTCCCAGCTCATGTACTCGGAGCTCTCGATGTGACTTGCCGGGTCTTCAAGGACCCTCTCGACCGTCGCCGATTTGAGGATGCCGGATTTAAGGAGAAGCCACTCAAACGACTCGGGCAAGCATAGCGTGACGGCATTGGGGCGCAGCTTCTGCAGCTTGAGGACACGGTCGATGAACGCGCCAAAGGCCGCGCCGTCGGCTACCACAAATACGTGATGGCCGGCGCGCGCATCGAGCCACGCAAGGACTCCGGCGTTAGACCCTGCGCTTTTGCATACAAGGTCCGTACCTGCGAATCGGTTCTCATAGAACTCGAACCCCGCTTTAGAGTCCTCGGTTAGCAGAAGCTCAAAGCCCGCCTCTGGAAGTTCGCCGCCACTTTGAATCCTGTAACCACTGCCCAAAGGATACAAGGGCGCCAGCGAGTGGAACTTGCCGCTGGTCTTAATCTCGTAGACCTCGTTGACGCTGTAGGGGAGGGACGGCAGGTCCATCCTTGTGATCAACACGAAG
>CAVKOL010000187.1:0-3158 GCA_963658035.1 Bacteroidaceae bacterium
CGCCCTCATCGAAATCGGTGACGGTGCCGTCGATGAGGTTGTTCATCTCCTCGTCTGAAATGTCATCCAGAGAAAAGATGGACGAGTTCTGAATCTCACTCAAAGGTGGACCCCTTTCGAACTTCGGGGCCCCGGTTCATGGTCGCTGCCTGCAGTGCCCAGTGGGCTTCTACCTGGAAACTTGCATGCTCTCGGGGGCCAACAGATACGTTTGTGCGAGCTTTTGCCCACACGGTTGAACAGGTTAACGGTTTTGGTGGTCCCATTTCAAGGCAAAGTTGGGCCTAAATTTTGTTTTTACGCAGGTTCAACACGCAATTAACAACTCGCGTTGGCGAACCTCTCCCCTACCTTTTGACGGTGACCGAGACAAGCCTATAGCCCGCCTGCTCGACGGCGCGGCGATACGCGGCCTCGTCGATCGCCTCCTTAGAAAGGACCCTTGCGCTGCCGCCCTGCAGGCGCACGGTGGCCCAGGTGCCGGGCACGCCGTCGAGGGCGGCGGTCACGGCCGCCACGCAGTGCTCACAGCTCATGCCGCCGATGCCGAATAGGGCCTCGTGGGCGTAGTGGGACTCGTCGGTGTCTGCGACCTCGACGGCCGCGACGGGGGCCTTAGGCCCATCTGCGCCCGGGTTCTTGACGTCTCCCGAGCAGCAGTCGCGCTTGCCCGTGGCGGTGCCCACAAAGCGCCAGGCCGCGATGACCACGACAGCGACCACGACCGCGACGATAACGATGTCGGTAGGGTTCATCTCTGTACCTCCTGATTCAAGTTAGCCACGGCCAACTATATACCCCCAAGAGGTATCTGTACATCCCATTGTCTTGCGAGGTTATTCGTTATCTGTATGCTTGGCTGTTTTAGCTGCGAGGTATTTCGATATCTGTATGCTCAGCTGGGCCAAAACCTCGCCCATGAAGCAATATCGATTAAATGATTGATACCTCAACTGGGGTTTTGTCTTTTGGCTTCCTCGGCAAGGCCCAACACAGCATGCAGATTCTCAAATAGCTCGCAGCGAGAACGGCTTTCCATACAGATATGCAAAAAGCTCGCACAGCATGGGAGGCAAAGCCCCGCGTGTACGCACAAAAAGAGCCCCCGTTGCCGGGGGCTCCTTCGCAAGCTGTTTGGTGCGGCGCTCTAAGGTCTGGTAAGGCTTAGACCCAGAAGAGCATGGAGTTGTAGCTGGGGACGGGCCAGTAATCCTCGGCCACGACCTTCTCCATCTCGTCGACGGCGGCGCGCAGGACATCCATAGCGGGGATGACGACGTCGCGGTAGGCGTTGCACTCATCCTGGGGATCATCGAGCTCGCGGGCGTCGACGTTCTTGGCCTCGAGGTCGGCCACGGCGTCGTAGATGGCGTCAAGGCCACTGGTGAGGGTGGCAACCAGGGACTTCTCGGCCTTGGCCTCGATGCCCAGCTCGGCCTTGGTAGCCACGCTGGCGGCCAGGCTGGAGCTGAACTCAGAGATGGCGGGCACGTACAGGCGCTTGGCCATGTCGACCATGGTGTTGGCCTCGATGTTAAGCAGCTTGGCGTACTGCTCGGCCTTGGAGACGTAGCGGGCGTGGACCTCGGACTCGGAAAGAACGCCGTACTTGGAGAAGAACTCGATGTTCTCGGGGGCGATCATGCGAGGCAGGGCGTCCGGGGTGGTCTTGAGGTTGGGCAGGCCGCGCTTCTCGGCCTCGGCCTCCCACTCGTCGGAGTAGCCGTTGCCCTCGAAGATGATGCGGTGGTGCTCCTTGAGGGTCTTCTTGACCCACTCAAGCGCGGCAGCGGTAAACTCGTCGCCGGACTTGCCCTCCATGAGGGTCGCGAACTCGTCGCAGACCTCGGCCACAGCGGTGTTGAGAACGACGTTGGGGTCGGAGAGGTTCTGCTGAGAACCGCACATACGGAACTCGAACTTGTTGCCGGTGAAGGCAAACGGAGAAGTGCGGTTGCGGTCGGTGTTGTCCTGAAGGACATCCGGCAGCATGGGAACGCCCAGGTCCATGCGGGTCTTGCCGTGGGCCTCGATGGTCTCGTCGTTGATGAGGCCCTCGACGACGGCGTCGAGCTCGTCGCCCAGGAAGACGGAGACGATCGCGGGAGGAGCCTCGTTGGCGCCCAGACGGTGATCGTTGCCGGCAGAGGAGACAGAGACGCGCATGAGGTCGGCGTGCTTGTCGACGGCGGAGACCAGGCCAGCCAGGAAGACGAGGAACTGGAGGTTCTCGCCGGGGTTGGAGCCGGGCTCGAGGAGGTTCTTGCCATCGGCGCAGACGGACCAGTTGTTGTGCTTACCGGAGCCGTTGACGTAGTCGAAGGGCTTCTCGTGCTGCAGGCAGGCCAGGCCGTGGTGGGTGGCGAGGAGCTTCAGCTTCTCCATGGCCAGCAGGTTGTCGTCGACGGCAAGCGAGCCCTGCTCGAAGATGGGGGCCAGCTCGTGCTGGGCGGGAGCGACCTCGTTGTGCTTGGTCTTAGCAGGGACGCCCAGCTTCCACAGCTCGTCGTCGACCTCCTTCATGAAGGCGTTGACGGTGGGGCGGATGGCGCCGAAGTAGTGCTCCTCGAGCTCCTGGCCCTTGGCGGGCTCGCAGCCAAAGAGGGTGCGGCCGGTGAGGATGAGGTCGGGGCGCTTCTGGAAGTCCTCCTCCTTGACGAGGAAGTACTCCTGCTCGGGGCCGACGGTGGTGATGACCGAGGTCACGTCCTTGCCAAAGAGCTTGAGGACGCGCTTGGCCTGGGTGGCCAGGGCGACCTGGGAGCGAAGCAGCGGGGTCTTCTTGTCCAGGGCCTCACCGGTGTAGGAGATGAAGGCGGTGGGGATGCAGAGGACCTCGTCCTTGATGAAGGCGGGGGAAGTGGGGTCCCAGGCGGTGTAGCCGCGGGCCTCGAAGGTGGCGCGAAGGCCGCCGGAGGGGAAGCTGGATGCGTCGGGCTCGCCCTGGATGAGCTCCTTACCGGAGAAGGACATCAGCACGGAGCCGTCGTCCTTGGGGGTGATGAAGGAGTCGTGCTTCTCGGAGGTGATGCCGGTCAGCGGCTGGAACCAGTGCGCGTAGTGCGTGGCGCCCTTCTCCAGTGCCCACTCCTTCATGGCGTGAGCGACCTCGTTGGCGATGTCGAGGTCGAGGGCCTTGCCCTCCTTGATGACCTTGG
>CAVKOL010000188.1:0-3104 GCA_963658035.1 Bacteroidaceae bacterium
GGGCGCGGGCTCGTCCGTCTCGACCTCGACGCGGGTCACGGCCGGGGTGTAGACGGCGATGAGTTCCAGACCCTCGCTCAGGGCCGAGGCCGGCAAGGTCACGTAGCCCTCGGCGTCGTCGTACTCGACGCCGGCCGGCACGCCCTCCCAGTTGCAGAAGTTGTAGCCCTCGACGGAGGGCGCGGTCACGGTCACGTCGCTCGAGCCCTCGGCGTAAACAACCTCCTGCTTGCCCAGGGTCTTCTCGGCGCCCTGGCCCTCGCCGTCGGAAAGCGCCGCGACGGCCGCGGCCTCGGTGGAGGACCCACCGCCCAAGCCGGCCTCTATCCCGCCGTTGACCAGCTTAACGGCCACCTTGCCGCCAGCGGCCTCGTCGCTGCCCTTCTCGCCCGCGGTCGCATCGAAGGTCTTCTCGACGGTAAGCACGCCCGTCACCGAGTCGACCGATGCGGCGTCGGCGCGCGCCGGCCAATCACTGTACGTGACCTTAACGTTGTCCGCGGTGATCGAGTTCTTGAAGTACAGCGGGATCGACGGGTCGCTCGCGCAGCTAATGCGCGCCCGGTAGACGGTGCCCGCCTTGGCCGTGCCGCCGGCCAGGGTCAATTTGTCGCCGTCGACCTCGTACCAGGTCACCGATGCCGTGGTCCAGCCGTAGCCGCCGATGCCGTTGTCGTCGCGACGAACTTTGGCCGTGGCGGGCAGCGCCTGGCCGTCCGCGGGCTTCTCGATGCTCACCTCGGCCGCCTCGGCGCGGGTCGTGTAGAAGGTGCCCAGGTCCACGTCGTTTTGCGGCATCTTGAAGGTGAACACGTTGTTCTCGAGCGCGTCGTCGGTGAGGTACTCGTCGACCGGGTAGAGGCCCTGCGTCGTGTCCTTGTCCCAGCGCCAGAAGATGCGGTCGCCCTTGAAGGTGGGCGCCACAAGGGTCGCCGTGCTGTTGTACTTCCAGCGACCCTTCACCACGCCGTCGATCTTGGCGGCAAACTCGAGGTCGCGGTGACGCTGCCAGGCGTCGCCGCCCTCATCGTTGCCGTAGCTCACGTAGTAGCCCGACAGGTCGATGAACAGGCAGTCATTGGTTTTGCACGAGAAGCTCTTGGCGATGCGGCGGTCCTTGGTGTAGCCCGTGCGCACGCCCACGGTCGAGCCCGGCGCCAGGCTGCCCGTGATGTAGGCCTTGGTCGAGGTCCACGCGTCCTCGCGCAAAAAGACGTCGTCGGCGTTGCCGGAGTTCTCGCCGCGGGTGTTGCCCTTGATCACGCACAGGCCCTTGAGCCCGATGTCGTAGCTGTGCCAAACAAAGACACCGCCGCCCTCGTAGTTGCCGCCGCTGTTCACGCTGCAGGCGTTGCCGGTGATGGTGCAGCTGTCAAACGTGTCGCCGTTGGCGCATATGTAGGCGCCGCCGCCCTCGTACTTGCAGGCGTTGTCGGTGATCTTGCAGTTGCGCACGGTGATGCCCTTATAGTCCAGCTCGAGGCCGCCGCCGTCGTAGAACGAGCGGTTCTTGGTGATGGTGATGTTCTCGATAAGCACACTCGGGTCGTCGTCGAACGTGTCCCTCACGTGGATTCCGCCGCCGGACTGCTCCCACTTGGGGCTCGTCTTGCTCGAGCTCGACGCGAGGTTGCGGGAAATCACGGCGGTGCCGTCGTCCGACTTGAGGGTGAACCTCGCGCAGTGGGCGTAGACGCCGCCGCCCGCGCGCGCCACGTTGTTCTCGATCTTGGAGTCGTTGTTCATGGTGATGTTGACGCGGTAGCCGTTGATGCAGATGCCGCCGCCGCGCTCGTCGGCGTGGTTGCCGCTAATCGAGGAGTTGTTCATGGTGATGGTGGTGTCGCTTTCCTGCACCATCACGCCCGCGCCGTGGACGCGCGAGCGGTTGCCCTCGATCTTGGCGTTGTTGGTCATGTTGAGGGTCGAGTAGCGGTACATGGTGACGCCGCCGCCCACAAAACCGTCGTTGCCCTTGTCGGCGGCATAGCAGCCCGTGATATAGACGTTGTCGAGGTTCAACGTGGCCTTCTCGGCAAGGCTCACGCCCGAGAACTTGACCTGGTCTGCGCTCAGGTCGTCGCCATGGGTCACAAGGCCGCCGGTCGTGGCGCCGGTGTAGCTGCTCTTGCCGTCGTCCGAGTAGTGCCAGTACCAAAAGTCGGCCGTCTTGCTGGACGTGAGCGTGAGCTCGGCGCCCTGCTTGACGCGGATCACGGCCGTGGCGTCGGGGTCGGTGCAGGCGATCTTGTGGCCGTTCATGTCGATGGTGAGCTTCTCGCCCGTGTCGACCCTAAGGTCTTGAACGTCCCAGTCCTTGTCCATGACCAGGGTCTTGCCGCTGTAGCCGGCCTCGAAGGCCTGGACAATGGTGTAGTAGTTGGTCACCTGGCCCAACTCGTCGACCGAGTGGCACAAGACGTCGGCCGCCAGCGCGCGGGTGGGCGCCACAAAGGCACAGGCCAATGCGGCGCAGGTCAGCGCACATGCGGCAAAGGCGGCGAGAAGACCGCGGCGCCTTTTGTGAGTGGTTTGCTTGTTCATGGGGGTCTCCAGTTCCTTGCCTGAGGGATAACTGAACGAGATACGTACACGTTAGCATTTGTCACACCCCCTAAACCCCTGGCTGACAATTATCAACACGTTGTCTAGCGCGATTTGGTATAGGCTAGAGTCGTGACCCTACAAGTTAGAAAGAGGTAACTTTCATGAGCGAAAAATGCTCCGCGACCCCGCAAAAGGCCGCCGCCATCGAGGCAGAGGATCTTCTCGCCGCAAAGAACGCCTGGTCGCAGGACCGTGCCAACGTCGTGGCAAAGAACGCCGTCACTTCCTGCGGCATTCGCACCGCCGCCCGCGTGCCCGAGGCCGTGGCCAAAAACGCTTTGGCTTTTGATATCGACCTTGCCCAGGGCGACAGATGCGACCAGCAAAGGTCCGGCCGCTGCTGGATGTTTGCCAGCTTGAACACCATGCGCTACCGCACCATCAAGAAGTACAACCTCAAGACCTTCGAGCTTTCGCAGGCCTATCCCCTGTTTTGGGACAAGCTGGAGAAGAGCAACTGGTTTTTGTGCAACGTCATCGACACCCTGGACGAGCCG
>CAVKOL010000189.1:0-3082 GCA_963658035.1 Bacteroidaceae bacterium
CCTCGCGGTCGGTGTGGCTGTGGCCGGTCATGGCCTTCACGCACTCGTAGAGGCCGGCGTAGCCCAGGCTGATGGTGGAGTAGCCGCCGTAGAGAAGCGCGTCGATCTTCTCGCCCTTGTTAAGGCGGGCCAAGGCGCCGTACTGCCAAAGGATCGGCGCGGCGTCGGACAGGGTGCCGCACAGGCGGTCGTGGCGGGCGCGAAGGGCGCGGTGGCAAAGCTCCAGGCGCTCCTCGAAGATCTCCCAGAACTTGTCCATGTCGCGGCCCGAGGAAAGCGCCACGTCGGGCAGGTTGATGGTAACGACGCCCTGGTTAAAGCGGCCGTAGTACTTGGGCTTGCCCGGCTCGTAGTTCTTGGCGCGGGCCACGTTGTCGTAGCCGTTGCCCGAGCGGTCGGGCGTCAGGAACGAGCGGCAGCCCATGCAGGTGTAGACGTCGCCGTTGCCCTCGGTCTCGCCCAGGGACAGCTTGTACTCGCGCATCTTCTTCTCGGAGATGTAGTCGGGCACCATGCGCTTGGCGGTGCACTTGGCGGCCAGCTTGGTGAGGTAGTAGTAGGGGCTGTTGGGCTCGACGTTGTCGTCTTCCAGCACGTAGATGAGCTTGGGAAAGGCGGGCGTGATCCAGACGCCGGCCTCGTTTTTCACGCCCTGGTAGCGCTGGCGCAGCATCTCCTCGATGCACAGGGCAAGGTCGGCCTTCTCCTGGTCGTTGCGGGCCTCGTTGAGGTAGAGGAAGACGGTGATGAAGGGGGCCTGGCCGTTGGTGGTCATAAGGGTCACGACCTGGTACTGGATGGTCTGGATGCCGCGGGCCACCTCCTCGCGCAGGCGCTTTTCGACAATCTCGTCGATCTTGTCGGCGCCGGGGTGGGCGTCGATGGCCTCCATCTCGGCGTAGACCTGGCGGCGGATCTTCTTGCGCGAGACGTCGACGAAGGGCGCCAGGTGCGTGAGCGAGATGGACTGGCCGCCGTACTGAGAAGAGGCCACCTGGGCGATGATCTGCGTGGCGATGTTGCACGCCGTCGAGAAGCTGTGGGGCTTCTCGATCAAGGTGCCCGAGATGACGGTGCCGTTTTGCAGCATGTCCTCGAGGTTCACGAGGTCGCAGTTGTGCATGTGCTGGGCAAAGTAATCGGCGTCGTGGAAGTGGATGATGCCCTCTTCGTGGGCGCGCACGACGTCGGGGTCCAGCAGCTCGCGCATGGCCAGGTCCTTGGAGACCTCGCCCGCCATGTAGTCGCGCTGGACGCTCACCACGGTGGGGTTCTTGTTGGAGTTCTCTTGCTTGACCTCTTCGTTGTTGCACTCGATGAGCGACAAGATCTTGTCGTCGGTCGTGTTCTTGTGGCGCTTCTGGGCCTGGACATAGCGGTAGATGATGTAGTGGCGGGCGACCTCAAAGTGGTCCAGGGCCATGAGCTGGTCCTCGACCATGTCCTGGACCTCCTCGACCGTCACGGTGTGGCCGGCCGTCTCGCAGGCGTCCACGACGTTTGCGGTCGCGAACTTGATGCCGCGCTCGCTCATGCGCTGATCGGGGGCCACCTCGAGGTTGGCGGCGCGTATGGCATTTTCAATTTTGATGTGATCGAAGGTGACCTCCGAGCCATTACGCTTGATGATCTTCATTACGCACCGTCCCGTTTTCCGTAAAAAGCGACGCGTCTTGTGGCGCGCCGCGTGTCCCTTTGGCAATCTGTTTGACGTAGATACTATGGCACAACCCATTGTGTATTTCTCCCAAAATTGGCCCCATATATTGTGAAATAGGGTATTGACATGCAGATTTGTTTGTACTTCATCGCTATATGGGCAGGTGGGGCACGGGGGCCTTGGATAAATTGTTATAGGAACTTTTTTGGCTGCCACAAACCTCACAAGAAGGCGGCGTGAAGACTTGGTTGAGCCTCACGCCGCCTGCACGAAAATCTATTGGAATGTGATATATGGAGCCGCATTTAGCGGCGAGAAGACCTAGGCCTCAAGCTTCTTCTTGCGCGAGTCAACGACCATAAGGACGACAACGGGCAAGAACAAGGCGACGGTACCCGCGAGGCTTGCCGGGCCGTTGACCGAGCCCGTGATCCAGAAAACAGATCCGCTCTCCACCGCCGTGCCTGCCTGGCAGAAGATAGCGATGTTGATGAAGTTGTTCATCCAGTGGATGGCGCAGGCCGCAAGGGGAGTCTGGTAGACGACGTCGGCCGCGTACATGCCCACGGCGGCAACCAGGTAGCCCGCCAGGGTCACGACGACGAGAAGGGCGCTTCCCTGGGCCTTGACCTCGGGGTTGCTGGCGTGCAGGAGCATGAAGACGGCGCAGCTGATGAAGCCCCACAAGACGAGCTTCTTGGACGGGGCCAGCTTGTCTCCGCCGCCGGCGCGAAGGAAGGGGCAGCGGAACAAGATCTCCTCTGAGGTGGTCTGCATCCACAACAGGGCGACGCACAGCACGAGGTTCACGATGATGGGCACGACACCGATGCTGTTGATCTCCATCGTGGCGTCGGGGTCGGGGAAGAAGATGCTGGTCACGGCCGCTTGCAGCACGGTGCCCACGATGATGGCCAGGCACATCTTGACGCACAGCTTCTTGTCGAAGGTCCCCGTGGTGTTAAGGACAAGGTCGCGCACCGAGGTCTTGCAGATGGCCTTGCAAAGAAGCGCGAGCAGGACAAAGGTGAGGACGAAGCCCAAAAGCGGGCAGAGAAGGTCGGGCAGCCAGGCCCAGACGCCGTCCATCTTCCAGTACTTTTGGACGACTTGGAAGACGCCCTGGGCGCACGACATGGCCACGAGGCCGGCCACGAAGAAGCCGATCCAGCGGCCCGTGGGCGCCTCGTTGGGTGCCCGGGTGGGTTTCTCGGCGGATTTGTTTTTTGACATGGGGTTCCCTTCTGGGGTTGGAGGTGGTGCCGTGAGGGCAAAGCTAACGGGGGGATTATAGAACTTCTCGACATCTGTTGTTTAGTTTGGAGCTAAACGCAGGCCTGATGAAAGGCACGGTTGAGGACGGGCACGCGCCGTTCGCGTTTCCCTTTGGGCGTGACGCGGCCCGCGGGCACTGCATTGGGC
>CAVKOL010000190.1:0-3070 GCA_963658035.1 Bacteroidaceae bacterium
CGCGGCTTCATCAACGGCCTGGCCGGCCAGCGCTTCGCCGTGCGCAACTCCGGCGCCACTGTGGTGGTCGAGGGCTGCGGAAACCACGGCTGTGAGTACATGACCGGCGGTTGCGCCGTGATCTTGGGCGAGGTCGGCCTTAACTTCGCGGCCGGCATGAGCGGTGGCGTGGCCTACGTCTACGACGAGTTCGGCACCCTTTCTTCTCGTTGCAACCACGAGATGGTCGAGCTCAAGAAGCCCAGCGAGGACGAGGCCGAGCTCATCCACAGCCTGATCGAGGAGCACGCGCTGCGCACGTCTTCCCCGCGCGGCATCAAGATGCTCTACCGCTTCAAGTCCATTTCCAAGAACTTCGTGAAGGTCATCCCCAGAGACTACGAGCGCGTGTTGAACTACGTGGCCGAGGCCGAGGCTCGCGGCGCTTCCCACCAGGACGCCTTGCAGTACGCCTTTGATGCTATGAAGGAGGCAAGGTAACCATGGGAAAACCCGGTGCTTTTCTTAAAGAGGGCCGCAAGGCGCACAGCCTTCGCCCGGTCGAGGAGCGCGTCAAGGACTACGACGAGCTCTATGTCAACCTTTCTCACGACGAGCAGCGCACGCAGGCAAGCCGCTGCATGATGTGCGGCGTCGCCTTCTGCCAGACGGGCGTCTCGTTTGGCAAGGCCCGCCCCTCCGGCTGCCCGCTGCACAACCTCATCCCCGAGTGGAACGACCTGGTCTACCGCGGCCTTTGGAAGGAGGCGGCCGAGCGCCTGGCGCTCACCTCGCCTCTTCCCGAGTTCACCAGCCGCGTGTGCCCCGCCCTGTGTGAGGCGGCCTGCAACCTGGGCCGCGACGACGAGGCCGAGACGATCCACGACAACGAGCGCGCCATCTCCGACCGCGAGTGGGAGATGGGCGGCCCCAGGCGCTTCGAGCCCGCCGCCGCCGACGCCCCCAGCGTGGCCGTCGTGGGCTCCGGCCCGGCGGGTCTTGCCGCCGCGTGGGAGCTCGCCCGTCGCGGCGCCCGCGTGAGCGTCATCGAGAAGTCCGACCGTGCCGGCGGCCTTCTTATGTACGGCATCCCTAACATGAAGCTCGAGAAGTCCGTGGTCGATCGCCGCGTCAACCTCATGCGCGATCGGGGCATCGACTTCCGTCTGTCCACCGACGCGAGCAAGGCCGACGTGGCCGCGGCCTTGAAGGCCGAGTTCGACGCCGTCGTGGTGGCCGCGGGCGCCCAGGCCCCGCGCGGTCTTTCTGCCGTCGGCTTTGCCGAGGGCCTGGCCGCAGGCGGCGTGGTCTACGCCGTGGACTACCTCACCGCTGCCACCAAGTCGGTCCTCGACGGCGGCGCCCCCGCCATCGACGCGGCCGGCAAGGACGTCATCGTCATCGGCGGCGGCGACACCGGCAACGACTGCATCGGCACCGCTGTTCGCCAGGGCGCCAAGTCTGTTCGCCAGTTCGAGTTCCTGCCCGCCGCCCCCGACAAGCCCGCTGCCTCTAACGCGTGGCCGCAGTGGCCCAACGTCAAGAAGACCGATTACGGCCAGGCCGAGGCCATCCAGATGATGGGTGGCGAGATGCGCGAGTGGGGCATCGACACCCTGCGCATCCTGCTTGACGAGGAGGGGCAGGTCCGCGCCCTCGACGCCGTGGACCTTGACTGGAGCCAGGGCAAGCCCGTTCGTCTCGACGAGTCCGAGCGCCGCTACCCTGCGCAGCTGGTCCTTATTGCCTGCGGCTTCACCGGCCCCATGGCCGAGGTCTTCTCGGCCTTCGACGTGCCCATGGCCACCGAGGGGCGTCCGCTTCCTCAGATGGAGCGCGCCTGCTCCCACAAGGCCAAGAGGGCGGCCGGTGCCAAGGGTGCCTCGGTTTACGCCGCCGGCGACGCGCGTTGCGGCAGCTCGTTGGTCGTCTCGGCCATCGCCGATGCCCTTGCGTGCGCCGCGGAAGTCTCGGATGAGCTAGGACTGTAGCCATGAACGAGCCGGAAGACATTCCCACCATTGTCCACGAGCCCGAGCCGAGTGGGGGCTTGGTTTGGTTCGAGGACGGCGTCGAGAAGCCCTTTGAGGACGTAGGGGCCGAGAACCAGCACACCTGGCTCGAGGATTCCTTCGACTGGGCCAACCCCGATGACCCCGAGGAAGACGACAAGGGTGGCCAAGACGATGACGGGATTGTCTGGCTATAGCGTTTACCTGCACGTTATTGAAGAGGGTGTCGCCTTTGGGCGGCGCCCCCTTTTTTGTGTGGCGGCGCGGCGGGGCCTAGCCGCGGGCTTCTCGCCACCTGTGCCGACGCATGAAAAAGGCGCCGACAGCTATCTGCCGACGCCCAAAGGGGAGGTGCTTGCGGGTGGTACCTTACTTGCTGGGGGCGATCCAGAACTTGAGGAGCGGGAAGCTCACGATGACGGCGAGCAAGGTGTTGACCACCGAGGCGATGGTGGAGGCCAGCGCCGCGTCCATGCCAAAGCTGCTCTGACAGAACGAGACGACGTAGCTGGGAAGCACCAGGTTCACCACGACGATGATCACGGCAAGCACGCCGTACTTCCAGGCGCTGTCCTTATAAGAGGCGTCGGACTTGAAGACCCACTTCATCTGGACGAAGAAGTTGACGACCTGCGCCAGGACCTCGGCCACCAGGAAGGTGAGGAAGCCGCCCAGGCCGTTGGTCGAGGCCTCGGTGTAGTTGAAGATCAAGAACTTAAAGGGCGAGGTGAGGCCCATCATGTTGACAAAGACGGCTGCGCCCGCCGCCGCGCAGACGATGCGGGTGATGGTCGAGATGTTGGACAAGACGTTGAACTTGATGAACTGCCACAGGGCCTCGTGCTCTTCTGTCCAGGATTTGAAACTCATGGTACCTACTTTCTTGCGCATAGCGCTTTGTCGCGGGCGATAGAAGCCCTGTTCTTAAGCCTTGGAAGCGGCGTCGATCTTGCTCTTGAGCTGGGCGTTTTGGATGAGGTTCACGATGAACTCGACGATCAGGCGCAGGATGCCGATGATCCAGAAGCCGCGGATCTCCATGACGATGGCGTCGACCATGCGCATGTTGACCATGCCGT
>CAVKOL010000191.1:0-3002 GCA_963658035.1 Bacteroidaceae bacterium
GCATTGGCCTGGATATGGGTACCGGCTCGGTGGGCTGGGCGGTAACAGACGAGAACGGCAAGCTCTTGTATTTCAAGAAGCAGCCGACTTGGGGCAGCAGACTTTTCGACAGCGCCCAGCCGGCGTCCGAGGCCCGCACTCATCGCGGCCAGCGTCGCCGCTACGTTCGCCGTCGCTGGCGTCTTGACCTCCTGCAGGCTCTCTTCCAGGATGAGATGAACCTCGTAGACCCGGGTTTCTTCGAGAGGATCAACCACTCAAGAACCGTTGAAGGTGACCCGATTTTCAACGGCTCGGATTTCACTAAGGCAGATTACTACAATCGCTTTCCAACCATTTATCACCTGCGTAAATGGCTGATGGAGACAGACGATAAGGCTGACCTGCGGCTCATTTACCTTGCGATGCACAACATCGTCAAGCACAGGGGCAACTTTTTGCTCCAGGACGAGAAGAACCTCAAGTCGAAAGACGCAAATCCCAAGGCGGCGTCAGAAGAGCTCTTTAAGGCCCTTGCCGATTGGTGCGTTTCCCACGGCGGGGAGAAGCCTGCCGATAAGAGCGCGAAGCTCGCCAAGGCCCTTCGAAACGAAGATCAGTTGAACCGCACTGCCCTTGCACAGGAAATTGCCCCTCTCGTCGCCGTACCCGTCCCCGACGAGCTTGACCAAAAGAAGTTCGCCCGCGCTTTGGCAAATTCGATGGTCGGCTTGGCCGCCGAGTTCAAGGACGTCTTTGGCGATTTCCCATGCGAGAAGACCAAGGTTTCTCTCGGCAATGAAGAGGACCTGGAGAAGCTCAAAGCCGCGTGCCCGGATGATTGTGTTGCCCTTCTCGATGCCCTTTGTGGCGTGTACACGGCCTTCGTGCTTCAGGGGCTTCTCTCTTATGTGCCGGGTGGCAGCATCTCTGCAAACATGATTGCCAAGTATGATCAGTATGCGGCTGACCTCATGACCTTGAAGGACCTCCTTCGCACGTACTGCTCCAAGGGGGCGTACGAAGTCTTCTTCCGCGGGCCAACCTATCACTCGTTGGACGCCGGCGACCCTTCCAAGGACTACAGCTACGACAAGGCCAAGGGTTACACGGCGTACAACCTGCACAAAACTGCTTACGACGATTTCAAGAAAGAGGTCGTAAAGCTTTTTGAGGGAACCGGCGCCAAGAGCGACCCCCGCTACATCGACATGATAGCCCGCTTCGACCGCCAGCAGTTCCTGCGTAGGCTCAAGACCAGCGACAACGGCGCGATTTACTACCAGCTCCATCTCGAGGAGCTGCGGGCAATCATCAAGAACCAGGGTCGCCACTATCTGTTCCTCAGGCAAGACGCCCAGAAGCTCGAGAGCCTCGTGTCGTTTCGCATCCCGTATTACGTTGGCCCGCTGACGAGCAAGAACGCTCGCCAGGATTCCCACGGTAAGAACCGTTTCCAGTGGTCGGAGCGTAAGCCTGGCATGGAAGACGCGGCCATTACGCCCTGGAACTGGGATCAGGTCATCGACAAGAACAAGAGCGCCGAGAACTTCATCCTGCGCATGACCGGCGACTGCACGTATCTGGCGGGGGAGAAGACCCTGCCCAAGTGCTCGCTGCTCTACGAGGAATTCTGCGTGCTTAACGAGCTTAACGGCCTGCGCTGGAGCGATGACGGCGACCATTGGGAGCGCTTCGATGCTGCGCAGCGCGAGGGCATTGTGAGCGACTTGTTCCACAGGTACCGTCGCGTGACGTACAAAAAGATCGGGGAATGGCTCGTGCAGCAGGGCGAGGCGAGCAATCCGCGTGTGAAGGGCGGCCAGGGAGAAAGCGCGCTTGAGTCAAAGATGGGCTCGTACCTCTTCTTTACAAAAAACGTCCTGCATGTCGATGAACTTCTCCCCGGCACCAGTCTCTACCGCGACGTCGAGAAGATCATCTTGTGGAACACCCTCTTTGAGGACCGCTCGATTCTCAAAGAGAAGCTCGAAGACGAGTTTGGTCCTGCCGGTAGCGGCCTCTTAGATGTCGACCAGATAAAAGCCATCTGCAAGAAGCGCCTTACAGGTTGGGGCAGGCTTTCTGAGAAGTTCCTCACCGGCCTTAAGGTCGATGCACAGAATGGCCGCAGAGTGTCGATCATGGACGTCCTGCGCGAGGGCAACCCCAGCGCAACACGTCGCAACGGCGAGACCATGGTCATGATGGAGGCCCTGCACGACGAGGACCTTGGCTTCCAAAAGGCCGTCGACGCGCACAACCGTGCCTACTACGCCGACCGCGGTCATGATCTGGGTGTCAACGACCTCCCCGGTTCGCCCGCGATTCGCAGAAGCTTGAACCAAGCCATTCGTATCGTCGACGAGATTGCAGGAATCGCCGGCCACGCGCCTGCGAACATATTTATCGAGGTAACGCGCGACGAGGACGAGAAGGCCAAGGGTAAGCGCACTAAGCGTCGCTATGACCAGCTCAAAGAAGCACTCGAGGTGTTCAAGAAAGAAGACCCTAAGATCTGGGCCGAGATTAAGGAAAAATCCGCAGACGATTTGGATGAGCGACTGACTCTCTACTTCATGCAGCGCGGCAAGTGTCTCTATTCCGGTAGGCCGATTGACATTAACCAACTGTCGAACGCCGGCCTGTACGAGGTAGACCACATCATTCCTCGTGCCTATATCAAGGACGACAGCTTCGAGAACAAAGCTCTGGTCATCCGCAAGGAGAACCAACGTAAGACCGATGAGCTTCTCATTGACGAAGACATTAGGCGAAAGATGAGCAGCTACTGGCGAAGCCTTCACGATGCCCATCTTATTGGAGATAAGAAATTCAACAACTTGCTGCGAAGCTACGTGAGCGAAGGGGCGATGAAGGGTTTCGTTGCTCGCCAGCTTGTCGAGACCTCGCAGATGGTGAAACTCGCCCAGTCGATGCTTGAGGCACGTTATGCCGATGAGGACACAAGAATCGTCCCGGTTAAGGCAAGCATGTCCCACAACCTGCGCGAGGCCGCTGGC
>CAVKOL010000192.1:0-1056 GCA_963658035.1 Bacteroidaceae bacterium
CGCGCTTGTTCTCGGCCGCGTAGGTGCCGTTTGACAGGCGGTCGCCCACCACGTGGTCGGCCTCACCGTTGAGAATGGGGGCGATGACGTCGCGCACCTGCTCGACGGGATAGGTGTCGTCGCCGTCGACCATCACGTAACAGTCGGCGTCGATGTCGCGCAGCATCTGCCTCACGACGTTGCCCTTGCCCTGGCGGGGCTCGAGCTTGACGACGGCGCCGTGCTCGGCGGCGATCTTGGCGGTGTCGTCGGAGGAGTTGTTGTCGTAGACGTAGACCGTGGCCTCGGGGAGGTACTTCTTGAAGTCGTCGCAGACCTTGGCGATGGTCAATGCCTCGTTGTAACAGGGCACGAGCGCCGCGATGGTGGGCATATCGGTTGGCATATGGTGTCTCTCTCTTAGATGAGCGTGAAACGAGCTAAACATATCAATAATAGACTAGATGGCCAGCTTTAGGTAGCCGATGAGTGCCCAACCGCATGCGCACAAGCCTTAAGCTCGGCTTTATCCTTATTTTGTCTGTTCCAACGTGGCCCGCAAAAAGAACGCTAACCTTTTAGGGTTAACTGTTGTTGCCAAAGGGGGAGATACACGAGATGGACCTGCGCGTTTCGCTCAAGAACGGCAAAGGCTTGCTGGCGTCGCTTGTTTTGCTGCTTTCCAGCCTGCTCACCTCGTTCTTTGTCGTCTCTTTTGCTAGGACGGCGATTAACTATCGCTTGACCTCCGAGAACTACTCGCGGATCGGCGATGACCTCATGCCCAACCTGGGGCCCTTGTCGGTCATCGCCATTGTGCTGCTCGCCGCCGCGCTCTTCGCCGTCTTTCAGCTGGCGAGAAAAGGCCTGTTCTCTCGGCCGCTTGATTTCCTCTACCGGCACCGTTTTGCCGTTGGCATCGCGGTTGTTCTTCTCGCCGTGGTCTTTGAGCTAAGCGGCTCGTCCACGGCGTGCATGTCGGCCTTTTTGGGCGAGGGGAGCGCGCAAGGCGTGCTTGCGGGCATCCCACGCAGCATCCGCTCGGACGAGTGGCTGGTCTTCACCCCGTTTGCCTTC
>CAVKOL010000192.1:1066-2976 GCA_963658035.1 Bacteroidaceae bacterium
TCCACGGGCTACGCCGCCGTGAGCGAGCTTTTGCGCGGCACCGCGACCAACGTGAACCTGGTCTATGCCCAGCCCTGCTGGGACTTCTCGACCCTTTTCCGCCCGTTTTTGTGGGGCTACCTTGTCCTGGGCAGCACGAGGGGCCTGGCGTTCTTCTGGTCTTCTCGCTTGGTCTGCCTTTTTTTGGTGAGCGAGGCCTTTGCGCAGATGCTCTTTGGCAAGAGTCGCAAGGTGTCGGTGGCCTTTGCTTTGATGGTCACGTTCTCGGGCACCGTGCAGTGGTGGTTTGCCGTTAACGGCACCGCTGAGCTCTTCATCTTTGGTCAGCTGCTTGTGTTGTGCCTGGATGCCCTTCTTGGCGAGAAGGGCCGGGAGCGTCGTTGCGCATTGCTGCTGTCGGTTGCCATCGCCTGGCTTTGCGTGGCTTTTGTCCTTATCCTGTACCCCGCTTGGCAGGTCGTCCTCTTTTGGGCCTTTTTTGCCCTGGGCGTCTCGAGGGTCGTGGGCTTTGTGCGCGCGGGCCACGAGCCGCGTGAGCTTCTCGTGCGCCTTCGCCCGCTTGTTCTCTCGGTGCTTCTCGCCGCGGCGGCGGCAGCGGCATGCCTTCTTCCCGTTATGGACGTGGTCAAGACCGTGAGCTCGACCGTCTATCCCGGCACGCGCAGCAACACCGGCGGCGATCTCAACCTCGTGCAGCTTGGCGAGTGGGCCCGCGCGATCTTCTCGCCCCTGGCCGCCAGCGCCCAGTCTTCCTACACCTATACCGGGTCCTTCTCCACCAACGTGTGCGAGTCGTGCACGTTCTTTGCCGCGGCGCCTTTGGGCTGCGTCGTTGCGCTGGCTACCTGCGTGAAGTCGCGCATGGACAAGCGCGCGCTTGACCCGGCGGTCTGCGCCCTGTGCATCGTCGAGATCGTTATCCTTGCCTATTGCGTCGTGGGTTTTCCCGCCCCGTTGGCGTCGATCACCCTCCTGAGCCACAGCACGCCCACCCGGTGCTGGGAGATGATCGGCTACGTCGACCTCATCCTTTTGGTGCGCTGCGCGGTGTGCGCAAGGCAGGAGGGCGCCTTTGATGCCAATGGCAAGCCGAGCGTCCTTCTCGGCGTTGTTGCGGGTATCGCGGCGCTGTGCCTGGTTTGGTCCTTTTGCGCCGAGAATGTTCGTCTTCTGTTTGTCCTGGGCGCCGCCGCAGCGATGTTTTGTCTTCTTGTTTGCATCGCTGGCCTGTTGTTTGGCGTCGAGGATTGCGAGCTGTGCCTTTTGTCCATCGCGGTTTTTGTCGCGTTCTCGGGCGCTTGCGTGAACCCGCTGCAGCTCGGCGCCTATCCCCTTACCGATGGCCCCACGGCGACCGGCATCTCGCAGGCCACAGAAGACGGGGACCTCTGGATCGCCGACAACGCGATGCTGGGCGATCTCTGCGTCGCGCAGGGCGCCTCCTGCATCAACTCGGTCAACACGTATCCCACGCTTTCTACCTGGCATTTGCTTGACCCTGAGGGCTCCTTCGAGCAGGTCTACAACCGCTATGCCCACATCAGCGTGGAGCCCGTGCAAGACGAGACTTCCTTCGAGCTCACGGCTCCCGATGCCTTCACGCTGAGAATTACCTTGGACGATGCCAGGAAGCTCGGCGTGACCAAGTGGGTCACCTCGGCAGACCTCTCGCAGTACGAGACCGATACGGTCAAGGCGGTGGAAGTTTCCGACGCGGGCAGCTACAAGATCTGGCAATTGGTCGATAAGAACTAACTGCGGTCTTCTCGCTTGCTAACAATGCCCCCTGCCCATTGGATTGGGCGGGGGGCATTGGCTTTTCTAAGATTGGTTTGCCCTCTAGTTGTAAATCACAACCTTGGTGTTGTACGGCACGTTGTCGTAGACCCACTTGGCGTTGTTGATGTCCA
>CAVKOL010000193.1:0-2917 GCA_963658035.1 Bacteroidaceae bacterium
TCATCGCCCAGAACGTCAAGGTGCTCGACCTGCGCAACGTCGTGGTCGAGGGCCACGAGGGCGACGAGATGCAGCTTGAGAACGTCGACGAGGTTGTTCGTTCCTAAGCTGTTGGATTAATCACGCTCACGCAGGGCGGCGCGGCCGATGCGACCCATCGCCGCGCCGCCCTTTTTTGAAGGCTTGGGGTGCTTGTGAC
Organism: Bacteroidaceae bacterium; assembly: GCA_963658035.1. Classification (GTDB taxonomy): domain Bacteria; phylum Actinomycetota; class Coriobacteriia; order Coriobacteriales; family Atopobiaceae; genus Paratractidigestivibacter. The sequence continues at coordinate 200 of CAVKOL010000193.1, forward strand.
CGCCCGCGCGGCGGGTCGCGAAGCACTGCCGCGACTTTTCTTGGTTTAAATCCGGTTAGGCCGAGTAGCCCGTTTTGCTCAACTGGGCAAACGTCGCCGATTTGGGCCCGGCTACTTGGCAGGTGCGGTTTTAAACCAAGAAAAGTCGAAGGAGTGGATGGGAGGAGGCCGCAATGGCTGCGAATAAGGTGGTTTTTAGGGTCGGCGCGGCCGTCGAGGGCGCCTACCTCACGGTGGGCGCGGCGCTTGAGGCGGCGTGCGAGCAGGTGCCGGACAGTCGCGTGCCGGTTGAGATCCGCATCGCGCCCGGCGAGTACCGCGAGCGCGTTGAGATCCGCCGGCCCAATACGGCCCTGGTAGGGGAGTCGTCCAAGACCACGCGCATCGTCTTTGGCCTGGGCGCCTTCATGGAGTCCGGCGACGGCAGCGGCATCGACGGCAAGCTGGGGACTTTTCGCACCTACACGGTGTTGGTCGATGCCGCGGACGTCACGCTTCGCGGCCTTACCATCGAAAACGACGCGGGCGACGGCCGCGAGGTAGGGCAGGGCCTGGCCCTTTATGCCGACGGCGACCGCCTTGTGGTCGACTCGTGTTGCCTACTTGGCCACCAGGACACGCTCTTTTGCGGCCCCTTGCCCCCGCGCGAGGTCAAGCCCGGCGGCTTCATAGGACCCAAGCAGTTCGCGCCGCGCGTCGTGGGGCGCCAGTACTTTTGCCGCTGCCTCATCGCGGGCGACGTCGACTTCATCTTTGGCGGCGGCCGCGTCTACTTTGAGGATTGCGAGATCCGCTCGCTCAACCGCGACATGGACGTCAACGGCTACGTGACCGCGGCCTCCACGCCCGAGGGCGAGCCATACGGCCTGGTCTTCGACGGCTGCTCGTTCACGGCAGAGGAAGGCGTCGCCAACGGCACCGTTTACCTTGGGCGCCCTTGGCGCGAGTTTGCCCAGACGGTGCTTGTTGGCTGCAACCTTGGCCCCCACATCAAGGCCGAGGGCTGGTGGGACTGGAACAAGCCCGCGGCGCACGAGGGCAGCTTCTACGCGGCGGCCGGGCTTCGCGGGCCCGCGGGTACGACGGTCGCCTGGCCCGAGTGGACGCACGCGATCGCCGCGGCCGACGAGGAACGCTATTCTCGCCGCCTTGTGCTGGCCGGCGACGACGGCTGGGACCCCGCAAGCGACCTTAAGGCACGCAACTAGATAAACAAGCGCCTGGTCAAGCGGCCGGGCAAGGAGGGGAGAGAAACGATGAACAAGGACCTGGGAAAGCTCACGATCTGCTGCTTTGGCGACTCGACGACGTGGGGCGACAACGGGACGGGCGCGGGCGGCCCGTCCATTAGCTGGACGTCTCACCTGGGCGCGCTTTTGGGCGGCGCCACGGTGGAGAACTACGGCGTCAAGGGCTCGCGCCTGGCCGTGAAGGCCGACCGCGACGACTCTTTTGTCGAGCGCCTGGACGCCATCGACGACTCGGCCGACGTCTACGTGCTCTTTGGCGGCGTCAACGACTTTAGCCGCAACGTGCCGCTGGGCCAGATGGGCTCGACCGACACGCACGACTTCTACGGCGCGTTGGAGTTTCTCGTCCGCGGCATCACGCAGCGCTCGCCCGAGGCCCGCCTTGTGGTGATGACGCCCTGCAAGACGAGTGGCAAGCACGAGAAGGACATCCCCGGCAGCTTCGAGGAGAACCACCTGGGGCTTACGCAGGAGCCCTACGTGGACGCTGTGCGCGAGGTGGCCGATCGCTACTCGCTGCCGCTGGTCGACCTCTACGCGACCAGCGGCATCTCGCCGTATTTGCCCGAGCACCGTGAGCGATACATGCCCGACGGGCTGCACTACTCGGCCGCGGGCTACGAGCGCCTGGCCAGCCGCATCGCCGCCGGCCTGCGCGCGGTGCTTTAGCGGCTGTGGGTTGGGGCCGGGCGGCCCGGGCCCGGTTCAGGCCCGCCCCAACCCGCATAAGCCGACACCCGCCGCTCACCGCCCAAACAAGCCGCCTACCCTGTTGTTTCTCTGTTGAGACGAGAAACGCGTGCCCGCGGCGATACAGTTAGGTTATCGTTCACCCAACAGGCGCAAGGGGGCGCCGAGAAGAGAGGGATACCAACCATGGGATGCAACCAGATCCTTGACCGCTACATCGCCCAGCTCGTGGAGAACTCCACGCCGCAGGCGCCCGCGTGGAACATCGAGAAGATCCGCGCCGGCAAAGAGAACACCTGGAACTACATCGACGGCTGCATGATCAAGGCCTTGATCGAGCTCTACGAGATCACCGGCGAGAAGCGCTACCTTGAGTTCGCCGACAGCTACATCGACTTCTTTGTGCAGGACGACGGTACGATCAAGCACTACAACCCTGCCGAGTACAACCTCGACAACGTCAACGCCGGCAAGACCCTCTACCGCCTCTACGAGATCACCGGCAAGGAGAAGTACCGTCTGGCCATGGACACGATCTACGGCCAGCTCGAGCACCAGCCCCGCACCAAGGAGGGCGTCTTCTGGCACAAGGCCGTCTACCCCAACCAGATCTGGCTGGACGGCATGTACATGGCCCAGCCCTTCTACATGCAGTACGAGCTGTCCTTCCACAACCGTCGCGCCTGCTCCGACTCGTTCCATATGTTCCAGGTGGTCCGCGAGCTCATGCGCAACGAGAAGAACGGCCTGTACTACCACGCCTACGACTCGTCCAAGA
>CAVKOL010000194.1:0-2916 GCA_963658035.1 Bacteroidaceae bacterium
CCGTGGTGCAGTTCTCGCCGCAGTACTTGTAGGCCTTCTCGGCAACGCGGGCGCGCAGCTCCGCGTCCTTGACCAGGCGGGTCAGCGCCTCGTACCAGGCATCCTGGGTGTTCTCGCAGAGAAAACCGGTCTCGCCGTCTTGGATAATGTGCGCGAAGGCGCCCACGTTGCTGGCGATGGTGGGAACCTTGACCAGCGCGGCCTCGACCCACTTGTTCTCGGACTTCGCACGGTTAAAGAGGGTGTCCTCAAGGGGCGCGAGGTTCACGTCGCAGCTCGAGATGTGCTTGGGCAGACGGCGCCAGTCGCAGAACGGGAAGGTGACGACCCTGTTGCCAAAGCGCTTGAACTCGCTGTTGACGTCAAGCTCGCCGCCGATCATAAGGGTCACGTTCTCGTGCTCGTCCATGATCTTGAGCAGGGCGTCCTTGATGATGTCGAAGTCGGAGTTGTGGGTGATGCTGCCGCTAAAGTAGCCCAGACGCACCTCGCCCGTGGCCTCTTTCTGGGCAATGCGCTCGCAAGCAAGCTTGTACATCTTCTTGTCCTTGGCGGGCACGTCGCCGGGCAAGACGTTGGGGAGAAGGTCGCGGCGATAGACGGCGATCTCGGAGTAGTCGACCATCGTCATGGAAGCCGTGTTGCGGTTGACGTAGACGCGCGGCACGTACTTCTTGAGCTCGGCGGCCAAGGCCTCGGTCGTTGTAATGGCGCAATCGCACAAAGAAAGGGTCTCCCCCATCCTTTTTACGCCGTCGTCATAGAGGGCCTTGTCCTTGGCCGACATAGCGGCGACGAAGGGGATCTGGTCGGTATAAGCGGTATCGATGACCAGGTCGTCGATGTCGTAGATAACGCGCTTGTTGAGCTTCTTGGCCTTGGCGATGAAGTCGCTGATCTGATCGGTCACCGGGCAGCGGAAGATGACGAAGACTCTACCGTGGCGCAAAAGCTCCTCGTCGGCCTCGGCCGCCTCGACCTTCAAGGCGCTCATTCCGGCAGCAAGCAGCTGCTCAATCTGGTGGTCGACGCGATATCTCACGGGGTGGGGCACGCTATAGTCGCAGCCGTTGATGAAGACCACGTCAAAGAGAAGGTTGTTGACCTTCTTGCGCGGCCCGCGACGAGAGTCCTTGATGCGCCTGTCGATAACCGTCAAGGTCTTATCGACAACGTGGTACAGGCCCTCCTCATTGGCGGTCTCTTTCAAACCCTCAAGCAAGCTACTCATTGAATACCAACCTTAAAAACTAACCAATAAAGGTGTAGAAGATGCCAAACAGCGAGAAGAAATAGACGATCGCGATGCATCCACTATAGAAGACGAGGCAGTTCTCGCGATAGAGCGAGGAGCGCGGCGTCACCGTGGTCGCAAGCGCCGGGAAGATGAACGGCAGCAAGTACCTGCCCTGCAGGCCCATGATGATGTCGCTTCTCTTGTCTGAGGTAACGGACCATTCTCTAAATACCAAGATAATTGCGACAAGAAGGCAGAACGCAAAGATGTTGATGAAGACCTTCTCGCCACGAGCAAAGCTGTGCTTCTCGCCCAAATTAAAAACGGCGGAGAACAACAAGATGCCGGTATAAAGCCAGAAGCAGGGCTCCCAGACAGTGACATTCAGGGCACCCAGAATCATGCCAAAGGTCTCTTTGACCCAAAGAGGGCCCAGTTCCCAGAAGGACTTGGTAAGCACCCGAACAAGCTCAACCGGGTCCCTAATAAGCTCGAACATCAGCTGATAGGTGCCCGTGCGGTAGGTGGCGATGACCACGACGGCGCCCACGACGATAACGGCGGCCACCGCGGCGTAGATCTTGTGCTGGGTCTTCTTGCTGCCAATAAACGGGACAAGGAGAAGAACAAGCAGCACGAGCGGCGCATAGGCGATCTTGGAGACCGAGGTCACGCAGGCCAGCAGGGCCAGAATCACAAGGTTCTTCTTGTTGACCTGCTCCTCGAACTTCATCCACAGAAGGTACGTGACAAAACCGATGCAAACCGTGTTCACGATCGAGTCGGCGCTCAACGAGAACTGCTGCTGGATGAGCATGGGGTTGAGCATGAAGATGGTGAACATCACCTTTGCGTGCGGCATCTTCTTGACGCACCAGTAACCCGCTGCGATAAAAACCGCGCCGTTGGCCAAGCGGGCAACGATGACCGCGACGTAAGGATTGATACCCACGGCGCGCAACACGACGAGCACCACGTGCGCAATCGCATAAAGGTGGACGTAATAGCCGGTAAGGTCCCTCTCGAGCCACACCGTGCTGTCCCAAGCGCCGCTCGCCAGAAGGGCGTCCTTATAGGCAGAGTACGTGGTGGGCATGGTCTCCATGCAGCTCGGCACCGTAGTGCCGCCGCCAAAGACACGCAGGTCGATGGCCCTGTAGATGTGCCATCTCTCATCGGGCACCTGGTCGGGCAGCAGGAAGAGGGCAAGTGCCACGCCCATGGGGATGCCCAAGAGCAGGAAGATGGTCTCGGGCTTGTTCTTTGCATCAACAATCAAGTAGCCAAGGCCAACGGCGGCGATCAGGCACAGGACCATCACGGGGACGACCGCCATCTTGGCAATCTGCCCACTGCAATAGTCAAGGATCGAGACAAAGAGAGCGATCTCGGCCAAGACGACCACGGCAAGACCCACGGGTCGCTTTGCCTTTTGAAACTCAGCAATCGAAAGAGCCATATAAACAATCCAACCTTTTAATTACTCAGCCGCGGCGTCGTGCTTCTCGGCCCTGCCTTTTATCAGGCGGGCTATCAAAACCGCGGAGATAACCAAGCCGATTCCGTATGCGATAACGATAACCATACTAATGATGTTCGCGTCGTTTTGGAAAGCCGCCGACGAGAAGAGCACCTTTGCGAGAACCACGGCGATCACAAGCGAGACGGCCGTCGAGATG
>CAVKOL010000195.1:0-2904 GCA_963658035.1 Bacteroidaceae bacterium
AGGCCGACGGCGGCGTGACCGCCAACGGCTACCTCATGCAGTTCCAGGCCGACGTTGCCGCGGCAGACGTCGTGGTTTCCGGGCTGTCTGAGCTGTCGGCTGCCGGGGCGGCCTTCGTGGCCGGGCGCTCGGCCGGGGTCTATGACGGTAACGCGATCTTTGACCGCGTTGAGCGCCGGGTCTTCTCGCCTGCGGCGGCGCCCGAGGTCGTTGCCGCCCGCCGCGCCGGCTGGCACGCCGCCGTGCGCCAGGCCACGACGCGGGGGTAGGGGGCGCGGGGCCACCGGCCGCGGGTTGCCTGGCCCTGCGTGGCCCGGCCCGCCTGCCGCGCGAGTCACGTTTAACCGCGTTTAGCAACCCAGACGACTTAATGCGCCTACCTGCGACTAAACCGTTTAGTAAACGACTTGCGAATCAAGTAAACGCACTTCTCGCAGGCATTATTTAACTCAAGGAAAGCACGGTACCGCTAGGGGAGAAAAGCTGGTGCCGAGCCATAGGCAAGCCCCATACTTTGTGGGCAAACATGGAAAGAGAGGGTTCACATGGCAGTTGACAATCACCAGATTGCCGCCGACGTCCTTCCGCTGGTTGGAGGTGCGCAAAACGTCACCATCGCAACCAACTGCATGACGCGCCTGCGCCTCACGCTCAAGGACCAGTCCAAGGCCGACACCGAGGCCATCAAGAAGGTCAAGGGCGTCCTGGGCGCGCAGTTCTCGGGCTCCCAGCTGCAGGTCATCGTTGGGCAAAACGCCCCCAAGGTCCTGGCCGAGTTCGTCGCCATCTCGGGCGTCAAGCAGGGCGAGGCGGTAAAGGAGAACCTCGACGACCCCAAGGCCACCGGTGCCGCCGCAGGTAACGCCGACAAGGCCGTCGAGAAGTTCGACTTCAAGAAGCTTCCCAACATCGTCTTGGACTACCTTTCTGGCTCGATGGTGCAGCTGCTTCCCCTGCTCATGGCAGGCGGCCTGTTCCGCACCATCGCGGCGATTCTGGGCCCCTCAATGCTCGGGCTTCTCGCCGAGACCGACCCCACCTACACCTTCCTCTACACCACCATGTACGAGGCCGCGTTCACCTTTATCCCCGTCTACCTGGGATATGCCGCGGCTAAGAAGCTGGGCGCGAGCCCCGTTTTGGGCATGATGCTGGGCGGCGCCCTTATGGCCCCTTCGGTCCTAAGCGCGGTTTCGACCAACGGCGGCTCGGGCGTCATCTCGGTCTACGGCCTGCAGATCGCTGCCGCCGACTACCAGCAGTCGGTCCTGCCGATCATCCTCTCGGTGCCCGTGCTGTATTTTGTCGAGAAGTTCTTCAAGAAGCACATGCCCGAGGTTCTCTCCACGGTCCTGACCCCGTTCTGCACCATGTTGGTGACCATTCCCGTCGCCTTTATCGTACTGGCCCCGCTTGGCAACGAGCTGGGCAGCCTCATCGCAAACGCGCTCTTTGGCCTGTCTGACCTGGGCGGCATTGGTATTCTCGTCGTCATGGCCGTTCTGGGCGCCTTCTGGCAGCTCTTCGTGATCTGCGGCATGCACATGCCCATCATCTTGCTGGCGCAGGTCCAGATCATCGCCGCCGGTTACGACCCGTTTGTCTTTGTCTCCACCAACTGCGCCATGGTCGCCGTTTGGGGCTGCGCGTTTGGCGCCTTCCTCAAGATGAAGAACAAGGAGGACAAGGGCCTGGCCTTTGGTTACGTGGTCTCTGCCGTCGCCGGCGGCGTCACCGAGCCCGCCCTCTTCGGCATCCTCATGCGCTATCGCCGCACCATGCTGGGAATGTTCATCGGCGGCGCGATTGGCGCCGTGTTCTCGGGCATCGTGGGCGTGACCTACTACTTCGCAGGTGGCGCGGCCAACTTCCTGGTCTTCACCAACTACCTGCAGGGTGGCCAGATGAACACCATCTTGGCCGTCGCGGGCATGGCCATCTCGTTTGTGGTCGCGGCCGCCGTGGTCTACTTCACCGGCTTCTCTAAGGAGGAGCTGGCCGAGATGGACCAGGCCTAGGCCAAGGGTCGGCGGCCTGCGCAAGGGCCAAGGGCCCCGCGTGAGGCCCAGGGCCCCGCGCAAGGGCGCGAGATTTAAGGGATACTTAGGCGGCGCGGCTGGATCCGCGCCGCTTTTTGAAAGGAGAGGCGTATGGCGCTGGGAACCTTAAGCGTGAACGCTCGCAAAGACGGTTTTTTGCTCAATGAGCAGCCGTGGTTTTGGTTTGCCGACACCTGTTGGAGCGCGTTTACCAGCATCTCGTTTGAGGATTGGGACTACTACCTGGCTCGCCGCGCCGAGCAGGGCATAAACGTCCTGCAGATCAACACCCTGCCGCAGTGGGACCGTTGCATGCCCGATCTGGGAATGTGGCCCTACGCCAGCACAGACGGCGTGCACTTTGATTGGTCTGCCCTCAACCCGGCCTACTGGGAGCGTGCGCGCGCGATGTGCGCGGCTGCCGTGGCGCATGGGATTCGCCCGGCGCTGGTCCTGGTGTGGTGCAACTACGTGCCCGGTACCTGGGGCTCTGGGCTGGCTAAGATGCTCGGCGGCGGGGACGTCATGCCGCGCGACGAGATTCGCGCCCACGTGGCCCGCGTCGTGGAGCAGCTGGGCGAGTTCGACCCGGTCTACGTCGTCACGGGCGACACCGATTTTGTGAGCGACGAGGCCATCGCCTACTACGAGGACGCGCTTTCTGCCGTGTGCGAGCTGGCGCCCAACGCGCTGCGCTGCATGCACATCAACCGCGGCAACCGCACGATCCCGGCGCAGTTTGTCGACCGCCTGGACTTCTATATGTTCCAGTCGGGCCACAACTACGAGGGCCAGGACGAGGCCTGGCGTCTGCCGCAGGACCTTCTCGCCAACTACCCCAAGAAACCGCTGGTCAACTCCGAGC
>CAVKOL010000196.1:0-2884 GCA_963658035.1 Bacteroidaceae bacterium
TGAGCCGAAGGCCACTTAATGTGGCCTTCGTGCGAATCAGGACTGTTTGAGCATGGAGACAAAACCAAGAGGCCCTCGGCGACGACTCTGGGATTATCCCTCTAGAGGTTGTGCCCCCCGAGCTTGCTATAAAGCTTGATGATCGCTTCTCGCCGCTTGGTCTTCCCCGGGCATGTCTTGTCGAACGCTGGCATGATGCCCTTATAGAGTGCGATGACCTGCGCCCGCTTAGCCAGCCCCTTGACGGTGGCCCTCGAGTCCTCAAGCTGCGCGCGAATCTCCTCGATGTAAGGCGACCTCATCGCATAGTGCCAAAACAGCTCAGCGCCGTCTGCGTCGGGGTAGAGCCAGGGCCGGTTGTCAGGCCCTGCGAAGTGCACGATGGCAGGGTCGCGGCGCGCCTCGTCGTACTCGTCGCGGATCTCTTGCGGCGCGTTTGCCACGATGTGGGTGCGGCGCAGGTGCTGCCAGTCCATGAGGTAGTTCCAGCGCATGGGAAGACGCAGGTAGTCGCCGTTGACGATCTTGTTAAGCACGTCCTGGTCGAGCCAGCGCCACATGCGCTCTGTCGAGATGGCCAAAAACTCCTCGGGCGTGACGGTGCGGCGAAGCTCGGCCAGGTTCATGAGAAGGACGCCCGCCTGGAAGTAGTCGTGCGGGTCGTCCATGCCCAGCTCGTCTTTGAGATAGGGACCCACGGTCGCGTCGTAGCCGTCGATCTGGCCGATGGTGTCGGCGTCGCGGGTGGCCGCCAGCTTGTAGCCTGTGACGTCGTAGTCGTAGAGCTTGGCCAAGTCGTCGTTGACGATAAGGTCGGAGTCGAGGTAGATGGCCTTGTCGACGTTGGGCAAAAGCTGCGGCGCCAAAAGACGGAAGTACGTCTCGGGCCTAAAGTGGCCGTGGTGGGGGAGCTCGATGTCGCCCAGGGCGGCGTCGACGTCCAGGTAGCCGATGCCGGTGTTTGCCGCCTTAACCTGGCGAGACAGCGTGATCATGGACGCCGGCGTGATGTTTCTGGTTAAAACAATGATATCGTAGCGACGAGAAGGGCTGGCGTTGTCCACGATGGACTGCACGGCCACCGACAGATACGGCACAAAGTTCTCGCTGCAGGCAAAGACGACGACCACGTCGTTTAAGGGCAGGTCAAGGCCCGTCGAGGTTGTTGCGAGCATGGTGCTCGAAAGTGGGTTTTTGATTGCCGCCGTCTTACGAAGTGGCTTCATGTGGCCATAAGCCTCTCATCCGCGTCCCTTGCCTAGATGTTTAACCTTAGCACACCAGGTGGCGGGCGTTCTTTGCGAGAAGTTCCTGCATGCGGTCTTCGCTTTCGCCGCGTGCGGCGGCGAGGGCCTGGGTGGCCGCCTTGATTGAGGCGAGCATATCGTCTGCTGCCATGTTGCTGTGGGGACCTTCGGGGAAGTCCGTCTCGGTGAGAAGGCGGCCGGCGGGGACTTGCCGAGCGTACTCGCGGCCCTTTCTTGTGGCCAGGGACTTCTCGCCAAAGGAGAACCACAGGCCCAGGCCGCGGGCACGGGCGAGCTCTGCTGACGTCCCAGAGAACCAGTGGAAGACGCAGCGGCAGCTTGCGGCGGCGCCGGTCTGCTCCAGGATGTCCAGGGCGGTGGCCGCCGCGTTCACCGAGTGGATGGAAAGAACCTTGGGGGCCGCCGCGTTGCTGCTGGCCGCGCACTTCTCGCATATGGCCTTGAATACCCGCAGCTGCTCGTCTTTGGTATCGATGTGCTTCTTGCCAAAGTCCAGGCCGATCTCGCCCACACAGCGCGTCGACTCGGCCGCAGCAAGTGCCTTGACCAGCGCCTCGTTGTTTGCTTCGGGGTCACTCGCGACCCACCAGGGATGCAGCCCCGCGGCGAGAAGCACGTTCTTCTCGGCTGCCAAATCCTGCGCGGTCGCGTAACCCGCGGGCTCCACGGTGCAGGCAAACATCCCAAGCCCCAGTTCCTGCGCATCACGCGCAACGCCAGCGGCATCGGCAAACCAATCCAGGTGGACGTGCGCGTCAAAATAGCGGAACTCTTGCAAGGTCTTCTCCCATGGGGCTGGCGTGGTATTCTAATCAGTTGTTATACCTGCTTTAGACGCTTCGCGCGAGGGAGTTTTACCGTGGAAGAGATGCCCAAGACCTATGACCCGCAAACCAAGGAGCCCGAGCTCATCCAGAAGTGGATCGACGCCGGCTGCTACCAGCGCAACAAGGGCGTGGGCGACTGCACCGTCGTCATCCCGCCGCCCAACGTCACGGGCATCCTGCACATGGGCCACGCCATGGACGACTCCATCCAGGACACCTTCGTGCGCTACAACCGCATGCGCGGCCGCTCCACCCGCTGGATCCTCGGCACCGACCACGCCGGCATCGCCACGCAGACCAAGGTGGACAAGAAGCTCAAGAGCGAGGGCGTCTCTCGCCTGGAGATCGGGCGCGAGAAGTTCCTCGACGCCTGCTGGGACTGGACGCACGAGTACGGCGGCACCATCGTCTCGCAGATCAAGCGCATGGGCTGCTCGGTCGACTTCGAGGATGAGAAGTTCACGATGAGCCCCGAGTTCTCCCGCGCCGTCCGTCGCGTCTTCTGCGACTGGTACCACGACGGCCTCATCTACCGCGGCAAGCGCATCGTCAACTGGTGCCCCAACTGCTGCACCGCCATCTCCGACGACGAGGCCGAGTACCACGACGAGAAGGGCCATCTCTGGTTCCTGCGCTACCCGCTGGTCGAGCCCGTCGACGGCGTCGAGTACGTGACCGTGGCCACCACCCGCCCCGAGACCATGCTCGGCGACACGGGCATCGCCGTCTCGCCGTCCGACCCCGAGAAGGCCAAGCTCGTGGGCGCCAAGGTCATGCTGCCCATCGTCA
>CAVKOL010000197.1:0-2843 GCA_963658035.1 Bacteroidaceae bacterium
CGTCGTCGATAAAGCCGTCGACGAAGTCGTCCTTGTAGCCCATGCCGTTCTCGGTAACATAAATCTTTTTATAGTTGGGGTAGTCGTTCTTGATGCGGCACAAAAGGTCATAAAGGCCCTCGGGATAGATGATCCAATCCCAATCGGTGGTGGGGATGCCCTCGCGCACGCAGGACTCGCCCACGCCCTTCAAGAACCAGCGGCTCGAGCCCTTCTCGCCCGTGCCGTTGTGGTGGATGTCGTTCTCGCCCTGGGCCGCGCGCAGGAACTGGCACTTGTAGGTGTTGACGCCCAGGCAGTCGCAGTACGGCAGCGCGGCGGTGAGGTCGGCGATGTCGGCCTCGGTGACGTCAAGGGCGCCGCCGGCGATGGTCGCCAGCTTGGTCGCGGCCGCCATGGTGTCGGGCGCGTAGTGGCCGCGGAAGGTCGCGTCCAGGACCCAGCGGTTGTTGATGACGTCGGCCATGCGGGCGGCCTCGGCGTCGGCGGCACTGTTGGGGTCCAGGGGGTACTTGGGCTCGAGGTTCTGCACGATGCCGATCTCGCCGTCAAAGCCGCCCTCGTGGAAGGCCACGACCGCGCGGGCGTGGGCGACCATCATGTTGTGCATGACCTGGAAGGCCTTATCCAAGCGGTACTTCTCGCCATGGGGCCAGTTGCCCACGATGTACATTCCCTCGGCCGTCGCCGGGATCTCGTTGAAGGTAAACCAGTGCTTGACCTCGGTGAACTCGGCAAAGCAGAACTTGGCGTAGGCCTCAAAGGCATCAATCGTCGAACGAGTGAGGAAGCCCTCGCCGCCGTTTTGGTAGAAGGCCTCGGGCGTGTCGAAGTGGTCCAGAGTCACGTACGGGGTCACGTGGCGGCGCGCGCACTCGGCAAAGAGGGCGTGGTAGAAAGCGACGCCCTCGGGGTTCACGTCGCCGGTGCCCACCGGGAAGATGCGGGTCCACGCGATGGAGACGCGGATGCCATTGACGCCAAAGCGCTCGCAAAGCTCCAGGTCAACGGGGTAGCTGTTGTAGAAGTCGGACGCCGGGTCGGGCGAGAAGCGGCCCTGGGCGGCCAAAAAATCGTCCCAGGGCACCTTGCCCTTGCCGTGGGTGCGGGTCTCGCCCTCGACCTGATAGGCCGCGGTGGCGCCGCCGTAGACAAAGCCGTTGGGGAATTGCCTGGTCATGATGGGTCCTTTCTGCGTTAAAACTGCTGGTCAGGCGCCGGGGCGCGGCCCTTCGCGGGGCGCCCCGGCGCACGGCGCGCTTCTCAGCGCGGCTACCTTACTTGGCCACGTTCTCGCGCAGCCACTTGACGGCGCCCTCGGGATCGCGGGTCAAAGAGATGTACTCCTGGCCGCGCGGCGCGAGCAGCTTGATGCCAAGGCGGTCGGTATCGGCCTTCATGTCCTCGTAGTAGGTGCGCACCTGCGGGGCCAAGACGATGACGTCGTACTGGTTCATGATCGCGGTGTGCTGGCCGTAGGCTCCGGCGGCGCTGGCGATGTTCTCGCCGGTCTTTGCGGCGCCTTCCTTGATGGCGTTGGCGAGAAGGGCGCTGGTGCCGGCGCCGGCGCACAGGACCAGGACCTTGAGGCCGTCGACGCTGGCGGGGGCGTCGGCCGCGGGGGCCTCGGGGGTGTCGGAGGCCGGGGCGGCCACCGGCGCGGCGGCGCTCGTCTCGGCGATGGCCGGGGCGGCTGCGGCGGTCACGGTCTTCTCAGCTACTGCACCTGCGCCCGCGCCTTCGACGGCAAGCTCGGCGGCGGCGCGCTCGGCTTCCTGGTCGCACAGCATCTTGTCGTACGCCTTAAGGAACGGCAGGTAGATGACCGCGTCCAGCACCAGGATCAGTGCGATGAACACCAGCGAGATCGCCTGGAAGTTGCACGAGATAAAGATGCCGATGGGGCCGGGGGTCGCCCAAGGCACGACGAAGCTGAAGCCGTTCATGCCCACGACGTCGATGAAGAACTTGGCCAGGCACACGTTGACGCAGCCGGTCACGGTGAAGGGGATGAACATGTAGGGGTTCAAGACCATGGGCGCGCCAAAGAGCAGCGGCTCGTTGACGGCAAAGCAGGTGGGGACGATCGAGGCCTTGCCCACGGCCTTGAGCTGCTTGGACTTCATGAACAAGATCAGAAGCAGCGGCACGATGAAGGTCGCGCCCGTGCCGCCAAACTCGCCCACCAGCGACATATTGAAGCACAGCGAGTGCGAGGGGTGGCCGCCGGCGAGAAGGACCTGCAGGTTCTCGGCCTGGTTGGCAAGGCGGATGGGGTCGATGCCCGGCTGGACGATCGAGGGGCCGTGGATGCCGATGAACCAGAAGAACGCGGTGAAGAACTGCAGGATGATGAGGCCGGGGTAGGTCTCGGCCGCGGCGAAGAGCGGCGAGAGGAGCTTGATCAGAATCTCGGAGAAGGGCACGCCCGCGGCAGCGCGAACGGCCGCATCCATAAGGGCGCAGATGATGACCGAGCCCGCAAAGGGGATGATGTCGCGGAAGTTCTGCGCGATGGCGCCGGGAACCTCTTTGGGGAGCTTGATCGTGAGGTCGCGCGAGACGCAGAACTTGTAGACGCCCACGGTGATGAAGGCCGCGATGAAGGCCGAGTACAGGCCGCGCGTGCCCATGCTGGTGCAGTCAAAGGCGCTGACCTCGGTGCCGTCCAGGGAGGCGGTGAACTGGGTGACGGCCAAAAGCAGCATCGAGCACTGCGCGGCGATCATGGTGGAGCCGTCGTTTAGAACCTTACCGTCCGGCATCTTGCGGTTCATCGAGGCGGTGAAGTTCTTGGCGGTGGTGCCGGCGCACATGATGCCCATGACGCCCATGGTGAAGTT
>CAVKOL010000198.1:0-2800 GCA_963658035.1 Bacteroidaceae bacterium
CGTCACTGAAGATATGGTCGGCCACAAGCTCGGCGAGTTTGCTCCCACCCGTACCTTCCGCGGCCACGCAGGCAGCAAGACCGGTAAGTAAGGAGGAGAAAAAATGGACGAAAAGAAAATTGCCCGTGCGGAGCACAAATACGCCCGTATTTCTCCCCGCAAGGTTGAGATCATCTGCAACATGATCCGCGGCAAGGACGCAAAGTACGCCATGGCCCTGATGGAGAACACTCCCAAGGCCGGCTGCGAGCTGATGATCAAGGTGCTCAAGAGCGCCATGGCCAACGCCGAAAACAATTTCGAAATGGATCCTGAGAAGCTCTATGTCTGCGAGACCTACGCAGGCGCCGGCCCCATCCTCAAGAGGGGCATGCCCAGAGCTCAGGGCCGTATGTACCGCATCAACAAGCGCACCAGCCACATCATGATCGCTGTGGCTGAGAGAGACTAAGGGAAGGAGGCAGAATTATGGGACAGAAAGTTAATCCCCATGGCCTGCGTGTAGGCGTTATTAAAGACTGGGATTCCAGATGGTACGCAAGAGAAGATAAAGTCGGCGATCTGATCGTCGAGGACTATAAGATCCGCCAGTACCTCAAAAAGGCCCTCTATTCCGCCGGTGTCCCCACCATCGAGATAGAGCGCGACAGCACTAAGGTTCGCATCTATATCCACTGCTCCAGACCCGGTGTCGTCATCGGCAAGGGCGGCGCGGAGATAGAGCGCCTGCGCCTCGAAGTAGAGAAGCTCATCGGCAAGCCCGTTGCTCTCTCCATCGTTGAGGTTCGCACCCCCGATACCAATGCTCAGCTCGTCGCTGAGAACATCGCCCAGCAGCTCGAAAAGCGCATCGGCTTCCGCCGCGCTATGAAGAACGCTATGGGCCGCGCCATGAGAATGGGCGCGCGCGGCATCAAGGTCAAGTGCGGCGGCCGTCTCGGCGGCGCTGAGATCGCACGCAGCGAGTGCTACCACGAGGGTACCATTCCTCTGCAGACCATCCGCGCTGACATCGACTACGGCTTTGCTGAGGCTAACACCACCTACGGCCGTATCGGCGTCAAGGTCTGGATCTACAAAGGCGAAGTCCTTTCCCAGACCCTTCGCACCACTCCGCGCACGATGGATCTTTCCAAGCCCGCAGGCGAGCGCCGTCGCAGAGACGACCGTCGCCCCGGCGGCAACCGCCGTCCCGGCGGCTACAACCGTGACGGCCGCGACAATCGTCAGGGTCAGTCCGGCGAGCGCCGTCCCTACGGCAGCAGACCGGCAGGTCAGGGCGGCTACAACCGCGGACCCCGTCCGGAAGCTCCCGCACAGGAAGGAGGCAACAACTAATGTTAATGCCTAAGAGAGTTAAGTACCGCAGAGTTCAGCGCGGCCGCATGAAGGGCAAAGCCACCCGCGGCAACGTTGTCTCCTACGGTGAGTTCGGCCTTGTGGCTCAGGAGCCCGGCTGGATCAAGTCCAATCAGATCGAAGCAGCCCGTATCGCCATGACCCGTTACACCAAGCGCGGCGGTCAGGTCTGGATCAAGATCTTCCCCGACAAGCCCGTTACCGCAAAGCCCGCCGAGACCCGTATGGGTTCCGGTAAAGGCTCCCCCGAGTACTGGGTCGCAGTCGTCAAGCCCGGCAGAGTGATGTTTGAGATCGCAGGCGTTCCCGAAGAGACCGCCCGTGAGGCTCTCCGCCTTGCCAGCCACAAACTGCCCATCAAGACCAAGATAGTCAAGAAGGGCAACGAGTCTGAGAACGGTGGTGAATAAGATGAAGGCAAACGAAATACGCTCCATGTCCGTCGAAGAGCTTCAGACCAAGCTCACCGACCTCAAGAAGGATCTGTTCATGCTTCGTATGCAGCACGCTACCAATCATCTTGATAACCCCACCAAGATCTCCGCTACCCGCCGTGACATCGCTCGCGTCAAGACCGTCCTGCGCGAGAAGCAGAATTGAGGAGGTAAGGTATGATGAACGAAGAAAGAACTACTTCCCGTAAGACCCGCGTTGGTAAGGTCGTATCCGACAAGATGGACAAGACTGTGGTCGTCATCGTTGAGGACCGCGTTGCCCACAAGACCTATAAGAAGATCATTGGACGTACCTATCGTCTGAAGGCGCACGACGAGAACAACGAGTGCGGCGTCGGCGATATCGTCCGCGTGATGGAGACCCGCCCCCTGTCCAAGGACAAGAGATGGCGCGTGGTCGAGATCGTTGAGAAGGCTAAGTAAGGAGGCGCCAGAATGATACAGCAGGAAACTTATCTGAAGGTCGCCGACAATACCGGCGCCAAGGAACTTAAGTGCATCCGCGTGCTTGGCGGTTCCAAGCGCAAGTATGCAAGCATCGGTGACGTTATAGTTTGCTCCGTCCGCAAAGCGGCTCCCGGCGGCCAGGTCAAGAAGGGCGATGTCGTCAAGGCAGTCGTCGTTCGCACCGTCAAGCCCGTTCGCCGTGCAGACGGCACCTACGTCCGTTTTGACGAGAACGCAGCAGTCCTTATCAACACCGGTGATAAGAACCCCCGCGGCACTCGTATCTTTGGACCCGTCGCCCGCGAGCTTCGTGACAGAGAGTATATGAAGATCCTGTCCCTGGCTCCCGAAGTGATTTAATGGAGGGCACAGAGAATGAACATTAAGAAAGACGATAAAGTCATCGTTCTGTCCGGTAAGGACAAGGGCAAAGAGGGCAAGGTCCTCGTCGCTGATCCCAAGGGACTCAAGGTAGTCGTCGAGGGCGTCAACGTTGCCACCAAGCACCAGAAGCCCCAGAAGCAGGGTCAGGATGGCGG
>CAVKOL010000199.1:0-2757 GCA_963658035.1 Bacteroidaceae bacterium
GGCTGCTTCAGGCGCTTGCCGGGGTTGACCAGGCATTCCCACACGTGCCCCATCGAGTCGAGATCTTCTCGGCGCTTGAGCAGCAGGGTCTCGGCTACGCCGCCGGTCCCGCGCTTCTTGCCCACCAGGCGCGCCGGCATGACGCGGGTCTGGTTGGCGACCAGCAGGTCGCCGGGCTCCAGCAGGTCGAAGATGTCATAGAAGTGCTTGTGCGAGACGTTGCCCGTCTGGCGGTCAAGCACAAGCAGGCGACAAGAGTCGCGCGGCTCGGCCGGGGCCTGGGCAATCAGCTCGTCTGGCAGGGGGTAATCAAAGTCGTCGGTGCGCATGGCTGTCCTTTGCGTTGGGTTTTCACGCATGACAGTGTAGCGCGAACAGCGCGGGCGGCGCCCGACGAGCGCACGGGCGCCTTTTGTGCACACATCCGGCACCAAATTCCTCGCCGCGACCGGGCTTCACAAGCCTGCGCGAATAAAAAAACGATATTGGGAATCCAAACCCGCACCTGAGCGCAAGAGCGCCAAAACCGCGATCGGCGACCTGCGGTTTTGTTGACGGCAGACGGCAGTCACTCACGCAAAACAAAATTGGCTTCCCAATATCGTCTTTTTTGTTGGCAAAAGGCATAAAAGAAGGGAGCCGGTCTCTTCCCTGGGTTTTCTCCCACCGGCTCCCCGCTTATGGCGCTCGTCGAGCGCAGTGCAAAACGCACATCGGCCGCCGACTCATCGGCCAGCCGCGTTTTAAGATAACGCACAGGTGCCGCAGATGTCGAGAAGGTCCCGGTGTACGGGCGCATCGAGCGGACAGACGGCGCAACTGCGGCGCATTTGCCGCCAAGGCATCAGCGATTTAAGCATCGGCCGGGCGCGCCGTGGCCTGCGCCGCCGCCTCGCGCGCCGCGCGAGCCGCCGCCTTGGCGCGCTTGTGCTCGTCGCGGGCCAAGTGGCGCTCGTGGGCCGCCTCGGCCGCCGAGAAGCGGCAGCCGCAGTAGTTCTGGCGATACATTCCCAGCTCACGCGACTCGCGCGTGGCCTCGGGATAGTACGGGCGAAAGTCCTGCCACACCGGCGTCAGGCCATGGGCCGCGGCCGTGGCGCACAAAAGCTCGCCGCAGTCGTCAAACAGCTGATACGGCGAGACGGCCAGCGTCGTTGAGACGAACTCGAACCCCTCGCGCTGGGCCACGCGGCAGGCCTCGGCCAGGCGAAGCACGTAGCAGGCGCGGCAGCGTCGCGGCCGGTCAAAGCCGTGCGGGGCCACCGAGCGCTCCCAGGCCTTACGGTCGTCGCCCGCAACGATCACGTCCACGTGCGCGACGTCGCGCGCCCAGGCCTGCAGGGTGGAAAGCCGCAGCTCGTGCTCGGCCACGGGCTGGATATTGGGGTTGGTCCAGCAAATCGTGGGCTCGAAGCCCTGCTCGCGCAAAAGCTTCACCGGCTCAAGCGAGCAAGGCCCGCAGCAGGCGTGGAGCAGCAACGGGCGCATCAGCGGTCCTCCCAAAGCTCGATGCCAAAATCGGTGTCGCGCACGTGGGTGGCCCGCGGGTCGCGCACGATGCGCACCACCATCAAGATGTCGCCCACACAGCCCGACAAGTGCACAAACGCCAGCAGGATGGCCAGCACCAGGTTGCCCGCCGCCACGGCACCCGCAAACAAAGCGCAGGTGAGAAGTACCGCAGGCGCCAGCAGGACGGCGACCTCGGCCGATCTTCTCGCCATCGCACCGTGAGCATCGGTGTAGAGAAACCCGTCCTTGTAGCCAAAGCCGATCTTCACGCCCGGCACCAGCAGCTTGTAGGCCGCGGCGTGCACCAGCTCGTGCACCGGCAGGGCCACGGCCGAGACGCCCACCAGCCACAGGAAGTCGACGACCCCAAAGCGCGCGCCCGCCGCAACCAACGCAAGCACCGCCAGCACGATGCCCGCCGCAAAAATCACGACGGACCACACCACCATCTGCCTGCGCAGGGCCTCGTCATGAAACACATCTATGTCGGCTCGTTTTCTCATTGTGCCAGCATATACCTAATGTGGGATACTGTGAGGGTTGAACATCCCGCCCGCGCCCGCACTGCGCGCCGCCGCGGGCGCACGCACGTCTCGCAACATAAAAGGAGAAACCAGATGCCTTCCGAGCGCCCCACGTTCCCTAAACGCGCCGTCATCACCGGCGGCATGCCCTACGGCAACAAGAACCTGCACTTTGGCCACATCGGCGGCGTCTTTGTCCCCGCCGATTTCTTCGCGCGGTTCCTCCGCGACCGCATTGGCAAAGAGAACGTCTTGTTTGTCTCGGGCACCGACTGCTACGGCTCGCCGATCATGGAGGGCTATCGCAAGAAGGTCGAGAACGAGGGCTACGAGGGCACGATCATCGACTACGTGCGCGCCAACCACGACGCGCAGAAGGCAGCCCTCGACGCCTACGAGATCAGCCTCGACCTGTTTGAGGGCTCGGGCCTGGAGCCGGCGCGCTCGCACCACCACGCCTTCACCGACGAGCTGCTGCGCCGCCTGTACGAGCGCGGCTACCTGGTCAAGCGCTCGACCCGCCAGTTCTATGACCCGCAGGCGCAGACGTTCTTGAACGGCCGCCAGGTCATCGGCCACTGCCCGGTGCGCGGCTGCAAATCCGAGAAGGCCTACGCCGACGAGTGCGACCTGGGTCACCAGTTTGACCCCGAGGAGCTGATCAAGCCCGTCTCGCAGCTCACCGGCACCACGCCCGAGCTGCGCCCCGTCGACAACTGGT
>CAVKOL010000200.1:0-2717 GCA_963658035.1 Bacteroidaceae bacterium
GCCTCGTACTGGCCGCGCGGGATGGACTGGATGCCCGAGCGGTAGATCTCGGCGAAGTAGGCGGCGTAGTTGATGATGAAGGCCACGATCGTCGCGTACCACTTGCTGTCGGTGGTGAGGCTGATGCCAAAGACGTAGTACGGCATGAAGTAGATGGCAAACATCTGCAGCATAAGCGGGGTGCCGCGCATGAGCGAGATGTAGACGCGGGCGAGCCATGCCAGCGGCTTGAAACGGCTCATGCGCGCGAAGGCCACCAGCATGCCCAGCGGCAGCGACCCCACCAGCGTGAGGGCAAAGATCTGCAGGCTCGTCAAGAAGCCCGAGCCGAGCATCCCGGCCATTGTCGAAAGTTCCACGCGCGTCTCCTCTCACGGGATGCGGGCATCGCAGCCCAAAAGGCCACGATGCCCGCTAGCGCCCAAAGTCGTAAAGGCTTATGCTAAGCACCAGTTGGTGTAGGAAATGCCCTGGTCAGCGTACTTCTCGCAAAGCTCCTTGACAAAGCCGTCGTCGTCCATGGCCTTCAAGGTCGAGGTCACGGTCTCGGCGGTGGCGGTGTCGCCCTTCTTGAAGCCCACGGCGTAGTGCTCGCTGGAAAGCTGCTCGTCAAGCTGGGTGTAGGCGTCGGGCTTGGCGGCCAGCTGGTAGGCCGCGATGGAAAGGTCGCAGGCCACGGCGTCGACGGCGCCGGACTCGAGCTGCATGAAGGCGGTGTTGTAGTCGCCGATGGTGTCCAGGGTGGCAAAGGTCGCGGCCACGTCGGCCTTGTCGGCGTCGTCGCCGCCCAGGACCTCGTAGGCGGCCGAGTCGGTCTGGGTGATCACGGTCTTGCCCGCAAGACCGGCCAGATCGGTGATGCCCGAGTCCTTCTTAACCACGACGACCTGGGCGTTGATCATGTAGTTGCCCGAGAAGGTGTAGTCGCTCTCGCGGCCCTCGACGGTGAAGCCGTTCCAAATGCAATTGATGGCGCCGGAGTCCATGAGGGTGTCCTTGGCGTCCCAGTCGATGGGCTCAAGCTGGACCTCCCAGTCGTTGCGCTTGGCGGTCTCTTGGGCAAGCTCCAGGTCAAAGCCGGTATAGGAGCCGTCGTCGCCCACGTAGCCGTAGGGAGGGTAGGCCGAGTCAAAGCCCACGATGAGCTTCTTGGTTGCGGTGGCCGACTTGTCGTCGCTGGCGGCGGAGCTGCTGGAGTCGCTGCTGGACGTGGTGGTACTGGAGCTGCTGGCAGACGTGTTGCCGCAGCCGGCCAAAACGGCGGCGCCGGCTACCCCACCAAAGGCGGCGAGAAACTCACGGCGGTTCATGTTGATCTTCATTGGTGCTCCCCTGTTGGATTGCGCGTGGCCCGGCTACCAGGCCCGCATTGCTTGTCTCGGCTGCGCACTTTAGCTGAGTAAAGCGCGAACGGTAGTGACTATAGACTTTAGTTGAGTAAAGCGCAACCGCCCTTCTCGCCGTTTTTTCAAGCCGAAACAAAGAGAAACACGCCGTCGCCGTCTAGCCTTGTGCTATAGTCGCTTCTTGTACTTGAGGGAGTAGTCGCACCCGGCAAGACCGGTTGCGGCAAGTCAACATACTGGTTCTTGGCGCGGGGTGCGCCAAACAACCTGGCTTGCCTTAATGAACGAGACTCACGTACGGCATCGAGAGGTGCTGTGCGTCGGTCTCTTTTTTATTGGCCCGCGCGCAGCAAAGCAAACGCTGCGCGCGGGCTTTTTGCGCACGCGGCTTTTGCTTGGAAACAAGAGAGGGGTATTCCGTGGAGAACGCTCACACGCTCTCACGGGAGGAGTTGCTGGCCAAAACCGGCAGCGACGCCGAGCGAGGGCTCAAGTCGTCGCAGGTAGAGGCCTCGCGCGCCGCGCACGGCGCCAACTCCTTCACTCAGGCCAAGGGCGAGTCCTTGGCCCAGCGCATCTGGGACGCATCGACCGAGCCGATGCTTCTCATGCTGATCTTTGCCGCTATCATCACGCTGGGCGTCAACATCGCCCGCTACTTCACGGGCGGCGAGTATAACTTCTTGGAGTGCGCCGGTATCTTTTGCGCCATCGCGCTCTCGGTCGTGATCACGATCATCACCGAGGGCAAGAGCGCCAAGGCCTTCGAGGAGCTCAACCGCATCAACGAGGACACCCTGGTCAAGGTCATCCGCGACGGCGAGCCCACGCTTGTCCCCCAGCGCGACATCGTGGTGGGCGACGTTCTTCTCGTCGAGACGGGCGACAAGATCGTGGCCGACGGCCGCCTTTTGGCCAGCGTCGACCTGAGCGTCAACGAGAGCTCGCTTACCGGCGAGTCCATGCCCGTGACCAAGAACGCCGAGGCCACCTGCGACGACGCCACCCCCGTCGCCGAGCGCGCCAACATGCTCTACTCCGGCTGCTTTGTGGCCGCGGGCACCGGCACCCTGCTGGTCACCGGCGTGGGCAACGACACCGAGTTTGGCCAGATCGCCAAGGAGCTGGGCACCATCGAGAAGGCCTCGACGCCCTTGCAGGAGAAGCTCGACCGCCTGGGCAAGCAGATCACCGTCATGGGCTGCACCGCCGCCGGCGTCGTCTTTACCATCGAGATCGTTACGTTCTTGATGAACAACACCTTTAACTGGGAGACGGTCTCGGACGCCTTCATCACCTCGATCGTGTTGATCGTCGCCGCGGTGCCCGAGGGCCTGCCCACCATCGTGGCCGTCTCGCTGGCGCTCAACA
>CAVKOL010000201.1:0-2683 GCA_963658035.1 Bacteroidaceae bacterium
GGCCGTGCTCGCCGGCGTCGTTGGGGTACAGGATGGTCGAGATGGCCTCGACGTCCGAGCGGAACTTGTTGGCCTTGGCGTAGTCGCCGGCGTTGAAGGCGTCGAGGTCGAAGTCCTCCTGCGCAGGCTCGGCGCTCCAAAGGCGCAGCTTGTTCACGGTACGGCCGGCATAGCCGATGATGGGCACGTCGTAAGGCACGGCGCGAACCAGGTCGCCGCCCTCCTCGGTGAACCAGTACTTGCCGTCCTCGCCCTCGTGGCGCACGACGTGGCCGTTGAAGCGCACGAGAACAGCGGAGGAGTCCTTGCGGGTCTCCCAGGGGAAGCCGTTGGCCAGCCAGTTATCGGTGCGCTCGACCTGACGGCCGCCCTCGATGTCCTGGTGGAAGAGGCCATAGCGGTAACGCATGCCGTTGCCGTAGCCGGCCATGCCGTTGTGGGCCATAGAGGCCAGGAAGCAAGCGGCGAGACGACCAAGGCCGCCGTTGCCCAGGCCGGGGTCGACCTCCTGGCGGCAGATGGCGTCGAGGTCGATGTCCATGTCCTTCAAGGCATCGTCGACGAGGTCGCGAATGCCCAGGTTGATGAGGTAGTTGTCAAGCAGCGGGCCAATGAGGAACTCGAGGGAGAAGTAATAAACCTTCTTCTCTTCCTTGGTGTGGGACTCGGGCATGAGGGCGTTGCCCTTAGAGGCCACGAGCTTGGCGAGAACCTGGTACTTCTCGAGGTCGCTGCACTTGTCCAAGGTCTTGCCCAGCTCGGCCTGGCAGGTGTCGCGGTACTGCTGCGCGAAGTCGAGCTTGGTCTCAAAGATCTTGTCGTTGTTTTGCATGAAACTCCCCTTTTAAAAACTGTGGTGCGGACAGAAAGCGGCCGTACGCGCGGGCGAGCCGCGCGAATGTACGCCCTCCTATAACTTACTTCTTCGACGACTTTCTTGCCTTAGAAGCAGCTTTTTTGTTACTTACGGACGGTACTTTTTTGGTTGCGGGCTTGGCGGGCGCCGGGGCGGGCTCGGGTGCCGGCTTGGCGGCGGGCTTGGGCTCGGGCTTTGCGGCGGGCTTGGGGGCCGCGGCGGGCTTGGGCTCGGCAGCGGGCTTCTCAGCAGGCTTGGCGGGCTTCTCAGCTACCTTAACCTCGGGCTTCTCGGCTACCTTCTGGGCGGCCTTTGCGGCGGGCTTGGCAGCAGCCTTCTTAGGTGCCGCAGCCTTCTTGGGAGCCTCGGCCTTGGCGGCCTCGCCCTTCTTGGCGGGCTTGCGCTGGACGCCGGCGCCCTTGAGCACCAGGCCACCCAGGGGCGGCACGCGCAGGACCACGGACTGGGGGCGGCCGTTCCAGGCAACGTCCTCGCACTTGAGCTTCTCGGCATTCACCACGCCAGACCCGCCAAACTCGGCGGCGTCGGAGTTGAAGGCCTCGGCCCAGTAGTTCCACGTGGGCACGCCCAGGCGGAAGTCCTCGCGGGCGTTGACGTCAAAGTTGAGAAGAACGACCAGGTCATCGCCGGGTTTCTCGCCACGACGAATGAAGCTGATAATCGACTGATCCGAGTTATCGGCGTCGATCCACTCGAAGCCGGCAGACTCGAAGGCGCGCTGCCACAAGGCGGGCTGCTCGTTGTAGAACGCGTTGAGCGCGGCGACAAAGGTCTGCTGGTTGCGGTGGGCGTCGTAATCGGTGAGGAAGTACTCGATGCCCTCGTAGTAGCGCCACTCGATGTACTGGCCGATCTCGTTGCCCATGAAGTTGAGCTTGGCGCCCGCGTGGGTCATCTGGTAGAGGGCCAGGGCGCGAAGGCCGGCAAACTGGCGCCACTGGTCGCCCGGCATGCGGGTGATCAGCGAGCACTTGCCGTTGACGACCTCGTCGTGGGAAAGCGGCAACACGAAGTTCTCGTTGAACTGGTACATCGTCGAGAAGGTGAGCAGGCGGTGGTTGCCCGGGCGCCAGGGGAAATCGGTCTGCATGTAGTGCAGGGTGTCGTTCATCCAGCCCATGTCCCACTTAAAGTGGAAGCCCAGGCCGCCGTCTGCGGGCGGATAGGTGACCAGGGGCCATGCGGTGGACTCCTCGGCGATCATCATGACGTCGGGGTGGAGCTCGCCCATCGTGGAGTTGGTCTGGCGGATAAAGGCCGAGGCGTCCAGGTCCTCCTCGGTGCCCTTCTTGTTAAAGCGCTTTTGCGCGGGGTTGTCGATGCCAAAGTTCATGTACAGCATCGACGAGACACCGTCCATGCGGATGCCGTCGATGTGGTAGGTCTCGACCCAGTACAGCGCGTTGGAGACCAGGAAGCTGCGCACCTGGCCGCGGGCAAAGTCGAACTTGTGGGTGCCCCAGTTGGGGTGAATCTCGTGCTCGTAGAGCATCTCGCCGTTAAAGGTGGCAAGGCCGTGGGCGTCGGCGCAAAAACCGCCGGGCACCCAGTCCATGATCACGCCGATGCCGGCCTGGTGGCAGGCGTCGACAAAGTGCATGAGCTGGTGCGCGTCGCCGTAGCGCGAGGTAGGCGCGTAGTAGCCCGTGGACTGGTAGCCCCACGAGCCGTCAAAGGGGTGCTCGGTCAAGGGCAGGACCTCGATGTGCGAGTAGCCCATCTGCTTGACGTAGTCCACCAGCTCGACCGAAAGGTCGTCGTAGCTGTAGTAGGTGCCGCGCTGAGCGGGGAAGGGATCGCCGGGGC
>CAVKOL010000202.1:0-2639 GCA_963658035.1 Bacteroidaceae bacterium
ACCCGCCCCAGCCGCCTCTTTAAGTGCTACCACACCGTCGAGCAGACCCCCGAGGAGCTCAACCTCATCGTCGATTTGGGCGGGCATGTGCGCGATGTGCTGGTCAACCACCGCGTTTACGGCCGCCTTTCCTGCGAGCTGGGCGTGGCCAGCCGCCGCGACGTGCGCGCCTACATGGAGCAGATCGAGTCGGGCAAGTCGAGCCCCCTCATGCTGATCACCAGCGGCTACCACTTCCACCACGTGACGGCAGACTCCGAGGAGGTCCTGGACGAGATTGAGGCCGCCCTGTCCCAAGCCGGTTTTCTCGCCGAGAAGAGCGCGTTTGAGCTCGAGGCCTTTGGGGAATAGGGTAGACTCCAGATTACTGAACGTTTGAACGTTTGATTTGGAGCTGCCTCATGAGCGACGTCAGGCCGTCGATCCCCCGCACGCCCGCGCAGGTCACGCTGCGCATCGTCTCGGTCGTCATGGCGCTGTTGGGCGCCGTGGTGGTCCTGGGCTCGGTGCTGGTCTTTTGGAACCGAGACCTGCTGGGCCTGGCCGACGAGTCCATGTGGACCGTCTTCACTTACGGCGGCATCATCCTGGCGGGCGCCGCTCTGCTGCTGGTCACGGCCTGGCTGGGCCTCAAGGCGGCCGACGACTCGGCGCGCGTGGGGCCCTACCGCGCGCTGTGCTACGCCGTGGGCCTGGTCACCCTGGTCGCCATCGTATGGGGCTGGGGGATGGGCATGTTCATCCTCTTCAACCCCGTTGTTTTGGCCAGCACGGTGACCTACGTGCTGGTTTGCTCGTCTTTGGCCGACAAGGTGGCTGCCGAGCACGAGGCCGGCGTCACCGGCGAGGTCTTCCTGCGCACCGGCCACCAGCGCACGCTGCACCTGTTGTGCGAGGTCATGGTCTTGAAGGGCGTGTTGGTGGGCCTATGGGTTTTTGGCGCGGGCATTGCCTACTACCTGGCCGGAAACGCCGGGATCTCGGCCGAGAGCCTGGGTCTTGACGAGAGAAACATCGTGAGCTTCATGGTGACCAACGCCGTCTCGGCCGCGATCGACCTGGCGGTGGGCGCGCTGGGGATCTACGGGTCCAACCGACCGACCAAGATCGCGCCGTTCCTCGTGCTCACGGGCCTGGCCTTTGCCTACGACGTGTTTGCGCTGGCGGCGGGCGTCGTGCTGCACGAGTCGCTGGACGCCGTGAGCATCCAGGGGCTTCTCGACATGCTCTACACCGGGGCCTGCGCCTGGATGGCGTATAGGGTGCGCACGCAGCCCGCGCTGGACGACGCGGCGGCCGGCGGGGCGGACGGCGAGAAGGCCTAGGCGAGAGGGGCGGCGAGAAGCTCCGCGCCCACGCTCCGCATCCCATACCCACAAAAGCGCCCGGCGAGAGGAGCTTCTCGCCGGGCGCTTTGCATACCAATCTACCTGCGCTTTATTTGACGTCCATCGCCCTCATGGCGTTGAGGATCGCGATGATCGCCACGCCCACGTCGCCAAAGACGGCCAGCCACATGTTGGCGATGCCCAGGGCCGCCAGGACCAAGATCAAAAGCTTGACGGCCAGGGCAAATACGATGTTTTGCCAGACGATTCGCATGGTGCGGCGGGACAGCTGGATCGCACGGGCGATGTTTGAGGGCTTGTCGTCCATCAGCACCACGTCGGCGGCCTCGATCGCGGCGTCAGAGCCCATGGCGCCCATGGCGATGCCCACGTCGGCGCGGGTCAGGACCGGCGCATCGTTGATGCCGTCGCCCACAAAGGCCAGCTTGTGCTTCTCGTCGCGCCCGGCGAGAAGCTCCTCGACGCGGGCCACCTTGTCGGCGGGCAAAAGCTGGGCGTGGTACTCGTCCAGGCCCAGACGCCCGGCCACGTCGGCCGCCACCTCCTCGCGGTCGCCGGTGAGCATGACGCAGCGGCGCACGCCAACGGAGTGCAGGTCGCGGATGGTCTTCTCGGCGTCTTCCTTCACGGTGTCGGCGATCACGATGTGGCCGGCGTAGGCGTCGCCCACGGCCACGTGCAAGATGGTGCCCACCGTGTCGCAAGCGGGCGCGTCGATGTCGTGGGCCGCCATGAGCTTGGCGTTACCCACCAGGACCTGCGCGCCGTCGACCGTGGTCGCCACGCCGTGGCCGGCCTCCTCGGCGGCGCCCGTCACGCGGCCGGCGTCCACGTGGCCGCCGCGGGCCGCAAAGGCGTCGCGCACAGATGCCGCGATGGGGTGGTCCGAGAAGGACTCGGCGTGCGCCGCGACCTCGAGCAGGCCCTTCTCGTCAAAGCCCGCCGCCGGGTGCGTGGCCACGACCGAGAAGGTGCCGTTGGTGAGGGTACCTGTCTTGTCGAAGACCACGGTGTCCACCTCGGAGAGGGCCTCGAGGTAGTTGGAGCCCTTGACAAGGACGCCCAGCTTGGAGGCCCCGCCGATGCCGCCAAAGAACGAAAGCGGCACGCTGATCACCAGCGCGCAGGGGCACGAGACAACCAGGAAGGTCAAGCCGCGCAGGATCCAGGTCGACCATGCGCCCGTGACCAGGCCGCCCACGACGGCCAGCGCCGCCGCCGAGATCGTGACCGCAGGGGTGTAGACGCGGGCGAAGCGGGTGATGAAGTTCTCGGTCTTGGCCTTCTTCT
>CAVKOL010000203.1:0-2540 GCA_963658035.1 Bacteroidaceae bacterium
GCCAAAGAGGGGAGAAGACCGTGCCGTTTTCTATCGTGAGAAACGACATTGCCCGCATGGAGTGCGATGTCATCGTCAACGCCGCAAACGAAGGCCTGGTCGCAGGCGGTGGTGTGTGCGGGGCGGTCTTTGCGACAGCCGGAGCGCGGCAGCTGCAGGCGGCGTGCCGGGAGGTGGCGCCGTGCCCCACGGGGTCTGCCGTCTCGACCCCCGGCTTCAACGCGCCCGCCCGCTGGATCGTGCACGCGGTGGGGCCGCGCTATATCGACGGCGGCCACGGTGAGGAGGCCCTGTTGCGCGGGGCGTACCGCTCGGCGCTGGCCGAGTCGGCGCGGCTGGGGGCGCGAAGCGTCGCCGTGCCGCTTATCTCGGCGGGGATCTTTGGCTACCCGCCGGCCGAGGCCCTGCGCGTGGCCTGCGAGCAGATCCGCGGGTTTCTCGCCACGGACGCTGCGGTGGTCGACGGCGCCGAGATGGCCATCTACCTGGTGGTCTTTGACCGAGCGGCCTTCGCGGCGTCGCTGGGCCTGGTCGAAGAGGTTCAATCCTTTATAGACGAGAAGTACGTCGACTCGAGGCCGTGGCGCGACCGGGAGGCCGACCTGTCGGCTTCGGTGGCGGATTATTGGCTCGAGGACGCTCCGCGCACCTGCGGCCGGCGTACTTGCGGCCCGCTGGACGATGCCGCCCCGGCGCTGGCCGCCGCCCCGGCCCCCGCCCCCGTCGACCGCGACGAGCTGAGCGAGCTTCTCGCCACCCTGGACGCGTCCTTCTCGCAGGCACTTCTCGCCTTGATCGATGCCTCGGGCCTCACGGACGCGCAGGTCTACCACCGCGCCAACCTTTCGCGCCAGCTCTTTGCCAAGATTCGCAAGGACGACGGCTACCGGCCCACCAAGCAGACGGCCGTGGCCCTGGCGGTGGCCCTTGAGCTCACGTTGCCCCAGACGCAGGACCTGCTGGCCCACGCCGGCCTCACGCTTTCGGCCTCGAGCAAGTTCGACGTCATCGTCACCTACTTCATCGAGCGCGGCCGCTACGACATCTACGAGCTCAACGCCACGCTCTTTGCCTTCGACCAGCCGCTTCTTGGTTCGCTGTAGGCGAGAAGGGCGCCGCCGGGAACCCCGTCGCCCGGCCGCCGCCCCGTCGCGCCCAGATGTCGCCCGGCGGTTTACCTAACGCCGTCGCAGGCCGACTACCTTAGGACTCGCAAGGCGCAACCCCGCGTCTGCCTGCGGCCTAAGGAGGCTCACCATGAAGAAGGACCTGACCGAGCTCGTCTTTATCCTGGACAAAAGCGGCTCGATGACCGACCTGGCGTCCGACACGATCGGCGGCTACAACAGCCTGCTCAAGCAAAACAAAGAAGCACCCGGAGAGGCCTTGGTCTCGACCGTTCTGTTTGACCACCGCGTGGAGGTCCTGCACGACCGCGTGCCCATCGACCAGGTAAAACCTTTGACGGCCAAGGACTACGTGCCCGCCGGCTGCACCGCGCTCTTGGACGCGGTGGGCGGCGCCATCCGCTACCACGAGCAGGTCCAAAAGATCCTGCCCGCAGAGTACCGCCCCCAACACACCCTGTTTTGCATCACGACCGACGGGTTGGAGAACGCGAGCAAACGCTACACATACCCGCAGGTCAAGCGCATGATCGAGGCCGGTCGCGAGCGCGGGTGGGAGTTCATGTTCCTGGGCGCCAACATCGACGTGGCTGCCGAGGCGGGCCGCCTGGGCATCGACGAGGACTGCGCCGTGCCGTATGCGGCAACCCACGACGGTTGCGCCGCCGCCTTCGAGGACATGTGCCGCGCCACGGTGGCCGTTCGCTGCGGCTCTAGCGTAAAAGACCGGGCACGCCGCTAGGACGCGCCCGGTCTGTGGGCCGGATCTTATGAGATTCGCGGGGTTGCCCCTACAACGCTGCTATTGCCACCACGACAAGCGCGATGACCAGGGCAAACGGCATCAGGCAGCCGCCGCAGCCGCATCCTCTGCCGCCGGGCGGCGGGGGAGGCGGAGGCCCCCATGGACGCCGGCGCGGGCCGCCAAAGCCGCCGGGACGCCCAAAGCCGCCAGGACCGCCGGGGCCTCCCGGGCCGCCAGGTCCGCCAAAGCCGCCGGGGCCGCCAGGCCCAGGTCCGTGTCCGTGCATGATGTCCTCCTTAAACAACGGCCGCTCGGCGAGCGTCCGATTACCCTGCATTCTTCCACCAATCAGCCTGGAAATTACGTATGCCCCAGCAACTGCCGCTCCTGAGGCTTTTCTCAGCCACAAAAAAGTTAGAATTGGGTAACAAAACAGCGAGAAGGGAGACGCGATGGCGCGCACGGCACAGCAGTTCAAACAGATGTCGATCGAGGAGTTCACGCGCGCCGCGCAGGTCTACGAGTCGGGCCACGCCGGCATCTACGAGATGTGCAAGGACGACTACCCCCAGATGCTGGCCGAGCTTGAGACCCAGCCCTTTGCCGACGTGCTGGACGTGGGCTGCGGCACCGGCGCCGTGATCGAGCTTTTGCACGAGAAGTACCCC
>CAVKOL010000204.1:0-2494 GCA_963658035.1 Bacteroidaceae bacterium
TAGATGGCCGAGAAGGTGCTTGAGGTCGCGGGCCTGTGGGCCGGCTACGGCGAGGGCATGGTTTTGCAGGGCGTCGACCTGGCCGCCGAGCGCGGGCGCGTCACCTGCCTGGTGGGCCGCAACGGCGCGGGCAAGACCACGACGTTGAAGACCGTGATGGGCCTGCTGCCTGCGGCTCAGGGCTCGGTCAAGGTCGCGGGCACCGACGTCACGGCGCTGCCGCCCTACGCCCGCGCACAGGCAGGCATCGGCTACGTGCCGCAGGGCCGCGAGATCTTCCCGCAGCTCACGGTGCGCGAGAACCTGCAGCTGGGCCTTGAGGCCCACGGGGGCAAAGACGACATCGACGAGTCGATCTTCGAGACGTTCCCCATCCTTAAGGAGTTCTTGGACCGCAAGGGCGGCGACCTTTCCGGCGGCCAACAGCAGCAGCTGGCGATTGCCCGCGCGATGATGGGCCGCCCCAAGGTCCTGGTTCTGGACGAGCCCACCGAGGGCATCCAGCCCAACGTCATCGACCAGATCGGCGACGTGCTTCGCGCGATTTCGAAGGACATCGCGGTCTTCATCGTCGAGCAGTACCTGGAGTTTGTCCTGGGCATCGCCGACGACTGCTACGTCCTTGAGAAGGGCCGCGTCATCATGCACGGCGCCCCGGGCGAGCTCGACCAGGCAAAACTGCAGGAAACGATGTCGCTCTAGCGGGGTTTCGCGGGTGGTTTTGGGCTTCTCGCAGAGAAACTTCGCCCAATCAACCTCTTAATTCAATACGGCCGAGTAGCCCAGGTTTGCGATTCTCGCTGACCTGGGCTTTTCTTGTGCCGAAAGGCGGGGATACTTGGTGTTGTCGCAACAAGAAGTTGATTCGGCGAAGTTTCTTTCCGGCGGCGCTCGCGCGGTGGTCGCGCGGGGGCGTTTGGCGGCCCGGCGGGCTTTGTTGTGGGCTTGTTTCGGCTTGTTACGGGTGATGTCCGGACGGGTTAAGGCTCGGTGACCCGCGCGCTTTCTGCCGTAGGATTACCCCAGCAAACCCAAACGAAGGGAGAGGTATGCGCCTTAACGACAAGGACCAGGAGAAGCTCATGCTCCACTTGGCCGGCCAGCTCGCGCACGAGCGCCGCGCCCGCGGCCTTAAGCTCAACTACCCCGAGGCCGTGGCCCTCATTAGCTCCGACCTGCTGGAACTCGCCCGCGACGGCCACGACGTGAGCGAGCTCATGACCCTGGGCCGCCAGATCCTGACCGCCGACGACGTCATGGACGGCGTCCCTGCCATGGTCAAGGAAGTCCAGGTAGAGGCCACTTTCCCGGACGGCACCAAGCTCGTCACCGTCCACGACCCCATCCAGTAGACAGGAGCAGCCATGATTCCCGGCGAGGTTATCTGCGCCCCCGGCGCCATCGAGCTCAACGCGGGCCGCAAGACCCTGGAGCTTTCCGTCACCAACCTGGGCGACCGACCGGTCCAGGTCGGCAGCCACTTCCACTTCTTCGAGGTCAACCGCTGCTTGTCCTTTGACCGCGCGGCCGCCTTTGGCTATCGCCTTGACGTCCCCAGCGGCAACTCCGTTCGCTTCGAGCCGGGCGAAGAGAAGGTCGTCCGCCTCGTTGAACTGGGCGGCAACAAGACCGTTTACGGCTTGAATGACCTCACCCGCGACGTCACGGCCCCTCGCACCGCCGCGGCTAGCCTCGAGCGCGCGCACCGCCGCGGCTTCGACACGTACGTCGAGGGCGTCGCGACCGGCTTCGCGCCCGGTTGGGACGACGGCATCGACGCAGCTAAGGAGGCCTAAACCATGGCAACCCAGATTTCACGCGAGAAGTACGCGGCCATGTACGGCCCCACCACGGGCGACAAGGTGCGCCTGGCCGACACGAGCCTGGTCATCGAGGTCGAGCGCGACCTCACCACCTACGGCGACGAGGCCAAGTTTGGCGGCGGCAAGACCCTGCGCGACGGCATGGGCCAAAACGTGCGCTCTACCAGCGCCGATGGTGTTCTCGACCTGGTGATCACCAACGCCCTTATCCTCGACTACACCGGCATCTACAAGGCCGACATCGGCATCAAGGGCGGCTACATCGTGGGCATCGGCCACGCCGGCAACCCCGACACCATGGACAACGTGACCCCCGGCATGACCGTGGGGGCGGGCACCGAGGCCCTGGCCGGCGAGGGCCTGATCGTCACGGCCGGCGGCATCGACACCCACATCCACTTCATCTGCCCGCAGCAGATCGACTGCGCCCTGTACTCGGGCGTGACCACCATGATCGGCGGCGGCACCGGCCCCGCCGACGGCACCAACGCCGTGACCTCGACCCCCGGCCCCTGGAACATCCACATGATGCTCAAGGCCGCCGAGGACTACCCCATGAACCTGGGCTTCACCGGCAAGGGCAACTGCTCCGACGAGCGCCCCCTGGCCGAGCAGATCGAGGCCGGCGCCATCGGCCTCAAGGTCCACGAGGACTGGGGCGCCACGCCCGC
>CAVKOL010000205.1:0-2473 GCA_963658035.1 Bacteroidaceae bacterium
AGCCTTGCGCGGCGTGGCTGACGTCGATCAAGGCTCCGTTGTCCCCCGTAGCTGCGTCTTCGTCGAAATCCGAGGTGTAGGGCAGCGCCGTGGCCGGGGTAAAGGCGGCGCCGCTGGTGGACTCCTGGGAAAGAGCGCCTTGGACGGCCTTGGTGGCGCTCGACGTCGCGCTGTCGCAGCCGCACAGGACCAGCGTCGCGGCTAAAAACACGCAACGCAGTAGCTGACCTGGGCAAACGCCGGCCGTTTGGTATGTCATGATGGAGCGCTTCACTTGCATGGATTATACAGAGCGCGGGGGCGCGGCGGGCCGCGGACGACAAATTGCAGGGCCCCGGGGACGCCCCAAATACACTCGCGCGACTTTTCTTGGTTTAAATCGGAGTCCCCCAAGTAGCTCGGGGCGCTGCAGTCACGTTTGCCCAGTTGGCGGGACGACAAAACCGCCTGGCTACTTGGCAATCCCGGATTTAAACCAAGAAAAGTCGCGCGTGTTGTCGCAGCACCCTCTCGCGGGCGCCCGGCGGCATAAAAAACGGGCCTCTCGCCGCGAAATACCGCGGGGCGAGAGGCCCGAAAGGCGCAAATCGATGACGGGCGGCGCGCTAGTCGCTCATGGCCTCCTCGAAGGCGGCGGCAAAACGCTTGTCGTCCTTGGCCATGCGCGCGTTGGTGGCGATCCAGCCGGCCACGGTACCCGTGTCGTAACCCTCCTTGGGGTCGATGACCAGGGCATAGAACTCTTCCTCGGCCAGGCAACGTTCCATCGCATCGGTAAGCTGGATCTCGTTGCCGGCGCCGGGCTTCTGGTCCTTCAAAAGCTCCATGACGCGCGGGCTCAGCAGGTAGCGGCCCACAATAAAGAGGCGGCTGGGCGCCAGCGCGGCCTTGGGCTTCTCGACCATGCCGGTGAGCTTCCAAACGGCGCCCTCGTCGTTGGGGCCGGCCTCGGGGAACTCCGCGATGCTACCGGTCTGTTTACCTGCGATGATGCCGTAGCGCGAGACCTCCTCCTCGGCGCACGGGGCAACCGCGATAACCGAGCAGCCGCCGTGGGCCTTGGAAACCTCAAGCATTCGGGGCAAGATCTTCTTGTCGGGCACCATGTAGTCGCCCAGAAGAACAAAGAACGGCTCGTCGCCGGTGGCGTACGAGGCGCAGCGGATGGCGTGGCCCAGGCCGCGCGGCTCGCTCTGGAAGCAGAAGTCGACGGGCAGCGAGCCGGCCTCGGCGATGGCCTCGGCGTAATCGGCCTTGCCGCGCACGCGCAGCTCGTCCTCAAGCGCCAGGTCGCGCGTGAAGTAGCTCATGATCTGCGGCTTGGCCTGCGAAGAAACGATGATGCACTCGTCGACCTCGGCGGGAGCCAGGGCCTCCTCGACGACGTACTGGATAACAGGCTTGTCCAGCACGGGCAGCATCTCCTTGGGAGTGACCTTCGTGCCGGGGAGAAAACGGGTGCCAAGACCTGCGGCAGGGATGATTGACTTCATGTCGAGTCCTTTCGTGTATGCGACGCGCCAACTATACGCCAGTCGGTGCCCAGAAACGAGGCGCACCCCCTAGCGGCATAGAATCCCCTATCGGCGTTGGTCCATCGAGTCTAGCAGCTTGTCGTACCCGGCGCGCAGGCGCTCGGCCACGGGGCCCGAGCAGTCGGTGGCCGCGACGATGCCATGCTCGTCGGAGACCATGAAGACCTCGGTGGGGGCATCGGGGCCCGCCGCGGCGTCGACGAGAAGACCCTCGGCCAGGTGCTCATCGTGGGCAACGTCCATTCCAAAGGCCTTGGCCAGGTCAAACACTAAGGTGGCCGCGCCGCACACGTGGGCGCCCGCGGCCGCGCCGCAGACGATCGCGCCGTCGCGAACCGCCATCAAAACCTCGGGGGCAACGCCGGTCTCAAGCCCCTCACCTGCGGCTTGTTGAGCGCGGGCGGCCAGCGCGGCGGTGGTCTTCTCGCCAAGGTCCTCATACGGCCCAACCGACATCGCGGCCTGGCCCTGGTCGTCAACAACCAGCATCAAGACGCCGTTGGGGCAGGCGGCCGTGCCGTCGACGAGCGTCCACTCGATGTGCTGCTTGGCCCACGCCACCAGCTGCGGCGAGACGGCCTTGCCCGCAACAACGCGCTGAGAAAGCGCACGTAGATGGCGGTTTTCCAGCGGCAGGCGGCCGCTTGCCAGGCGCCAGCGGCACACCAGCGCGGGCGTGCCCAGCTTAAAATCGGCCATCTCGGCCGACCCGGGTTGAATATCCATGCGAAACCTTTCGTCGTTTTACCGACTTAGGTTACCCCGAGTTGCGCGGGCAAAACAAAACGCCAGAAAGTCTCCCCGCCACGGCCGGGTCAACGGCGCCTCGCGGCCGGGCGCCCTTCTCGCCGCCTACCCCTCCAGCTGTTTAGCCAACATGATAGAGAGAATCGCCTCGTCGGTGGTGGCAAAGCCCTCGCGCACCAGCTTGCCGGTGT
>CAVKOL010000206.1:0-2450 GCA_963658035.1 Bacteroidaceae bacterium
GACGGCGCCGTTGTAGCCGCCCGAGATGCCGCTCGAGATGCAGAACATGACGGTGGGGACGCCGCTTTCGTAGGCCGCCTGGAAGGCCTCGTCGTACTCGAGCTGCGAGGGCTGCGAGGTCATGGGCGTGGCCCCGTGGCGAATGGCGTCATAAAACTCGTGAGCGGTCCTCGACTGGAAGAGGTCGTCGTCGCCGCACAGGCCGCCGTCGGGCTTTCCGGCCTCGACGTAGTGGAACGGCAAGATGGTGACGCCGCGGTCTTGCGCCTGCTGGGCGGTAAAATCGCAGGTAGAGTCACACATGATGTTGCATTTAACGGACATTGGGCTTCCAATCGATACCTTAGGCGACAATGCAAGCTATATTGTAAGCATCTGGCAGCAGGCTGTGCCCCGCGACCTCCCATGCCCACCATAATCGCGAAGGCCCAAGCAAAGGAGACCCCATGCTCTTTGGTTTTGGAAAGAAGGACGCCCAAAAGGACGCGTGCGAAGCCGGCGAGAAGACCGTCGCGGGTGCAGGCTCGGCCTGCGACCCGGCCCTGCTCATCCGGCGCCGCTACCGTTTTGTGGGCCAGGTCCAGGGCGTGGGCTTTCGCTGGAACGCCAAGCGCATCGCCGACGGCATGGGCATGACCGGCTGGGTGCGAAACGAGGACGACGGCTCGGTGACCTGCGTTTTGCAGGGCACGCAGGACCAGCTGGCGACCTTTGCGGGCGAGCTGCGCGAGTCGCTTTCAAACTGGGCGCGCTACACTATCGACGACATGCAAGACGAGCAGGTCCAGGCAGCCGAGAAGGACTTTAGGGTCAGGTACTAGCACGGACGCGACGAGGGTTATGGGGCGGCGGGCCTAGTCCTCATCCACCATCTCGGCGAGAAAAACGTTGAGGGTATCGACCTCGGGGCAGCAGAACTTGGCCGTGCCGGGCTCGTTGCCGGGGACGGTGCCGCCGTAGCGCAGGATGTCGATGTAGGGAAAGCCCACGTGGCAGGCCATGGGGCAAAGGCGGCCGCGGTCGCGGTCGAAGTCAAAGGCGTCGCCGGGCTTGTGGCCGTGGTGGCACGCGCACTCCCCCAGCTGGTCCACGCAGGTGATCTTGATGCGGGGGCGCTTGCCGCGCGGGGCCCCGGCGCGCTTGGGGGCCGCGGCCGCCGCGGTCTTCTCACCGCCCGCGCCCAGGTTCTCGTTACTCACCGTCGATCACGTCCAGGCACGCCTCGATGGGAAGGCCCGCAGCCTTGTCTACCTGGTCGGCATTGCGGGCAATGAGCTCGCGCACCACGCGAGCCGAGTCGCGCACCGCGTCGGTCAAGGTCCAGCCGTCCATCACGCGGCCCAAAAGCACGCTGCTAAACGTGTCGCCCGTGCCGGGGAAGTAGCAGTCGATCATGTCGAAGCCAATGGTGAAGTACTCGCCCGCCACGTGGTCGTAGCCCACGATGACGTCGGCGCCGTCGACCTTTGAGCTGGTGATGACCACAGACTTGGCGCCCAGGTCGCGCACGGCGTCCACCAGGCGGCGGGCCGCCTCGGCGTCCAGGCCCTCCCCCATGGGGGTGCCGGTAAGCAGGCAGGCCTCGGTGTAGTTGGGCACCGTGTAATCGGCGCAGGCCACCAGGTTTCGCATGAGGCCGATCGTGGACTCGGGGACGCCGGCGTAAAGCGAGCCGTTGTCACCCATGATCGGGTCGACAAACACGCGCACGCCCTTGGCCGCCTGGCGGTGGCAGAAGTCCGAGATGACGCGCGTCTCTTCCTCGGTCACGATGAAGCCGGTCGAGATGGCGTCGAACTCAAAGCCCAGCTCTTCCCAGATGGCCAGGCTCTGGCGCACGTACTCGGTGGTGTCGTGGATGTAGAACTTGGGGTAGTTGAGGGTGTCCGAGACCAGGGCCGTAGGCAGGTTGTGGATGCGGTAGCCCATGTGCGACAGCACCGGCAGCATGGCCGAGAGGGCCACCTTGCCGTAGCCGCACATGTCGTTGATCAGTAATAGCTGGGTCTCTTTCATGCCCTCTTCTTCCTTAGATGCGAGAAGGGCGCGCCGCACGCAGGTGTGGGCGCGCCCCTGGTGTTGCGTTGGTTGGGACGGACTTGTTACTTCTCGGCCTCGGGCTGGGCCGCGGGGGCATCCGCGGGCTTGGGCTCGGGGGCCTTGGGCGCGCGGGCCTCGTACTCCTCGGGGGTCAAGACGTCCTCGATGCGCAGGTTGACGCCCGCGACCTCAAGGCCGGTCATGCCGGTGACCTGCTTGACCACGGCCTTCTTGACGTCCTCGAAGACCTGCGGGGCATAGGCGCCGTACTCGATGAAGACCGAGATGTTGACGCGCACGGCGCTCTCGGGCGTAACCTCGACGGTGACGCCCTTGGTGGTGTCGGATGCGCCAAAGGCGTCCTGCACGCGGTTGAACCAGCTGCCCTTCATGCCCACGACGCCGGGGAC
>CAVKOL010000207.1:0-2417 GCA_963658035.1 Bacteroidaceae bacterium
CGTCGGTGGAGCCGTCGCCGCCCAGGGCCAGCCCGCCGCTCATGGGCATGAAGTACTCGAATCGGTCCAGTCCTTCTAGAAACACCCGCCAGGTCGTGGTGCTGCCGGCCGAGAAACCGCCAAAGGCGCGGTGCGAGCGCGACGCCGTGAAGCCGGCATCGGTGACGTCTTGGGCGTAGGTGTGGTAGTGCGACTCGACGGCGGGCATCAAGTCGCCGCGAATCTCTCCCGAGTAAAAGATCGGCGTTGTGTCGTGGTACCACGAGTTTCCGCTGGCCAGGTACGGCATGACGATAATCAACGGCGGGATGGAGCCGTCCTCGATCATGTGGTCGATCATGTTCTTGAAGTCGTCGCCGTACTCGTACATCCAGGTGCGCTCGTCTCCGTAGGCGCCGTGCTGCAGGTAGAGGATGTCGTAGCGGGTCTGGGTATCGTTTTGGTTGTAGCCGTACGGCAGGTAAACGGTGGCCTCGCGCTGGATGGCGCCGCCGTCCCCAAGGTAGTCGCGCGTGCTGTAGGCAAAGGCCTCCAGCGTTCCTTGGTGCTCGGCCTCGTCATAGTAGCCTCCGGGCACAGCCGTTAGGGTGACGTTTCTCATCGCGACCTCGTCGATGCTCGACTCGACCTCTTGCGGAGAAGGGCCCGCCTCGGCCGTGGCGTCGTCGTTGTCGGCCTCGGCCACCGTCTCCTGGGACGCCGCGGCCGTCGCGGTCCCGGAGGCCTCGCCCGTGACCGGGGCCGCGCCGCACGCCGTCAACGCCACGCACGAGGCAAGGGCCAGCGCCGCACAGGCAAAACTGCCCTTGAACTGAGATTTTTGCATTCTAGTCTCCTTTGGCGAGAAGGTCTTCTCGCTGCATGGCTCTGTGCATGCCAAGGCTAGGCATCGATGGACACAAGCCGGTAGGCGCGGCTTCCCACGCCGATCGCGGCCGCGTGCTCGAGCTGGATGATCCCCTGGCGCTCCTCGATGCGCTGCACCAGCGACGCGCCGTCGGCCGCGGCATAGACAAGGTCAACGCAGGCCTGGTCAAGGGCCACGGGGTCGGTGCTCGCCAGGATTCCGATGTCGGCCATTTTGGGCTCGTCGGGGTTGGCCTCGCAGTCGCACGCGACCGAGAGGCGGTTCATCACGTTGACGTAGAGGATGTTCTCGCCCATGTGGTCGCTCACGGCCTTGGCGGCCTCGGCCACGCTCTCAAGAAAGACGTTGGCGGGATATCCCCAGCCAAACCCCGTGGTCTCGTTGCCTCCCGAGTGGATGAGGCTCTTGCCCCTCGAGGACGCGAAGCCGATCGAGATGTTCTTAAGCGCGCCACCAAAGCCCGCCATGCCGTGCCCCTTGAAGTGGGAAAGCACCAGGTACGAGTCGTAGTTGGCAAAGTGCGAGCCCACCACGTCCTCGCTTAAGCGCGAGCCGCCCGCAACCGGGATGCTCATGGTGCCCTCGGAGTCCATGATGTCGACGTCGGCGATATCGGCAAAGCCGTGGTCCTGGGCGGTCTTAAGGCCGCCGTCGGGGGTGTTTCGCGAGCCCGGGTAGGCCGTCGTGGTCTCGACGATGGTGCCGCCCACCTCGTTTACCAGCGCGGCGATCAGGCTGGGGCGCAGGAAGTTGGAGTTGGCGCCCTCGCCGGTGTGCAGCTTCACGCCCACCTTGCCAGAAAGCTCGCGCCCCAGGGCGGCGTATGCGGCGAGAAGACCGTCCGAGCTGATGTCGCGGGTGATGTAGACGGCGGGCGCCGCCTCGTCCTGGCTCTGGTGCTCGAGGGTGGCCTCGGTCGCGGCGTCGGGAATCTCGCCGGTCGTGGGCTCGTCGGCGTCGGCAGCCGCCGAAGTATCGCTGCCCTGCTCAGCGCCTTGGCAACCGGCGAGAAAAGCCGCGCCGCCGATCCCCGCGGCCCCAATAAAGTGCCTGCGTGTAAGGCCGT
This sequence comes from Bacteroidaceae bacterium, assembly GCA_963658035.1. Lineage (GTDB taxonomy): Bacteria > Actinomycetota > Coriobacteriia > Coriobacteriales > Atopobiaceae > Paratractidigestivibacter. Next base: position 1,935 of record CAVKOL010000207.1, read on the forward strand.
TGCTCATGTAGGTCTCCTTTCGTGCGTCTTGTTTGCGCGCCCGGTCGGCTTGCCGCACAGCTGCGTTTGATCGACATGCCGCGTAGCCGCGCCGGCTCGCCTTCGTTAGCGGTAGGACTTCTCGTAGATGGACACCACGTCCGCGTCGGACATCTCAAAGCGGTCGCAGAAGAAGAGGGCGCCCATGGTTGCCTTGGCGTCGACGGCCATCTGGGCGAACTCCTGCGGCTCGATGCCGTAGTCGCTCATGCGCAGGTCGGCAACGCCGCAGGCCTCCATGAGGTCTTCCAACGCGGCGAGAAAATCCTGCGGTGCCGCGGCGTCGTCGCGGCCCAGGGCGCGGGCAAGCTCAATAAAGCGCTCGTCGCAGATGTGCTCGTCGATCCAGCGGCCAAAGTAGGCCCGCGAGATCATGATGAGGCCGGCGCCGTGCGGCAGCTCCTGGTGGTGGCCGGAAAGCGCGTGCTCCATGGCGTGCTGGCT
>CAVKOL010000208.1:0-2409 GCA_963658035.1 Bacteroidaceae bacterium
GGCCCTTGGGGCCCATGGTGGTGGTCACGGCGTCGGCCAGGGTGTTAACGCCCTTTGCAAGCTTGGCGCGCGCGTCGGTACCGAAGTAAATGTCCTTAGCCATAGTAATAAGTCCTTTCTGGTGGCGCGGGAGAGTCGCCAACCCGCGTCAGTGGTGTTAGTAAGAGGCGAGAAGCCCTAAAGGCTAGTCCTCGATGATGGCGTAGATGTCGTCGGCGCGAAGGAGCAGGAAGTCCTCGCCGTCGACCTTGACCTCGTTGCCGCCAAACTTGCCGTAGTAGACCTGGTCGCCAACCTTGACGTCCATGGCCACGCGCTCGCCCTTCTCGTTAAGCTTGCCGGCGCCCACGGCGACGACCTCGCCGCGCTGGGGCTTCTCCTGCGCGCCACTGGAGATGTACAGGCCGCTGGAGGTCTTCTCCTCCTTGGGAGCAGGCTTAACAAGAACGCGATCGCCGAGAGGCTTCAAAGTCATGGTTTCCTCCTTTGTAATGCGCCCGGGGACACCGGGTGCTCTATCCAACGCTATGGATAATACCCACCGACGCCGACTTATACCATCGAGATTGAAAAAATCTCATACAGGGCACTTAGATTTCTTGATGCGCGTAAATATAAGCGGCTCAAAGGCGGGGCGGCGGCGAGAAGACCGTGGGCTTGTGGCGGGGCGGCGGGCCGTCACGTTTGGGGCTATGCTGCACTTCGGCGGCAAAATCATGCCGTTGGCAAAGCTTTTTCCAAAACCGGCAATTTTTGGGTAATACTTTTCCACGACAGAGTCCTATTCATATAGCGGCGCCTCGCGTCGCGCGGCGAAAGGAGACGTTGCCGTGAGCTCCACCACTGCGAACGCCTCTTTCTGGGAGGGTCCGCTCACCTCGTCCCTCACCAAGAAAGACAAAGTAACCACCCCAGAGATGCTGTTTGGCTACCTGGTTGGCCCCTTTGGCGGTCTTCTCGCATCGGGCATCTTCACCAGCCAACTGCAGAACTACTTCACCGACGTCTTGCAGCTAGACCTGTCCTTCTTGACCGCGCTGCAGCTCTTCTCGACCATCCTTATCGTCATCGCCAACTTGGTTGTGGGCCAGCTCATCGAGCGCACCCACTGCCTGGCCGGCAAGGCTCGCCCCTGGGTTTTGCTGTCTGCCCTGACCTTCTCGGTTTCCACGGTCTTCATGTTCTTCGTGCCCTTTGAGGGCGTGGCCAAGATGGTGTGGATCGCCGTTGCGTACAACCTGTACTACGCCGTGGCCTACCCCATCTACAACACCGCAAACTCCACGCTGGTCGCCGTGTCCACCCGTGACAGCGAGAAGCGCGGCACGCTGGCGTCGCTTACCAACATCGCCGGCTTTGGCGTCATGGGTACGGGCACGATGATCTTCCCCATGCTGGTCTCGTTTGCCTTGAAGCAGGACCAGAACCTGTGGTTTTTGGCCATGCTGGTCGTCGCGATCTTGACCGCGCTTACCGTCTACCTGCAGTATCGCTTTACCCGCGAGCGCATCACCGAGGAGCTTCTGGCCGGCGGCGACGCCGAGGGCGAGGCCGAGGGCGCCAAGAAGGCCGACGCGCCGTCGCTTAACGCGCAGCTGGCCGCCGTCACCCGCGAGTCCCAGTGGTGGATCATCATGGGCGTCTACCTGCTGTATCAGTGGAGCGGCGCCATCAAGAACGGCTCGATGACGTATTTTTGCAAGTGGGTTTTGGACAACACCTTCTTTGGCACCGCCGATGCGTGGGGCGCTTCTCAGTCCATGCTGAGCATCCTGGGCGCGCTGCCCATGGCCGCCGCCATCCTCTTTGTCATCCCGCTGTGCAACAAGTTTGGTAAGCAGCGCGTATGCATCGCCGGCATGGTCGTGGGCGTTATTGGCGGCGTCATCGCCTTCCTGGGCAACGGGCAGATCGTGCCTGTTGGCGTGGGCATCGCGCTTAAGTGCCTGGGTTCCGCGCCTATTGGCTACATGATCTTGGCCATGTTGGCCGACGTCATCGACCACGTCGAGTTCAAGAGCAGCCTGCGCACCGACGGCCTTACCATGTCGATCTACAGCTCGATCATGGTTGCGGCGACCCCGATCTGCAACGCGATCTTCTCGGGCATCCTGGGCGCCGTGGGCTATGACCAGGCCGCCGACATCACCTTGGGCACCGCGGCCCAGACGGCCCTCACGCAAAACGCCATCTCGGTGAGCTACATCCTGGTAGAGACCGTGTGCTTTGCCATCTGCGGCGCGCTGCTGCTTTCCTTCAACGTAGAAAAGAACCTCCCGGCCGAGCAGGAAGCCTTGAAGCAGCGCCACGAAAGCGCTGGTCAGGCCGCGTAAACAAAGCCGTAAGACCACGCATTTAGTCCTCTCCCGCGTCGTCTTGGCTTCTCTCCCCCTATAACCGACGGCGCAC
>CAVKOL010000209.1:0-2309 GCA_963658035.1 Bacteroidaceae bacterium
AGGACGCCGCACTCGATGGCGCGGCCCCACAGGTTGTCGTCGATGGAGTAGGGCTTCTTCTTGGTGGTGGGCACGGGCACGCCGTTGGCCTCGGCCCACTCCATCTCGGAGTCGCGGGTGGTCAGGTCCCAAACACGCACGGGAGCGATGATCTCCAAGCTGGGGTCAAGAGCGCGGATCTCGGTCTCGAAGCGCACCTGGTCGTTGCCCTTGCCGGTGCAGCCGTGGGCGACGTACTTGGCGCCGTACTGGTGGGCGATGTCCACGATGTGCTTAGAGATCAGGGGGCGAGAAAGGGCAGAGAGCAGCGGGTAGACCTTCTGGTACTTGGCGTTGGCCTTGATGGCGTGGGTCAGGTACTTCTCGGCGTACTCGGCGCGCATGTCGACGGCGTCGGAGTGGATGGCGCCCATGTCGTAGGCCTTCTGCTTGATCCACGAGAGGTCCTTCTCGTCCTGGCCCACGTTGCCGCAGATGGCGACGACGTCGAGGTTCTTCTCGACCTGAAGCCACTTGACGATGACGGAGGTGTCAAGACCGCCGGAGTACGCAAGAACAACCTTATCTTTCTCAGCCATTTTGATTTCCTTTCAATTGGCAAATATGCAGGTAGAAGTAGATAGCAGCGCAACAAAACACCCGTCGATGCGGTGAGTTGCGAGAAAATCGATTAGATTGGACAACCTAAGGACAGCTTCGCAGCGCACGCAACATCGCGGGCTAGATTCGTCGGTCCTGGCGTCGGCTTTGGGGAGAAGAGATGGCGATGGCCTTGGAAAGGTCCGCAAACATAGCGCTGTAGCTCTTCATTAGGCTTCTTTCGCCTCCCCTAGTAGACTAGTGGCCCACGACTATGGCCGTGGGGCTGCAATCAATGAACCGAACTATAGACCTGTGGCCGGGGGCGGTACAACCCAAAAAGCCAATCTATTTTGTTTGGAAACAAAAACGGCCGCGCAAAGAGCGCGGCGCGCTATCCTGACTGGGCTTGCGGGAGGGTGTCATATGAAAAAGACGATATTGGGAAGCCAATTCACCGTGGTGGGCCGCAAGGGGTTTTCTGGACAACAAAAGGCCAGTTGCTGCTTTGGCAAAACAGGGGTCTTCTCGCCAAATCACTAATTGGATTCCCAATATCGTATTTTTTTCGCCAGGGTCGATTGGCCCCAAAGGGCCAAAAAACGGGGCGCGACCATTTGGCCGCGCCCCGTTTGCAGTTAGGTGGTGCGCCGTCAGGGTCTCGAACCCTGGACCTTGGGATTAAAAGTCCCCTGCTCTACCAACTGAGCTAACGGCGCATTGGTCGATATCTTAACACATGGGCCCTATTCCCACACCCACTGGCCGTTAACAAAAATGGGGGTCTCGTTGCCCTGAGCGTCCAAGCCCCAGATGTTGAGGTCGTCGGAGCCAATCATAAAGTCAACGTGCGTGGCCGACTGGTTGACTCCGTTGGCGAGAAGCTCGTCCTTCTCCATGTCCAAACCGCCGTCCAGGCACTCGGGGAAGCCCATGCCCAGGGCCAGGTGGCAACTGGCATTCTCGTCGTAGAGAGTGTCGAAGAACAAGGTGTTGGACTGGCGGATGGGCGTGTTCTTAGAGACCAGCGCGCATTCGCCAAGGTGGTGGGCACCTTCGTCGGTCTCGATGATGTGGCGGAGAACCTCGGTGCCCTGCTCGGCGCCAAAGTCCATCACGCAGCCGCCCTCAAAGCGAATCCAGAAGTCGCGGACCACCTGGCCGGCGTGAACCAGCGGCAGCGCCGAGTAAACTATGCCGTCGGCGCGGTTGCGGTCGGGGGTGGTAAAGACCTCCTCGGTGGGGATGTTAGGGAAGTATGCCGTGCCGTCCTGGGTCTTGCCGGCGCCACCGTCCCACAGGTGGGCGGGGTTCATGCCCACGGTGAAATCGGTGCCGTTCGAGGACTGGTAGCGCAGGGCGTCGAAGTGGTGGCTGTTGAGGAAGCGCTTGGACTTCTCAAAAGACGCGTTGTGCGTCTCCCAGGCGCTCTTGGGGTCGTCGGAGTCGGCGCGGGCCACCTCGAGGATGAGGTTCCACAGGCGATAGACGGCCTCGGCCTCGCTGGCCTGCGGAAAGACCTCGCGGGCCCAGGCGGCCACGGGCACGCCGGCGATGCACCAGACGTTCTTGCCAAAGTCCATGCCGTTCCTAAACGAGGTGCACTCGGTGTTTCTCGCCTTGGACGCAGCGGCGGGCTTGGCCGGGTCGATGTTCTTAAGCGCGTTGGGGTCGCTGCCCTCAAGGAAGAGGAAAGACGCGCCGGCCTCGGCCAGGGAGTTGAGCTGCTC
>CAVKOL010000210.1:0-2274 GCA_963658035.1 Bacteroidaceae bacterium
TTTAGTCCTCTCCCGCGTCGTCTTGGCTTCTCTCCCCCTATAACCGACGGCGCACACACCGCGCCCGGCATCGACTCTTCCCCGATGCCGGGCGCGATTTTTGAGTTGGCGGGGCCTTGGCGGGCCCCACAAATACACTGCCGCGACTTTTCTTGGTTTAAATCTGGACCTGGTGAGTAGCCGAGCCGTTGTCGGCGACGTTTGCCCAGTTGACGAGGACGCGTCGAGGGCAGGCTACTCGGGGAACCCGAATTTAAACCAAGAAAAGTCGCAGCAGCGATTACCGAGAAGACCACGGCCGTGCAAAAGGGGCGCATGGACGCAAAAGAGCAAATCAACGAACTCAACGAGAAAATCGCGGGGCTGCCCGCCGGCGGCATCTCCACCAAAACCGTGGCGGGCAAGCGCTACCACTACCACCGCTGGTCCCAAGACGGGAAACGTCTTGAGCGTTTTATCACAAACGACGAGGTAGCGGCCCTGCAAGAGAAAATCGACGAGAGAAAGAAGCTCGAGGCGCAGGTTCGCGCGCTGGGCGGGGCGGTTCGCCGCCGCTCGGGAGCCGTCGCGCAGGCGGGGGCGGCGGCCGCGGAATTCAAAACGAACGTGCTTCTTGGCACGGACCTCCTCGCCTTTTGCAAGGGGGTGGCAGGCTGGCGCTCACGCGAAGCGCTAGCCAGCCTCAAGCTCTACCTCGAGGAACCCCCGGCGGGCAAGGTCTTTGTGCTCTACGGCCTGCGCCGCACGGGTAAGACAACCTTGATCCGCCAGGCCATCCTTAGCATGAGCAAGAAGGAGCAGTCCCGCTCGGCATTCATCCAAGCCGCGCCATCGAACAACCTGGCGCAGCTCAACGATGACCTGCGGCTCCTTAAGAGCCGAGGCATCTCACGCGTCTTTATCGACGAGGTAACCGCACTCGACGACTTCATCGAGGGGGCGGCCTTGCTACCCGACATCTTTGCAGCGAGCGGCATGCACGTGGTCTTAAGCGGCACCGGCTCGCTTGGCTTCGCGCTTGCGCAGGACGAGCAGCTCTACGACCGCTGCACGCTGCTGCACACCACCTATATCCCCTACCGCGAGTTCTCTGAGGTTCTGGGCATCAAGGGCGTCGACGAGTACATACGCTTTGGCGGGACCATGAGCCTTAGCGGCGCAAACTACGCGGCGAGCTCCCCATTCTCCAGCGCCGCGAGCGCGGAGAAGTACGTCGACACGGCGATTGCCCGCAACATCCAGCACTCGCTTCGCTGCTACGAGCACGGCGGCCACTTTAGGGAACTGCGCGACCTCTACGACGCGGGCGAGCTGACAAACGCTATAAACCGCGTGGTAGAAGACGTGAACCACCGGTTTGCGCTTGAGGTGCTGGAGCGCGACTTCAAGTCTCACGACCTGGCGGTAAGCGCGGCCAACCTGCAGCGGGACCGCCAGGCGCCAGACGTTATTCTCGACAAGGTCGACGTGGCCGAAGTGACGCGGCGCCTCAAGGAGCTGCTTGAGATCCGCGACCAGGATAAGAGTCGCGTGGCCCCCAGCGAGGCGCACGCAACGCAGATCAAGGAGTACCTGGATCTTCTCGACCTCACGCTCGATATCCCGGTGCGATTTTTGCCCGACGTGGCAAGCGAGAAGAGCCGCACGGTGATTACCCAGCCGGGACTAAGGTATGCGCAGGTAGAGGCGCTAATCGAGAGCCTGTTGCTTGACTCGCGGCTTGCCGATTTGTCCCTAGCACGGCGCAACGCGGTCATTGACCGCATTCGCTCGGAGGTCATGGGGCGCATGCTCGAGGACATCGTCTTGCTCGAGACCACGGTTGCCCGGCCTGGCTGCGAGGTCTTTGTGCTGCAGTTTGCGGTGGGCGAGTTTGACATGGTGGTCTTTGATCCAAAAGCCGCGAGCTGCGAGATTTATGAGGTCAAGCACTCAAACAAGGTCGACGCGGCGCAACGCCGCCATCTTGTTGACCCCAAGAAGCGCGCCCTGTGCGAGCACCGCTACGGCCCTATAACCGGCAGTTACATCCTCTACCGCGGCCCCGCCGACTACATCGACGGCGTCCAATACGTCAACGTCGAGGCCTACCTGGGGTAGGTCAGGCAATGCATTGGCGGGACCTATTTCGCAGATTGTCAGCCAATTGAAGCGCTTTATCTGCGATTTAGGTCCCGTCAACGAATGGAGGCTGCGGCCGGCGGCTCGGGCTAGGCGCCCAGCTCAAGCTCGCAGGTCAGGGTGCCGTCGGTGACGGCGAGACGGGCGGGGGCC
>CAVKOL010000211.1:0-2266 GCA_963658035.1 Bacteroidaceae bacterium
CGTGGTCTCCTCGCCACGTTAAACAGGGGAACCGTCAAATTGAATTGACGACACTTATTCTTATGAGCCTCTGGCTCTCGCTGCTTAATTTAAACTAGCGGCCGTCAATGCGGGGATTGCTCCCGTTCCCGCGGCGACGTCATTTTAGGGAGATGCTCGCGCGGACGTGGCTGGTATGCCGCGCGATAAGATCGAACCGGCTGGGATGCCAAGCGCGTGTCGTTGGGTGCGCGGCATCTAAGATCTAACCATCGACTGAGCCTGGAGACACCTATCAGGGGTTTGCTTTGGACCGGAGTTCGATTCTCCGCACCTCCACCACACGCGATGCGGCCCGGCGCTCGTTCACTCGAGCGCCGGGCCGTTTTTTGTTGCGGGATTTTGGGCACAGACGGCGAGAAAGGCGCGGCGGCTGGGCGGGTAGAATGTGAGAATCGCTAACCGCCCGCTAGACATGGAGGAAACCATGAGCATGGATATCTCGTTTGACGCGCAGGCCCCTGTTAAGAAGACCGACGTCCCGGCGCTGGTGCTTGAGGGTGGCGGCTTTCGCGGGATGTTCACGGCGGGCGTCCTGGACGTGCTTTTGGAGCGCGGCCTCACCGATTTCTCCAGCATCTGGGGCGTCTCGGCGGGCGCGATGAACTCGGTGAGCTTCAAGAGCGGCCAGATCGGGCGCACCATGCGCGTTATGCTGGCCTTCCGCGACGACAAGCGCTTCATGAGCTTCCTGTCGTTTGCCAAGACGGGCGACATCGCGGGCGGCGAGTTTGTCTACGACAAGGTCCAAAACCACCTGGACCCCTGCGACAACGACGCCTTTGAGGCCAATCCCGTGCCCCTGTGGGCCGTGGCCTCAGACGTCACCTTTGGCACACCGGCCTATCTACCTGTGGTTCATTTGCCCGAGGACGCCTTGAAGGTACGCGCCTCGGCGAGCCTTCCCGGCGTCTCGAATATCGTCGAGATCGACGGCCACCGCTACTTGGACGGCGGCACGACCGACGCGATTCCCTATGCCGCGGCGATGGGGCTGGAGGGCTCGCGCCCCGTCGAGGGCCACACGCCGGCCAATCGCGCCCTGGTGGTCCTTACCCAGGACCGCGGCTACGAGAAGACCAACTCGACCGAGGCGATGGTCATCCGCTCGCACCGCTACGACAACTTCCCGTACTACATCGAGGCCCTAGAGAGCCGCTACCAGCGCTACAACGCCTGCCGAGAAAAGCTGTGGGAGCTCGAGCGCCAAGGAAAGTGCCTGGTCATCGCACCCGAGAAGCCCGTGACCGTCAAGACCACCGAGCACGAGGGGGCGCCGTTGCTCGACCTCTACCTGCAGGGCCGCCGCCAGGCCGAGGCCCGTCTCGCCGAGATCGACGAGTTCCTGCGCGTTGACGAGGACGACGCCGCCGAGTAGGGCTATCCTGCCAGCATCGCCGCTCGCTTCGACGCCCACCAGCTGCCGAGAAGCCCGCTCGCGCCGCCGCGTGCGCCCTTCCGTTTGTGGAGCGCGCGTGGTGGCGCTTTTCTCGGCAAAAACACGGCGCCAACCCAAACCTGCTGCGCTATACTCATAAGGCTTTTTCCACTAGGGCCCCGTAATCTCTAAAAGAAATAGCACCTGGCGGCTTGTCCAGAAGCTGTCAATCACACATGTTTGTAGGAGGAGTCAAGTGAAGAAATCGACTCATTACGCCAAGGCTGGCGAGGTCGAGCGCAAGTGGGTGTTGATCGACGCGGAGGGCGCTACCCTCGGTCGTCTGGCTACCACCGCTGCCATGATTCTGCGCGGTAAGAACAAGCCCCAGTTCACCCCCAACGCCGACACCGGTGACTTTGTCGTTATCGTTAACGCCGACAAGGTTGTTCTCACCGGCAACAAGGCCGACCAGAAGCGCTACTGGCGCTACTCCGGCTATCTCGGTGGCCTCAAGTTCGAGTCCTTCCGTGAGGCTATGGCCAAGCACCCCGAGCGCGTGATCGAGCACGCCGTGAAGGGCATGCTCCCCAAGACCACCCTTGGTCGTCAGCAGGGCACCAAGCTCAAGGTCTACGCTGGTCCCGAGCACCCGCACACCGCTCAGAACCCCGTTAAGATCGACTGGAGGGCATAACCCATGGCTGAGAACACCGCTGTTTATTGGGGCACCGGTCGCCGCAAAGAGGCTACCGCCCGCGTTCGTCTTGTCCCCGGCACTGGCAAGTTCATCGTCAACGGCCGCGACGCCCTTAACTACTTTGGTCGTCAGCAGCTCGTCGACAACGC
>CAVKOL010000212.1:0-2153 GCA_963658035.1 Bacteroidaceae bacterium
TCTTCTCGCACAGCGTGCGCACCAGATACAAACCAATGCCTGTTGAATGGGGGTATGCGCGCCCGTTCTCCCCCGTGAAGCCGCGGTCAAAGATGCGCGGGAGATCGCTCGCGGGGATGCCGATGCCGTTGTCTTGGACGCGCAGGGTCACGCACCAGGCGTCGAGGCCCGTCTGGGTCTTCTCGGCCGTTATGGAAACGGTCGCGGCCTGGCCCGCCAGCGCGGCGTCGGAGCGGCGGTACTTGGCAGCGTTCACCAGGACCTGGCGGATAATGAACTCGAGCCACTTGGGGTCGGCGCGCACGGTGAGGTCAAGGTCGCCCAGGCGCGGAGAAACGCCCGCGTCGATGAGGGTGCGCGACGTGTTGCGCAGGGCCGCGCGCACGCATTCGCCCAGGTTGACGCTGCGAATCATAAAGTCGCGGTCGAGCGAGGAGCTTCTGGCGTAGAAGAGGGACTGGTCGACGTAGGCCTCAATGCGGCGCAGCTCGACGTCCATGGCATCGGTCGCGGGCGTCATGGCGTTTGCCGCCACCAGGCGTGCCGCAGCGATGGGGGTCTTGACCTCGTGGACCCAGGTCTCCACGTAGTCGCGGTACTCGCGCTGCCCGGCGCGCATGGCGGCGATCCGGTCGGCCATGGACTTGGACTCGGTGCGCAAGATCTCGTGGACCAGTCGCTCCTCTTTGCCTTGTGGCGCGTCCATGAGCTCGGGCGCGAGCCAGGTGCGGCCCTGGGCGGCAAGGGCGTCGGCGGTTTGCGTCAGACGGTCAAAGAAGCGGCGCTTGGTTACGAATTTGATGGTGGTCGTGATGGCGATGCCGGCAACCAAGACCAGGCAGACGGCCGTTACCTCGTTGCCCTGCAACCCGAAGGCAAGCATCATGAGCGCGGCCACGACAACAGCGCTGGCCTCGCAGGCAAGCGCAGCGGCGTTATCGGCCAGGTAGTCGCACAGGGCCAGTGCGTGTTTCTCCGCTTCCCTACTCAATGAGGTATCCAAAACCGCGACGCGTAGCAATCAAGTCACCCGCGCCAATGCTCGAAAGAGTCTGCCGCAGATGGCTGACGTTAACCGTCAAGGTGTTGTCGTCGACGAAGTCGTCGGACTCCCACAGCTCTTCCTGGATACGCTGGCGGCTCACGACGGCGCCGGTGCTTCTCAGCAACAGCGACAAGATCTTAAGCTCATTTTTGGTGAGCTCCACGCTTTTGCCCTGGTAGGAGGCCGTACAGCGCGAGGCATCCAGGGTAAGCCCCGCGTAGGTGAGCTGCGAGGATGGGCTGTTCTCGCCGTAGGTGCGCTTGAGGACCGCATCGATGTGGGCGAGAAGGACCTGCTCGTTGTAAGGCTTGGCGATGAAGTCGTCGGCCCCGGCCGACAGGCACACCAGCTCGTCGAGGTCGGTGTTCCTGCTGGTCACGGCGATGACGGGTACCTGGCTTTGGCGGCGAAGCTCGCGGCAGACGAAGGAACCGTCGACGCCCGGAAGGTTAAGGTCAAGAAGCACCAGGTCGCAGGCCATATCGATGATTTGCTGGGGAAGCGTGGCAAAGCCCGCGGGTGCCGCCGTCTGGTAGCCGTTTCTTTCAAGCAGCTGGCACAGGCCCCGGCAAATCGCCGCATCGTCCTCTATGACACAGACCTTGCGCACGCCTCTCCCCTCGCTCGAACGTCCCAGGCTTTGATTCTAGCCCCTGCGCGCGGCCCAAAGGCGTCCGCCAACCTTACGATTCCCTAAGGTTGGCATCTTAGGCAGGGGCTCGCGCAAAGAAAATATCGATATTGGGAATCCAATCTTGGATTTAACCGGTAGACCGCTCTTACGCCCAGCAAAACCGCAGGTCAGATTTTGCCAGACAGCGGGGATACCCGTGTGAAACGGATTTGGATTCCCAATATCGTTATTTTTCTTGGGCGCAGTCGGCAATACCGCCGCGAAGGATCTTGAGGCCGTGGGCGATGGGATCGATGACGGCCTGGATGTTCTCGATCGCGGCCTTGGGTGAGCCGGGAAGGTTGACGATCAACGTGCGGTCCGCGATTCCCGCGGCCTCGCGCGACAGGCAGGCCCGCGGCGTGATGGCCATTGAGGCCGCGCGCATGGCCTCGGGGATTCCGGGGGCCATGCGCTCGCAGACGGCGGCCGTGG
>CAVKOL010000213.1:0-2092 GCA_963658035.1 Bacteroidaceae bacterium
TGATGGAGCTGATGTAGATGATGGCCGACCAGCCGACGCCCTTCCACATGCCCCACAGCAGCATCTTGAGCCACATGTGCGAGCCGTCCATCAGGTAGTTGGTGTTGGCCGCGATGCCGCAGATGTTGTTGAGGAAGTTGTTGATGAAGCCGTCGGTCGAGAAGATCGCGATGGCGATTGCGTAGACGATGGACCAGCCCAGGAAGTTGGGGACCGTCGTGAAGTTCTGGACAAAGCGACGGAAGCCCTTGGACGGCACCTGCATGAGGAACACGGCAAAGACCATCGGGATCCAGGACGTGAGGATGCCCAGGCCAGACATGGCCAGCGTGTTGGTCATCACGCGCACGACGTCGCCGCGGGTGGTGTCGTTTTGGAACAAGATGGTGAACCACTTGAGGCCCACGAAGTTGTCGCCAGAAAGCTCGCCGCCGGCGGTGTAGTCAAAGAAGGCGTAGCGCCAGCCCCACAAGGGCAGGTAGCAGAAGAGGAACGCCAGGGCCAGGACCGGCACGAAGAGCAGGAACAGGTGGTACTTCTCCTGCATCTCCATCTTGTCCTCAATGGGCTCGGCGTCTTTCTTCTCGGCAAAGATCAAGGCGACGGTAGAGGCGAGAAGGGCCACCACCAGCGCGGCGAAGAAGAAGAACGCGCCGGGAAGCGTGGCCGGGACCTTGTCGGAGTCGGCCGACAGGATCGTCGCGTAGACCATGCCCACGCCCACAAGGCCAGCCGTCATGACGACCGCGCCGATGAGCGGGAACTTGAGGCCGCGGGTGCGCATGCGCTTGTTGCCATAGGACATGCACGCGCCCACGATGGCCACGATGATGCCCAGGATGATGACACCGCAGGCGACCTGCAGCATCGTGAAGGTATCGCTGGTGACGGCGGTCTTCTTGAGGATGCGGTCGGGGATCTGCCCGATCAGCGCCTCGTGGTCGACGCAGGCGGTAAAGAGCGAAACGTTGCTAGAGATTGCGGTCGTGACCCTTGCGGGGTTAAGACCGGAGTAGAAAACCGACGCGGCGGCCAGGATCACGGCGACGCGCATGACGTGGTACAGGACGTGGTCCTGCATCGTCTTGGGCTTGGCCGCAGATCCTTTTGCCTGGGCCGTCGCGCTAACGGATTTCTCCATGTTCACCCTCCCATCTTTGTACATAAAGCTCGGTTACTTGCCATACCCGATAGGCCAATAATGCCGCTCGTGAAGGTGCCGGGTCTACCCCTTGACGAGCGTTTTCTTGCCCTCCCCTCTTTCCTTCAACTACAAGGTGATGGCGACGGTGTGCTCGCCCGCGGTGGGGCGATCGATGGTGCCGTCGCACTCAATGCCGTCGTACAGGTAGCGGGTCTTCTCGCCGCAGCGGAAGGCGCCGGACGCAGAGTCCACGGTCACGTGGATGTGGGCGTCGTCGAGGCCCAGGGTGTAGGCCAGGTGCTTCTGGCCGGGGCGCAGGACGGGGTCGAAGGTGACCTTCTCGCGGCCAACGCCGGCGCCGGTGGTCTCGTAGGTGGCAAGGGTCAGCCAAGACGCGGTGCCAGACAGCAGCGGCGCGATGTTCTCGCCGGTCTGCGAGTTGTTGTACTGGGTGCAAAAACGCGGGTTGCCCTTGAGGACATAGGGGTTTTCCTGCGCCTTGTACGGGAAGGTGCGGTCCATCATGAAGTAGGCCAGGTCTGCCAGGCGCTCGGCCAGCTCGGGGTCGGCCACGGTCTTTGCGGCCTTGAGCGAGGCCACGGTGGCCATCATGGCCGCGTGCTTGAAGACGCCGGAGTTCTCGCGGTCGCCGGGGAAGTACAGGGCGGTGCCGGTAGCCACGCCCAGGCGGTCGAAGTCAACCAGGGTGCAGAGCTTGAGGCCGGCCTGGGTCTTAAGACGGGTCTCGACGATGCCCAGCATCGTGGCGATCTGCTCCTCGGTGGCGACGCCGGCGAGAAGAGACCAGCTGTAGGAGTTCAAGAAGTAGGTGCCGGGGGCGTCGGCGTCGCCGGCCAGGCGGTCACCGGTGGAGCCCAGGTAGGTATAGCCGCCCTCGCGCTCGTTGTTGATGAGGCAGCGGGCAAAGTAGTCGGTCTTCCAGGCGTT
>CAVKOL010000214.1:0-2079 GCA_963658035.1 Bacteroidaceae bacterium
TGGCCCTCGACCACGACGTTGCGCAGGTCGAGCACCTTGACGTTCTGGGCGATGATGCCCTGGCGAACCATGGGCTCCACGCCGCAGGCCATGGCGGGCACGGCCGGTTCGGCGTCCTCGGCAAAGGTGACGTGGACGTCCTCGAAGGCCAGGCGCGTGACCTTGCTCTCGGGCAGGCCCGTGATGTAGGCCGCGGCCGCGTGGCAGTTGGTGGCCTCGATGTCGCGGAAGGTCGTCACGCCAAAGCCCGGGGTGCGCTCGTCGACGGGCAAGGGGCCGCGGGTCTGCACGTACTCGGTCTTGCCGTCCTTGTCGCAGAAGTAGAAGGAGTTCACGACAAAGGGCGTAAGGACCTGGTCCATGCGGATGTGCTCGAAGGTGATGCCCTCGTTGACGGCGTCCTTGCCGCGGCCGCGACGGGTCTTCACGCGAAGGCCGCGGTCGGTGCGCTCGAACAGGCACTTCGAAACGGTAAGATCCTTGATGCCGCCGGCCGCCTCGGAGCCCAGCACCACCGCGCCGTGGCCGTCGTGCATGTAGCAGTGCGCGACCACCATGTCGTGCATGGCGGGACGAAGCTCGGGCTCGATGGCGAGCTTTCCGCTCTTGATGGCGATGCAGTCGTCGCCCACCGAGAAGTGGCAACCCAGTACGCGCACAAAGCCGCAGCTCTCGGGGTCGAAGCCGTCGGTGTTGTGCGAGTTCTTGGGGCCCTCGATAGAAAGGCACAGGGCGTCAATGTACTCGGACAAGATGGGGTGGATGTTCCATGCCGGGCTGTTGCGCACGGTGAAGCCGGCCATGGTGACGTTTTTGCACTCAGACAAGAAGATCATGCGCGGGCGGGCGATCTCGCGGCCCTCCTCAGGGCGGTAGATGTTCTTGAAGTCCTTGTTCCACCAGTTGTCCTCGGCAAAGTCGGTCTGGCCGTCGATGGCGCCGCGGCCATAGATGCAGACGTTCTCGACGCCCATGCCGGTGAAGGTCGAGCAATACGTCGAGAAACCCTCGCCCTCCCAGCGGCCCATCGGGGCCAGGCCGCTGCCGGCGTAGCCGTCGCCCACCTTGCCGTGCAGAGTCTGCGGCAGGTAGGCCAGGGCGGCGCGGTCGTGGCGGGCCAGAAGCTGGGCGCCCGCGGCCAGCTCGACGTTGATGTCACTCTTGAGGAAGAGGGACTTGATCAGGTACTTGCCCGCGGGGATAAGGACACGACCGCCCTTGGGGCAGGCCATGATGGCGGCCTGGATGTTGGTGGTGTCGTCGTGGGTGGCGTCGCCCTTGGCGCCGCAGTCGCGCACGTCGATGGTGAAGGTCTCGTTGGGGGTGGTGACGCCCACGGTCAGCTCGCGGTCGCCGCAGACAAAGCGCACGATGTTGCGGCAGCCCGGCTCAAGTCCGTCGACGTAGGTCTCGATGTAGTCGGTAGTGCCGGCAGCCTCGTCGTTGACGTAGACCTCCCAGGTGTCGGAGGTGGTGAAGTATCCGCCGTCGTCGAGCTCGATCACGGCCGCGCGGGGGCAGCGCCAGATAACGTTGGTTTCCATGGGTTTCTCCTTAGACGAGAAGAAGTGCCTTTAGTTTAAGTGCCCCAGAGCCAAAACGCCCCGGTGCAAAGAAAGGGGCCGCGCCGCCGGCTTTCGGCAGCACGGCCCCTTAAATTCAAGAGTTGGTGCAGGTGATGCGGGGCTTAGGCCGCGGCTTGGACGGAATCCTCCTGGTAGCCCACGTTGTTGTGGCCGAAGCACTCCTCGTACTTGAAGCCAGAGAGCTCCTCGCAAAGCTGCTTGACCTCGGGCTCGACGTCGGCCATGAGGCCGCCCTCCTTGACGCGCTTGACCTCGGCGCAAAGGGCATCGCACTGGGCCTTGTCGATGTGGATGGTCTTGCCCAGGATGCAGGCGACGACGAAGCAGCCGGCGCAGCCGATCAGCATGAAGGCGCAGATGGAGACGGGCACAGAGGTGGGCTGCACGATGTCGGCGGAGTTACCCGAAGACTCGATGAAGCCGCAGACGCCAAGGACGAAGGCCCAAGCAGAAGTAGCGAAAGCAGAGACGATCTGGTCGATGAACTTCTGGG
>CAVKOL010000215.1:0-2078 GCA_963658035.1 Bacteroidaceae bacterium
ACCTGCGACACGCTGATTAACAGTCAGCTGCGCTACCACTGCGCCACCGGGGAATTGGTGGGTGCTCGTTCGCACAAGAAATAAGTATACGGATTTGCCCCTCGAGCGCAAGCAGAAATTTCAACTAATTTGAAATTTCTTCTCGCCCGCTGGTTGAGCATTGTTAAAAGCGAGGTCAATGATGGCGAGCAGGACCCGCGCGGGTTATTCTTGGCTGGTTAAGAACACCGTGGATTGGAGACGCCGTGAGGGATATCTGCAGCACGTGCAAGCTGGCGCTTGTCCAGGCCGAGCCGGTGATGTTTGACAAGGAGTCGTGCGTCAAGAAGGCGCTGGCGCTCATCGACGAGGCCGCGGCGCAGGAGGCCGACCTCATCGTCTTTCCCGAGCTCTTTATCCCCGGCTACCCTATTGGCCTTTCCTTTGGCTTCACCATGGGCAAGCGCGACGAGGGCGGCCGCGCGGACTGGATGCGCTACTACGACGCCTCGGTGGTCGCGGGCGGCCCCGAGTTCGACGTCCTGGCCCAGGCCGCGCGCGAGACGGCAACCTATATAAGCATGGGATTTAGCGAGCGCGACGCCGTGAGCGGGACCCTCTACAACAGCAACGTCATCTTCGAGCCCGACGGCTCCTACAAGGTCCACCGCAAGCTCAAGCCCACCGGCACCGAGCGCGTGGTGTGGGGCGACGCCGACCGCGGCTTCTTCCCCGTGACCCAGACACCCTGGGGCCCGATGGCAAGCCTCATCTGCTGGGAGAGCTACATGCCGCTCGCGCGCGTGGCCCTCTACCAAAAGGGCGTCACGATCTACATCTCGCCCAACACCAACGACAACCCTGAGTGGCAGTCCACGATTAAGCACATCGCGATCGAGGGCAAGTGCTTCTTTGTGAACGCCGACATGGTGGTGAGAAGGTCTTCCTACCCTACCGATCTAAACGAGGCCCAGGTCACGGCAAGTCTTCCCGATATCGTGTGCCGAGGCGGCAGCTGCGTGGTGGACCCATACGGCCACTATGTGACCGAGCCGGTTTGGGACACCGAGACGATTATCTACGCCGAGCTGGACATGCAGCAAGCCGCCGCCTCGCGCATGGAGCACGACCCCGTGGGCCACTACGCGCGCCCCGATGTGCTTGAGCTCACGGTTCACGAGAAGTAGGCGCCTAATCGTGCGCGCGATTTGGGGTCGTCAGTACTTCTCGCCAAAATTTGCGCGCGATTTGGGAGTCGTCAGTATTTTTGAGTGGTCTTCTCCATATGGCGAGAAGGGCTCACGTGGTTTACCTGCGGGTTTGCAAAATGGATTTGCTGAGAAGACCCCGAAGGGACTCGAAAAGTACTGACGACCCCCGATTCGCGCGCAGAAATTCGCCACAAGTACTGACGACCATGGATTTTGGCGCACGCACGGCCGCAAGGACCCCACGCAGCAAAAAGCCCCGCCACCCAAACGGGCGACGGGGCTCGATGCGTGAGGCTTAGTCCTCCATGTAGTCCTTGAGGCGGCCGGAGCGGCTGGGGTGGCGAAGCTTGGCCAGGGTCTTGGACTCGATCTGGCGAATGCGCTCGCGCGTGACGCCAAACTCGCGGCCAACTTCCTCGAGGGTACGGGGGTGTCCGTCCTCAAGGCCAAAGCGGAACTTGATGACCTTGCGCTCACGGTCGGCCAAAGAATCCAACACCTGGTCGAGCTGCTCGCGAAGCATCGAGTCGCTGGCGGCCTCGGGAGGCGCCACGGCGCTGGAGTCCTCGATGAAGTCGCCCAGCTGGGAGTCCTCCTCCTCGCCGATCGGGGTCTCCAAGGAAACGGGCTCCTGGCTGATCTTCTGGATCTCGCGCACGCGGTCGGGGCTCATGCCCATCTCGGCGCCTATCTCCTCGGGGGTCGGGTCGCGGCCCAGGTCCTGCAAAAGCTGGCGCTGCACGCGAATGAGCTTGTTGATCGTCTCGACCATGTGCACCGGGATGCGGATGGTGCGGGCCTGGTCGGCGATGGCGCGGGTGATGGCCTGGCGAATCCACCAGGTGGCGTAGGTCGAGAACTTGAAGCCCTTGGTGTAGTCGAACTTCT
>CAVKOL010000216.1:0-2074 GCA_963658035.1 Bacteroidaceae bacterium
ACCACCGACGAGGAGCTGGTGGCCGAGTTCGTGCGCGAGAAGCTCTTCCTCAACCTCAAGCAGGAGCTGCCCCACTCGGTGGGCGTCATGTGCGAGGACGACATCCAGATCGCCAAGGACGGCCACGCCTCCATCTCGTGCGTCATCCTCGTCGAGCGTGAGGGCCAGAAGGGCATCGTCGTGGGCAAGGGAGGCGCGATGATCAAGAAGGTGGGCGTAGAGGCCCGCCGCGACATCGAGCGCCTGATGGGCCGCAAGGTCTTCCTCGACCTCAAGGTGCGCGTCGAGCCCCAGTGGCGCCGCAACCCCAACATCATCGCCCGCCTGGGCTACTCGGTGGAAGACGAGTAGGGCGCAAAGCCTCTACCTGCGGCGCATTTGGCACAGAGAAGGACATACAACGTCCGGGCCACGGTTCTTGGGCGCACCAAGCTCGGCGAGACGGACCTCATCTTGACCCTTCTTACCGGCGAGGGCGAGCTCATGCAGGCGGTGGCCAAGGGGGCGAGAAAACCCACGGGCAAGCTCGCGGGCAAGGTCCAGCTCTTCTCGGCCTGCGACTTCTTGATTGCCAAGGGGCGAAGCCTGGACGTCGTGGCCGAGGCCAGCCTGGTGGTCGCCCACGCCGGGCTGCGCGGCGACCTTGACCGCGTGAGCGCCGCCTCGGCGGTGTGCGAGGTATGCCGGCTGTGCTCGTTCGAGGGGTCGCGCGACCCCTTTTTGGCCCAGATCCTTGAGCGGGCGCTCACGGCCTGCGAGGAGGCATGCGACCAGCCGCACCTGGACGTCGTTGTGGCGGCCTTCGTCTTCAAGGTCCTGGCCCGCGAGGGCTGGCGGCCGCAGCTGGATACCTGCTGTTTGTGCGACGACCCGGCGCCCACGCGCTTCTCGGCTGCCACGGGAGGCCTTTTGTGCGAGAGCTGCGCGTCTCGCATCGAGGGGGCAGAGCCTGTGGACGCCTCGCAGGTGGCCTGGCTGCGCTCGCTTTTGGGCCTCACCTTCGACGAGCTTCTCGCCGCTCCCATAGACGCCGCGAGCGCCGTGTGGCTCTTGGGGACCTCCCACGTCTGGGCCGCCACGCACCTGGACGCGCGCCTGAAGGCCATGGAGTTTTGCGTCTCGGGCGTGGCATAGGCCGGCTGCATGTCCGCCCGGCCCCGCGACGATTTGTGGAATTGTGGGCAATACCTGGAGCCTTGTTGCAATCGGGGCGCCCTTTAGGTATTGTTCTTTAGGTTTTGTAAGTACCCCGCACCTAGTCGCCCGATTTCTGCGTCGGCGTACCCGGTCTGGGGCGAATTCATGAAAGGGGATCTAACATGATCACCAAAGAGCAGAAGGCTGAGCTCATCAAGCAGTACGGCAAGTCCGAGTCCGATTCCGGTTCTGCCGAGGTCCAGGTCGCCATTCTCACCGCCCGCATCAAGGAGCTGACCGAGCACATGAAGTCCCACAAGAAGGACTTCCACACCCGTCGCGGTCTTCTGATGCTCGTCGGTAAGCGTCGTCGTCTTCTCTCCTACATCAAGAAGAACGACATCGAGAACTACCGTAGCCTCATCAAGAGCCTCGGTATCCGCGACAACATCCAGTAGTTCTTGCTGAGTTAGTCACTTGGGGGGCGCCTTAGGGCGCCCCTTGTTGTGAGCCGCCAAACCAAGCGGCGAAAAAGCGTTTTACGTGGGCACAGGGCCCGCGAGATGGCCCGTCTGCAATGGGGCAGACGGAGATAAGGGAAATGAAAATGGCAAAAGTTACGCACGAGTTCGACCTCTACGGTAAGCACTACGCCCTCGAGACCGGCGAGCTGGCCAAGCAGGCCACCGGCGCCGTTCTGGTCAAGAGCGGCGAGTCCTGCGTCCTTCTCACCGCCGTGGTGTCCAAGGAGCGCAAGGACTACGACTTCTTCCCCCTGACGGTCGACTTCATCGAGAAGATGTACGCCGTGGGCCGCATCCCCGGCGGCTACCTCAAGCGTGAGGCCCGTCCTTCCGAGAAGGCCACCCTCACCGCCCGCATGATCGACCGCCCGCTGCGCCCGTCCTTCCCGGCCGGCTTCCGCAACGAGGTCCAG